>JBGQFF010000085.1:0-11693 GCA_041496745.1 Gammaproteobacteria bacterium
CGCCGAGGTGCTCGGCAATTACGCCGATCCGGGCATGGAGATCGAGATCGCGCTGCGCAAGTTCGACCTGCCGCACGAGTTCTCCAAGCGCGCCGAAGCGCTGGCGCGCGCCCTGCCCGAGACGGTGCGCGAGGAGGACAGTAGAGGCCGGCGCGACCTGCGCGATCTGCACTTCGTCACCATCGACGGCGAGACGGCGAAGGACTTCGACGACGCGGTGGTCGCGGTGCGCGAGGGCAAGGGCTTTCGCCTGTGGGTGGCGATCGCCGACGTCAGCCACTACGTGTGCGACGGCGACGCGCTGGACCAGGATGCGCGCGCACGCGGCACCTCGGTGTACTTCCCGCGCCGCGTGCTGCCGATGCTGCCGGAGAAACTGTCCAACGGGCTGTGCTCGCTCAACCCGGAAGTGGACCGGCTGGCGATGGTGTGCGAGATGGCCATCACGCCCGCGGGCACGATGGCGCGCTACGAATTCTACCCCGCGGTATTCCGCTCGCACGCGCGCCTTACCTACACCGAAGTGTGGGCGAAGCTCTCGGCGGGCAAGGCGCCGGCACACCTCGCCACGCTGTACGAACTGTTCCATGTGCTGTACGCGGCGCGCGGCCGGCGCGGCGCGATCGACTTCGAAACCGTGGAAACCAGGATGGAATTCGACGCGGCTGGCAAGATCAAGCGCATCTACGCCGAGCCGCGCAACGACGCGCACCGCCTGATCGAGGAGTGCATGCTGGCGGCCAACGTCTGCGCCGGCGAGTTCCTCGCCGCGCGCGGCCAGCCGGCGCTGTACCGCGTGCACGACGCGCCGGCGCCGGACCGGGTCGGCGCGCTGCGCGAATTCCTCGCCGAGCTCGGGCTGCAGCTGCCCGGCGGCGACAAACCGGCGCCCAAGGACTACGCGCAGCTACTCGAGCGCATCAAGGCGCGGCCCGATTTCGCGCTGCTGCAGACGATCCTGCTGCGCTCGCTCAAGCAGGCGATCTATACGCCGGAGAACCTCGGCCACTTCGGCCTCGCCTTCGACGCCTACGTGCATTTCACCTCGCCGATCCGGCGCTACCCGGACCTGCTGGTGCACCGCGCGATCAAGGCGGCGCTCGCCGGGCGCCGGGTCGAGGGAGTGGACTGGGCCGAGCTCGGCCGGCACTGCTCGGAGACCGAGCGCCGCGCCGACGACGCCAGCCGCGACGTGGAGAGCTGGCTCAAGTGCCACTACATGCAGGATCACGTCGGCGGGGTGTTCGAAGGCGCCATCACCGGGGTGACGCCGTTCGGCCTGTTCGTCACGCTGGACAAGTATTTCGTGGATGGCTTGGTGCACATCTCCGAGCTGGGGCGCGACTACTTCCAGTTCGACGCCGCGCGCCACATGCTGATGGGAGAGCGCACCAAGAAGCGATACCGGCTCGCCGACCGCATGAAGGTGAAGCTGGTGCGGGTGGACCTGGACAGCCGCAAGATCGATTTCGTGCCGGCGTGAAGCGCGAGCGCGAACCGAGGGTGGTGTTTGGCTTTCACGCGGTGCTGGCGCGGCTCAGGGCGGACCCGAAGTCGGTGGTCGAGATTTTTCTCGACGAGACGAGACACGACGGCCGCATCAAGGACCTGGCGGCGGTCGCCGAGCGCGCCGGCGTCAAGCTGATGAAGGTGCCCACCAAGCGGCTGGACGGCTTCTACGGCGGCGGCAGGCATCAGGGTGTGGTGGCGCGCGTTGAGATCAAGAGTCTCAGCCACAGCCTGGACGAGATCCTGGAGCAGGTGCAGGGGCCGCCGTTGCTATTGTTATTGGATGGCGTGACCGATCCCCACAACCTCGGAGCCTGCCTGCGCGTGGCGAACGCTGCCGGCGTGCACGCGGTGGTGGCGCCCAAGGACCGGGCGGCAGGAATCAGCGCCGCGGTCTCGAAAGTGGCAAGCGGAGCAGCCGAATCAACGCCCTACATCATGGTCACCAACCTCGCCCGCACCATCGACGAGCTGAAGGAGCGGGAAATCTGGGTGGTGGGGACCGACGAACGGGCGGAGCAGTCGCTGTACAAGGCCAACCTGCCGGAGGCCATCGCCTGGGTGCTGGGCGCCGAAGGCGAGGGCATGCGCCGGCTGACGCGAGAGAAATGCGACCTGCTGGTGCGCATCCCGATGGCCGGCGAGGTGGGCGGCCTCAACGTCTCGGTGGCGGCAGGTATCTGTCTATTTGATTCAGTGCGGCGGCGACTGACGGAGTCATCGAAATAGTCGTTGAGGCGGCGACTCTCTAGCGCGACGATTCTATTGGCAGTCCGGCAGCCTTCCATTCCGGATAGCCCTCGTTCAGGCGGCGCGCTTTCCAGCCGCGCTGCCTCAGCTTGAGCACGGCATCGAACGACATCAAGCAGTACGGACCCCGGCAATAGGCCACCACCTCGCGCTTCTTGGGCAGCCGCGCGAGCTCGCTCTCGAGCCTATCCATTGGAATGTTCACGGCGCCGGGAAGATGACCTGCTTCGAACTCCTCCCGCGGTCGCACGTCGAGCACGGTGACGAGTCCCTTCTTCGCCCGCGCCAGTAGCTCTTCCGCCAGCACGGGCTCGAGCGCACCCCGGTCGCCGAGGAACTCATTGACCAGCTGGCGCACCTCGGCCAGCCGCGACTCCGCGACCACGCGCAGCCCGTCGTAAAGGCGCACCACGTCGTCGCCGGCAACGCGGTAGTAGACGCGTTGGCCCTCCTTGCGCGCAGCCACAAGGCCCGCTCGCCGGAGCGCCTGCAGGTGCTGCGAGGCGTTGGCCACCGTAACCCCGGCCATCGCCGCCAGGGCATCCACCGAACGCTCGCCTTGCGCCATGAATTCAAGCAGTTGCAGCCGATTTCCGCTTGCCAGCGCCTGCGCCACCTTGGCAATCGATTGGTACAGCTCGCGCTTCACCGTCTCCGTTGACATAGTTTGCCAACACTCCTATTATTCAATTGATCTCTTGAATACTAGCATACTAATGGAATCATACCTTCTCGAACACGAGGCGTTTCTCCGGGTGTCCGCGTTCCTGCTCGTGCTTGTGCTGATGGTGGTTTGGGAGCGCGCTGCACCCGCCCGCACACCGGGCGAGCCGTGGTGGCGGCGTTGGCGAACCAATCTCGGGCTCGCCGTGGCGAATACGCTGGTGCTGCGGGTAGTTTTGCCCACGACGGCCATCGGCGTGGCGGGCATTGCGCAAGCGAACGGGTGGGGCCTTCTCAATCACTTCGGGGTCGGCGGCTGGGTCGCGCTCGCCGTGGCGGTCGTCGCGCTCGACTTCGCGATCTATCTCCAGCACGTGCTGTTCCATGCCGTGCCGACGCTCGCCCGTCTGCACCAGGTGCATCACGCGGACCCGGATTTCGATACGACCACGGGAATCCGCTTCCATCCGATCGAGATCCTTCTGTCGATACTCATCAAGTACGCCGCGATCGCGGTCATCGGCGCCACGCCGCTGGCGGTATTGGTGTTCGAAATGCTGCTCAATCTGACTTCTCTCTTCAACCACGGCAACGTGCGCATTCCCGCGAAGCTCGACGGTGCCGTGCGCGCGCTTCTGGTGACCCCGGACATGCACCGCGTACATCACTCCGTAGTCGCGGCCGAGCGCAACAGCAACTACGGCTTCTGCCTCTCCGTCTGGGATCGTCTTTTCGGCACCTACGTGCCCGAGCCGTCAGGCGGACCGGCCGCGTTGCAGATCGGGTTCCCCGGGTTCACCGACCCTGCCGTGTCCACCACGTTCCTCGGCGCTCTCGGCATCCCGTTCCGTGTTGCCAATTCGCAGGAGGGCAAGGAATGAAATACCTTCTGACATTGAACGATCCGCCTTACGGCACCGAGCGCAGCTACAACGCGCTGCGGCTTGCGCGCAACCTGCTCCTCAAGGAAGAGGGCGAACTGCGCGTCTTCCTCTTGGGCGATGCGGCGGCCTGCGCCAAGGCGGGCCAGAAGGTGCCGCAGGGCTACTACAACATCGGCGACATGCTCGGCGCGGTGGCGCGCCGGGGCGGCGGGGTTGGCGTCTGCGGCACCTGCATGGACGCACGCGGCATCAGCGACAGCGAACTCGTGCAGGGTGCGCACCGCGGCACCCTCGACGAGTTGACGGAATGGTCCGCTTGGGCCGACAAAGTTCTTGTCTTCTGAAGGCGCCGCAGTGAACCGAACCGCGCTGGTCCTGGGCGCCGGCCTCGGCGGCATGGTCGCCGCACAGACGCTGCGCCGCCTCTTGCCGCGCAGCGACCGAGTCGTGTTGGTCGAGCGCGAGGAGCGCCACGTGTTTCCGCCGTCGCTTCTCTGGCTGATGGTTGGCGGGCGCAGCGCCGAGGCGATTTCGCGCCCAGTCGATCATGCGACGCGCGCTGGAATCGAACTGGTGCGCGGTGAAGTTACGGCCATGGATGCCGCGGCAAGGACGGTGCACGTCGGACAACGGGCCGTGCGCGGTGATGCGATCGTCGTCGCACTCGGCGCGGAATACGTGCCGCAGGCGATCCCTGGGCTTGCCGAGGCAGGGCTGTGCATCTACACGCTCGCGGGCGCAACGGAGATCCGCGCCGCCCTTGAGCACTTCGAGCGCGGGCGGCTTGCGCTGGTCACTGCGACGCCGGCCTACAAGTGCCCGGCCGGGCCTTACGAGGCCGCTCTCCTCATCGACGACTTTCTGCGCAAGCGAGGGCGCCGCGACAAGATCACGATGGATTTCTATGCGGCCGAACCCGGACCGATGATGGTCGCCGGCCCAACTGTGTCGGCCGGCGTGCGCGGGATGGTCGAGGCGCAAGGCATCGGCTATCACCCCGAGCATCAGGTCAAGTCGATAACCCCGGGTGCGCGACAGATCGCATTCGCCAACGGCGCCTCAGCGGACTTCGACCTGCTTGTCTATGTGCCTCCGCATCGCGCGCCCGCCGCAGTAGCCGGTGCGGGACTCACGAACGAATCCGGTTGGGTCCCGGTGGATCGCCATACGCTCGCAACGAAGTATCCGGGCGTCTATGCGGTTGGCGACATCACGGTGATTCCGCTCAAGATGGGCCGGCCGCTGCCCAAGGCGGGCGTTTTCGCGCACGGCCAGGCCGAGGTTGTCGCGCATAACATCGCGTGCCAGTGGACCGGCAAGGGCGAGCCGCGGCGCTTTGAGGGGGAAGGTACGTGCTTTATCGAGGCCGGCAGCGGTCGCGCCGGCATGGGTCGCGGTAACTTCTACGCCGAACCGTTACCTGATGTCAGGTTGCACCAGCCAAGCCTGCTGTGGCACGGTGCCAAGGTTCTCTACGAGAAGTACTGGCTTTTCACGAAGTTCTAATCAGCTGGCCGGGTCAGGGGTTTGCAGGCGGCTGATATTCAAGTAGAATCCGCGCCCTTCCTTGCTACACCGCATGCGCATGGCGGGTAGCTCACCCATAAGGAGAATCGCCACATGCGGCATTACGAAATCTGTTTCATCGTCCATCCGGACCAGAGCGAGCAGGTGCCGGCGATGATCGAGCGCTACAAGGGCGTCATCGCGCAGCGCAACGGCATCGTGCACCGCCTCGAGGACTGGGGGCGGCGCCAGCTGACCTACCAGATCCAGAAGGTGCACAAGGCGCACTACGTGCTCATGAACATCGAGTGCGACCAGGACACGGTCAACGAGCTGGAGCACTCGTTCAAGTTCAGCGACGCAGTGCTGCGCCACCTGATCGTCAAGATGACCAAGGCGGTGACCGCGCCTTCTCCGATGATGAAGGAGGAGAAGTCCAGGTCGATGATGGAGCGTGGCGCCGAGCCACGACCCGCCGAGGCGAAGCCCGCCGAGGTGAAGCCCGCCGAGGTGAAGCCCGCCGAGGCGCCGGCGGCCTGAACCAGGTAAGGATCCAGGGGCGGCTGATCGAGCTCGGTGCGCTGCGGCATACGCCCGCAGGCGTCCCGGCCATCGAGTTCAGGCTGCGCCACGAATCCGAACTGAGCGAAGCCGGATCGAGACGACAAGTGAGCGCCGAAGTCCCCGCCATCGCCTTCAACGTGCAGGCGCGCCTGCTCGCCGGGGCGCAGCTGGACCGCGCGCTGAACGTGGAAGGTTTCCTGTGCGCGAAGAGCCGGCGCTCGAAGAAGCTGGTTCTGCACGCCACCCGAATCGAATTCATTGAAGGAGAGTGACCATGCCCCCGCCGCGCAGAGGCAAAGGCAAGTTCAAAGGCAAAGGCAAGTTCGGCAAGGACAAGAAGGACCGCGGGCAGCGGGCCCTGTTCCGGCGCCGCAAGTTCTGCCGTTTCACCGCCGACAAGGTCGAGTGGATCGACTACAAGGACATCGAGGTGCTGAAGGATTTCGTCAACGAGAACGGCAAGATCATCCCGGCGCGCATCACCGGGACCGCGGCCCACTACCAGCGCCAGCTGTCGACCGCGATCAAGCGCGCCAGGTTCCTGGCGCTGCTGCCCTACACCGACCTGCACTGAGGACTTGAGCCATGCAAGTGATCCTTCTGGAAAAAGTGGCCAACCTGGGCAACCTCGGCGATGTGGTGAAGGTGAAGGACGGTTTCGCGCGCAATTTCCTCATCCCTCAGGGCAAGGCGAAGCGCGCGACGGAGGCCAACCTGAAGGCCTTCGAGTCGCGGCGCGCGGAGCTGGAGAAGGCGCAAGCCGATACCCTGGCCAAGTCGCAGGAGCGCGGCGCCAAGCTCGACGGGCTCACCCTGCAGATCGTGCAGAAGGCGGGGGTGGACGGGCGGCTGTTCGGCTCGGTAACCAATTACGACATCGTCGAGGCGCTGAAGGCGCAGGGCCACGAAGTGGAGCGCTCGATGATCCGCATGCCCGCCGGCCCGATCAAGCAGGTCGGGGACGTCCACCTGCAGGTGCAGTTGCATACCGACGTGGTGGTGACGGTCAACGTGTCGGTGCTGGGGGAAAGCTAACAGGCTGCTGACAGCTTCGCCACAGGAAATCCACAAGGGGTCGCTTGCGCGACCCCTTTGTTTTTCAGTCGCTTTGAAGAGGATTGCCTCGACTCTGTGGATAACAATTCTCCGTGAATAACAATTCACGATTCTGCAGGTTTCTCTTGTTTCACAAGCACATATGGGACATGCTGACGCACTACGTGATGATTCATTCTTGACGCATTGGTCTAGGAAGAAATATGGCGCTTGCTAAGCAGAGCACGGCAACGTTCGGCTCCAATACTTCTGCTGATCCGCAGCTCTTAGCCCTCAAGGTACCCCCGCACTCCATCGAGGCCGAGCAATCAGTACTCGGCGGACTTCTGCTCGACAATCAGGCTTTCGATCGCGTAGCCGACCTGATTTCCGGTGAGGACTTTTACCGCGATGATCACCGTCGAATCTGGCGGCACATCGCCAAACTGATCGAGGTTGGCAAACCGGCCGACGTGGTGACGGTTTCAGAATCGATTGAGGCCAGCGAAGACAAGGACAAGTCCGGCGGCGCCGCATATCTTGGGTCGCTTGCCCAGAACACGCCAAGCGCGCTGCATATCCGGCGCTATGCAGAACTGGTTCGCGAGCGAGCGGTGCAACGACGGCTTGCGCAGGTGGCTACTGAAATAGCAGAAAGTGCATTGAGCGGGAGTGGCAAAGATACAGGGCAAATGCTTGATGAAGCCGAATCAAAGATTTTCCAGATTGCAGAGTCGGGGGCGCGTAAAGATCAAGGCCTGCTGGAGATAAAGCCGGTGCTGGCACGCGTGTTCGAGCGCATCGACCATCTTTATCATCGTGACAATCCATCCGACGTCACCGGGATGCCGACCGGCTTCATAGATCTGGACAAGATAACGGCCGGCCTGCAGCCAGGGGAATTGGTCATCATTGCCGGTCGGCCGAGCATGGGGAAAACCGCGCTTGCGCTGAATATCGCCGAGCATGTCGCCGTGGACATTGGGGCTCCCGTGGCGATTTTCAGCATGGAGATGAGCGGAACGCAGTTGGCGATGCGACTTCTGGGATCAATTTCGCAAGTTGACCAGCACAAGATGCGCACGGGGCGCATCAATGATGACGAGTGGGCAAAATTGTCGGAGGCGATTGGCAAGCTGCATGACACGCCGATTTACATCGATGAGGGCGGCGCGCTGAATGCGCTTGAGGTTCGGGCGCGTGCGCGACGCCTCAAGCGTCAGTACTCAAAACTCGGGTTGATCGTGATTGACTACCTTCAGCTCATGAGCTCAAGCAATCCGAGCGCCCACGAGAACCGGGCAACCGAGATATCGGAAATCTCCCGTTCGCTGAAGGCCATGGCAAAGGAACTCGATGTTCCGGTGATCGCGCTGTCGCAGCTCAATCGGGCCGTAGATCAGAGGCCGGACAGGCGGCCGGTGATGTCCGATTTGAGAGAATCAGGGGCCATAGAGCAGGACGCGGATGTCATAATGTTCATCTACCGGGAAGTGGTATACAAACCCGATCTTCCCGAGGAGCAGCGTGGCGTTGCCGAGATCATCGTGGGCAAACAGAGAAATGGCCCGATCGGCACCGTGAAGCTGACCTTCCGCGGGCAGTACACGCGTTTCGAGAATCACCAGGAAGCCGGGTCGTACTGACCGTCATTCCCAGGGAGGCAATGCCATGGCCGAGCCGCAGATCCCGCAGAGATCGCCGTACGCGGTGGAACTCGCCCCGGGCGACTACTGGTGGTGCGCCTGCGGGCAGTCCAAGCGCCAGCCGTTCTGCGACGGCTCGCACAAGGGCGGCCCGTTCACGCCGGTGAAGTTTGCGGTGGCCGAGGCGCAGAAGGTGTGGCTGTGCGGCTGCAAGCACAGCGCCAAGCAGCCGTTCTGCGACGGCACCCACCAGAAGCTGGTTACTTCTTCGTAGCGACCCAGCGGCCTTCCGTGCCGTTGTCGGCGCGCAAGCCGCCTTCCATGCGGCCGCCGCTGACGCGGCCGTTCAGTTCGCGCTGCACGCCCTTCCCGTCCACGTAGGCGAAGCTGATGTTGAAGCCGCGCAGCCGCGCGTCGCGCAGGCCGCCCTGGACCGCGCCGAGGGCCACGCTGCCTTCGATCTTCTGGTAGCGCTGCTCCAGCGTGAGCTCCATGCGCTCGCTGGCGCCGCCGCCGGTCACCTCCAGCGCCCAGCTGCCCATGACGTTCGCCGGGACCACCCAGAAGTAGGCGCGCCGCCCGTCCATGGTGGAGGTTTCGTCGGCTTCCCAGTCGTCCATGGTGAAGGAGTGGGACACCACGCGCGTGCCGGGGCGCATGGCGAGGATCTGCGGGCGCAGCTTGAGGTTGAGCGCCGGCAGCAGGTACATGGTGATCACCGTGGCCTGGGTGAAGTCGGTGACGAAAATGTCGCCCTGGACGATGCGCGCCCGGCCGGCGACGCCCGCCTTCTGCACGTTGCCCTGGGCGTGCTTCGCCATGTCCGGGTCGTACTCGATGCCCATCGAGCGCGCGCCGAAATTCTTGGCCGCGGCGATGGCGATCTTGCCGTCGCCGGCGCCCAGATCGATGAGGTAATCGTTCGGGGTGACCTGCGCCATGCGCAGCATGCGGTCGACCACCTCGTCCGGGGTCGGCACCCAGATCACGTCCTTGCCGGCCTGGCCGACGTGCGGCTCGTAGGGCTGGTTCGGTTTCGGCTTTTGCTGGGCGGCGGCGGGGAAAGCGAGCAGCAGGGCGGCAAGCGATGCGGCCGCAAGGCGAAGCAGGTGCACGGTGGTCACTCCCGGGAAAATGAGGAAACGCGGATTCTACAGCGCCTCGGCGGCGTGGTCGGCGAGGCGCGAGCGCTCGCCGCGCGCCAGCGTCACGTGCCCGGCGTGCGCCCAGTCCTTCATGCGGTCCACCACGTAGGTCAGGCCGGAGGAGCCTTCAGTGAGGTAGGGCGTGTCGATCTGCGCGATGTTGCCCAGGCACACCACCTTGGTGCCCGGGCCGGCGCGCGTCACCAGCGTCTTCATCTGCTTGGGCGTGAGGTTCTGCGCCTCGTCGATGATCAGCCACTTGTTGACGAAGGTGCGGCCGCGCATGAAGTTGAGCGACTTGATTTTGATGCGCGAGCGCACGAGATCCCGCGTCGCGGCGCGGCCCCATTCGCCGCCCGACTCGTCGGAGGCGTTGAGCACATCGAGGTTGTCCTCCAGCGCGCCCATCCACGGCTGCATCTTTTCTTCCTCGGTGCCCGGCAGGAAGCCGATGTCCTCGCCGATCGGCACAGTGACCCTGGTCATGATGATTTCGGTGTAGCGCTTCTGGTCGAGCGCCTGCGTGAGGCCGGCCGCCAGCGCGAGCAGCGTCTTGCCGGTGCCGGCCTGGCCGAGCAGCGTGACGAAATCGATGGCCGGGTTCATCAGCAGGTTGAGGGCGAAGTTCTGCTCGCGGTTGCGCGCCGTGATGCCCCACACCGAGTTCTTGCCGTGGCTGTAGTCGCGCACCGTCTCCAGCACCGCCATGCGGCCGGACTTCTCCCGCACCATGGCGTACAGCGGCCGCTCGCCCGTGTCGTCGTAGACGAACTCGTTCAGCAGCAGCTGCGGCACCAGCGGGCCGCGCACGCGGTAGTAGGTATGGCCTTCCTTCTTCCAGGACTCCATGTCGCGGCCGTGGCTGTCCCAGAAATCCGCCGGCAGCGGGTGCACCCCGGTGTAGAGGACGTCGGTGTCCTCCAGCACCTTGTCGTTGAAATAGTCTTCCGCCGCCAGGCCGAGGGCGCGCGCCTTGATGCGCATGTTGATGTCTTTCGACACCAGCACCACCGGGCGCTGCGCGTACTGCTTTTGCAGGTGCCGCACCACCGACAGGATCTGGTTGTCGGTCTTGCCGGCGGCGAAGGTCGGCGGCAGCTCGCCGTTGATCGCTTCGGTCTGCAGGTACAGGCGCCCGCCCGAGGGCTCGCTGTCGCGCGTCCTGATCGGCAGCCCGGCCTTGATGTCGGCCACCGAGTCGGAGACGATCTCGTCGAGGAAGCGGCTCGCCTGGCGCGCGTTGCGCGCCACGTCGGACAGCCCCCGCTTGTGGTTGTCCAGCTCCTCCAGCGTGCCGATGGGCAGGTAGACGTCGTGCTCTTCGAACCTGAACAGGCTCGTCGGGTCGTGCATCAGCACGTTCGTGTCGAGCACGAACAGCTTGGTGACGCGGGGTTTCTTTTGCGCGGGGCGGGGCTTCTTCGCCATGGAGGGGGGAGCTTCTGCGGGTGATGCGGTCCGTTCTTGTTCGAGTTGTGGGTCGAGCGGACGATCAGAGGGTCTTAACAAAGTCGAGTACCTCCTGTGCGTGGCCTGGCACCTTGACGCCGCGCCATTCGCGCGCCAGCACCCCCTTCGCGTCGATGACGAAGGTGCTGCGCTCGATGCCGCGGACCTTTTTGCCGTACATGTTCTTCAGCTTCATGACGCCGAACTGGCTGCAGACCTGCTCATCGGCGTCGGAGAGCAGCTCGAAGGGAAACTTCATCTTGGCCTTGAAGTTCTCGTGCGAGCGCAGCGCATCGCGCGACACCCCGAACACCTCGCAGCCGGCCTTGCGGAATTCCGTGTGCAGGTCGCGGAACTGCATCCCCTCCGTGGTACAGCCGGGGGTGTTGTCCTTGGGGTAGAAGTAGAGCACCAGCTTGCCGCCCCTGGCGCTCGAGAGTCGGAACGCGCCGCCGCCGGTGGAAGGCAGGGAAAAGTCCTCGACGGGTTTTCCTGGCATCCAGGCGGGTTTTAAGCCGCGTTCTCAGGTGTGGATTGCAACG
>JBGQFF010000086.1:0-11635 GCA_041496745.1 Gammaproteobacteria bacterium
AGGTGAAAACCGCTGTTACGCCAGAAGTCAGGCAGAAGTGACGACCAACCGCGAGTGCGACGCCACGTGCTGCCGCAGGAACTCCATCTGGTCGGCGAGGATGCGGCGGTTGGTGAGGATCAGGTATTCCGCCTTGTTCGGCACGTAAGGGGCGTAGAGCAACTGCAGGCCGGATTCCTCCGGCAGCCGGTTGCGCTTGCTGCCGTTGCAGTGCCGGCAGGACGTGACCACGTTCATCCACGTGTCGCGCCCGCCGCGCGACAGCGGCGTGATGTGGTCGCGCGTCAGCCGGAAGTAGCTGAATTCGCCGCCGCAGTAGCCGCAGGTGTGCCGGTCGCGCCGGAACAGCTCGCGGTTGTTGAGCGGCGGCACCTGGTTGAAGCCTTTGGCCGCCAGCGCCTTGCCGCGGATGGCGATGATCGAGTGCGCGGTGATGCTGGAGCGCTCGCCGGTGAGGCGCGAGACGCCGCCGCGGAACGTGAAAGTGCGCTCGCCCAGCGTCCAGGCCACGAGGTTCTTGGCGTAATAGAAGCAGGCCTGCTGCCAGCTGACCCAGCGATGCGGGACGCCGTGGCTGTCGAGCGTGAGGATCAGCAGGTTGTCCATGACCACCGGGATTCTGCCAAGCCTTGATGTGCATTGCAATGTTCGGAAAAACAAAGGGCTGCGAGGCGAAGCTCGCAGCGCTTAGAAATGTCCACTGCCGCTAGCGGCTGGCGACGCGGTCCTTGAAGCTCTGGCCGGCGGCGAAGGCCGGCACGGTCTTGGAAGAAATGCGGATTTCCTTGCCGTTCAGGGGGCTGCGCCCGGCGCGCGCCTTGCGCTTGCGCGGCAGGAACGTGCCAAAGCCGACGACGGTGACGCGACTACCCTTCGACACGCTCGCCACGATCGCATCGAACACCGCGTTCACGGCCTCGCCGGCGCTCGACTTGCTGAGATTGCCGGCACGCGCGGCTGCTTCGACGAGATCAGCTTTGGTGACGGATCGCATTGCCTCGCACTCTCCCCTTGCGCAAACGAGCGTGCATCATAATCAGATCGCAACGCGAATTCAATGCGCGCGGAAAATTATTTGTAGCGAAGGAAAAACAATTTCTTACACGCGGCGACGCCGTCGGGCCCGAGCAACACCGCCTCGGCGGCGTGCAGGTCGGTGACGCACATCATCACGATGTCCGCGGCGAGGTCTGTCGTTCATTTTCTGCCCCCTGAATGGGTAAGCGCGCCGCGATTCGCCGGGCCGACCAGCCTGGCGTACTTCTCCAGGACCCCGGAAAGCCTTGCGCGCCGCGGCATTTTCCATGCCCTGCGCCGCGCCGCCAGTTCGGCCTTGGGTACGTGCAGCGTGGCCGTCGCCTTGCGGGCATCGATGGTGATGCGCTCGCCGTTGCGCACCAGCGCGATCGGGCCGCCGACCGCCGCCTCGGGCGACACGTAGCCGATCATCATGCCGCGCGTCGCACCGGAGAACCGCCCGTCGGTCAGCAGCGCGACCTGTTCACCCAGCCCCTGGCCATAGATCAGCGCGGTGACGCCGAGCATTTCACGCATGCCGGGCCCGCCGCGCGGTCCTTCGTAGCGGATGACGAGAACGTCGCCGGGCCGGACCTTGCGCGCACGCACCACCGCCGCACAGGCCTCCTCGCTGTCGAACACACGCGCCCGGCCTTCAAAGGTCAGCGTCTTCAGCCCCGCCACCTTGATCAGGCCGCCGTCGGGGCAGAGGTTGCCCTTCAGCACCACCAGCCCGCCGCTCGGCGAGATTGGCTCGCGGCGCACCACGTCGCCGTCCGCGCCGGGATGAGCGGCGAGCGCCTGCTCGAGCGTCTTGCCGGACAGCGTCAGGCAGTCGCCGTGCAGCACGCCGTGGCGCAGCAACTCCTTCAATACGGTGTACACGCCGCCGGCGGCATGCAGGTCCTTGGCGAGAAAGCGTCCGCCGGGCTTCATGTCTGCGACCAACGGCGTGCGCTTGGCGACGCGCGCGAAGTCGTCCAGGTCGAAACGGATGCCGGCCTCGTGCGCGATGGCCGGCAGGTGCAGTGCCGCGTTGGTCGAGCCGCCGGTGGCGGCCACCGCAGCGCTGGCGTTCTCGAGGCTCTTGCGCGTCACCAGCTCGCGCGGCAGCGGCCCGCCGTCGCGCAGGAGTCGCATCACGGTGGCCCCCGCTTCGCGCGCCGCTGCATGCCTGCCGTCGGCGACCGCGGGTAGCGTGGCGGTGCCGGGAAGCGCCAGCCCGAGTGTCTCCGACACCATCGCCATGGTATTGGCGGTGAACTGGCCAGGGCAGGAGCCCAGCGTCGGCAGGCAGACCTGCTCCAGTTCCTCCAGTTCGGACTGCGGCATGTCGCCAGCCAGCACCGCGCCTACGGCCTCGTAGGTGTCCAGCACGGTGACGTCGCGCCCGTGCCAGCGGCCGGGCAGCGCCGCCCCACCATATACGAAGACGGCGGGAAGGTTGAGCCGCACCATGGCCATCATCATCCCGGGCAGCGTCTTGTCGCAGCCGGCGAAGGTGACCAGGGCGTCGTAGGCGTGGCCGCGCGCCACCGCTTCCACGCCGTCGGCGATCAACTCGCGCGACACCAGCGAAAAGCGCATGCCGGCATGGTTCATCGACATGGAGTCCGCCACCGAGACCGAGGCGAAATCGAAGGGCACGCCGCCCGCCTCGCGCACGCCGGCGCAGGCCTCGCGCGCGAATTCCCCGAGCAGCGCATTGCAGGGCGTGACGCGGCCGTCGGTGGAGGCGACGCCGACGAACGGCTTGGCGAGATCCGCGCCGGCGACGCCGAGCGCGCGCAGGAAGGCGCGGTGCGGCGCCCGGTCAAGCCCCTCGACCGTGACCCGCGATGGCAGGATCGGGAGTGTGCAGGTGCGCCGCGCCACGCTCAGTCGAGCTTGGCGCCGGAGGCCTTCACCACTTCCGCCCACTTCATGATCTCCGAGCGGATCAGCGCGCCGAACTCCTCCGGCGTGCTGGGCGAAGGCTCGGCGCCTGCGGCAATCACGCGCTCGCGGATCTCCTGGCGCTTGAGCGCGGCGACCAACTCCGCGTTCATGCGGCCGACGATGTTGGGAGGTGTGCCCGCCGGCATCACCACGCCGAACCAGCCTGTGGCCTCGTAGCCCGGCAATCCCGCTTCGGCGAAAGTGGGCACGTCGGGGGCGGCGCTGATGCGCTTGGCCGTCGTCACCGCGAGCGCCTTCAGGCGGCCCGCCTTCACCTGGGTGATGGCGGAGGCCACGTCCACCATGGCGAGCGGCAGCTGGCCGCCCATCGTGTCCACCGCCGCCGGCCCGCTGCCCTTGTAGGGCACGTTCACCAGCTGGATCTTGGCCATCAGCTTGAACAGTTCGCCTGACAGGTGCATCGCGGTGCCGTTGCCGCCGTAGCCCAGCATCAACTCACCCGGCTTGGCGCTCGCCAGCGCCACCAGCTCCTGCAGGTTGTTCGCCGGCAGCGACGGATTGGCGATCAGGAAGAACGGCACGAAGGCCACGTTTGACACCGGCGCGAAGTCCTTCACCGGGTCGTAGGGCATCTTCGGGTAGAGGCTCACGTTGGCGGAGAGCGCGCCGGCCGCGCCCAGTCCCATCGTGTAGCCGTCGGGAGCCGCCTTGGCGACGACTTCCATGCCGATGTTGCCGCCCGCGCCGGGCCGGTTTTCCACGATCACCTGCTGGCGCAGGCGCTCGGACAGCACCGGCGCCAGCGCGCGCGCGATCAGGTCCGAACTGCCGCCCGGCGGGAAAGTGACGATGAAACGGATCGGCTTGGTCGGGTAGGCTTGCTGCGCCGCCGCCAGGCCAAGCCAAAGCGCGGCGACTGCGGCCGCCAGGCCGCGGATCATCGATTTCATGCTTCCTCCATGATGCCCGAAGGGTACCCCGCGAGCGTGACCTGTGCCAGATGTCGGGTCGGCGCAGCGCTCGGCGAGGAGCGGAATGCCTGCTTGAACTGCTTGATACGCGCGAGATAGCCGCCAATGTCCTGGCCCCCGCAGCGCTGGTTGGAAGTCGGGCGGAAACCGCGTCCGGCGAAAACCTCTCCCGCGCCGACGCCGCACAGGTGAATCACGGCAGCCAGATCCTGCTTGTGCGCGAGCGTGGTGGCGCCAATGCGCTGCCTCTCCAGCGTCCTCGCCACGTGTCGATCCAGGAATGCCGATGTCATCTCGGCCGCATGGCTGGGAACGACGCGGAAGTACAGGGTGTTGAACCAGCACGATCTCGGCTCGTACCATGGAGCGTCCTCGACGACGACGTGGTTGTGAATGCAATAGCGCCGCGCCTCGCGGTATGTCCCGTCGGTGATCTGGTACATGCCAACCGCGCTCGACGCAGGGCGATACACGTCGAAGGGATCCTCGGTCAGGCGCCAGCGCCAGTAGGTCCGGGCAACCGGGTTGCCCGCGCCCTCGACTTGCGCGAGCGCGGCCAGGAAGTCGGGCGTGATGACGGCGGTCGAGTGCTCGCGGAAGATCGGCTCGTACTGGCGCCACGTCTCGGCGGGCGACTTGAAGAGCACCCCGCTCACGGGGAAGAACAGCTCGGTCGGCTTGCGCGCGACCTGCACCAGCCCATTGGCGGTTAACCATAGCGCGATGCACGTGGCCAGGGCGGCCGCAATCTGCAGCGCCGGCGGCGCTTGGCGCAGCTTGCGCCAGGCCCTGGCTGGAAGCGACGCGCCGTGACGGCTCAGCTGAAGATGAGCCAGAATGCCGCGGCGAACGCCGGCGGGATGAACACGCAGAAGCGGGCCAGCGAAACGATACGCCGGCGCTGCGTGTCATCGAATTCCGGTTTCAGCTTGAATTGCGCGGCGCGTTCGGCCGCGTCCTTGCGCAGCAGCAGGTACTCTGACCCCAGCAGCACTGCCGCGACGCCGAAGCCGACGAGCAAACCTTCCAGGGCGGATTGCATCGCAACTCCCGGCATGAAGCCCCTGCGCGATGCAGAGGCTTGATTGTCTGGCGCGCCCGGCAGGATTTGAACCCACGACCCCTTGGTTCGTAGCCAAGTACTCTATCCAACTGAGCTACGGGCGCGAGGGGCGTGATTATACCGGAAGCGCTCTAGAACCCCCAGTAATCCAGGCCTTCGGGCAGCGGCTCGCCATGCGCCAGCGAGGCGAGCTTCGAATACTGTCCTTCCGCGTAGAGCAGCGGACGGCCTTTCTTCCCGAACAGCACCTGCTCCACCTGGCCGAGGAAGATGGTGTGCGTGCCGTGCGCCAGCTTCTTGATCACGCGGCAGTCGAAGGACACCAGCGCATCGAGCAGGACCGGCGAGCCGGTCGCAAGCTTGGACCACTCGCGCGACTTAAAACGCCCCTCGCCCGACAGCGCGCCGCTGAACAGGTTGGACAGATCCGAATCCTCGGCGCGCAGCACGTTGATGCAGAACGCCTTGCTGCGCGTCACGCCGCCGTGGGTCGCGGAAATCTTGTTGAGACAGACGAGGACCGTGGGCGGCTCCGCGGTCGCGGAGCACACCGCGGTCGCGGTCATGCCGTAGCGGTGCCCGCCGTGCGCGGCGGTGAGGATGTTCACCGCGTGCGCCAGGCTGCGCATGCCGAGCTTGAACTGGAGGGCGTTGACCGGCTTGCTCACGCACGCGATTATTGCACGCTGCCACCACGCATCTTTCAGGGAGTCGCGCATGCCCGACCACGGATTTCTGCACCAGGCGCTGGTGTATCTCGCTGCCGGTGTGATCGCGGTGCCCTTGTTCAAGCGCCTCGGCCTGGGCTCGGTGCTCGGCTTCCTCGGCGCCGGCATGGCCATCGGGCCGTGGGGCTTCGCCCTGGTTTCCGAATCCCAGGCCATTCTGCAATTCGCCGAATTCGGCGTGGTCATGCTGCTGTTCCTCGTCGGCCTGGAACTCAACCCGCAGCGACTCTGGCAGATGCGCCGGCCGATCCTCGGCATGGGCGCAGTGCAGGTTGTCGCGACGGTTGCTGCCGTGACCGCGGCCGGTTGGGCACTGGGAGCGCCGCCTATCGTTGCGCTGGTGGCCGGCATGGGTTTCGCAATGTCCTCCACCGCCATTGCGCTCGCCACGCTGCAGGAAAAGCACCTGCTCGGCACTCCGGGCGGACAGGCCAGTTTCTCCGTGCTGCTGTTCCAGGACCTCGCGGTGATCCCGCTGATGCTGCTCCTGGGGCTGCTCGCGCCCGAGCAGTCGCGCGGCAGCCTGGACTGGATGGCGGTGGCACGGGCCGTCGCTATGATCGCGCTGCTCATCGCGGCGGGACGATTCGCGCTGCGGCCCCTCCTGCGCGTCATTGCCGGCACCGGACAGCGCGAGATCTTCGTCGCCTTCTCGCTGCTGCTGGTGCTCGGCGTCGCCGCGCTGATGGAGCGGGTCGGATTGTCGATGGCGCTCGGCGCCTTCCTCGCGGGCGTGATTCTCGCCGAATCGGAGTATCGCCATGAGCTCGAACTCGACATCGAGCCGTTCAAGGGGCTGCTGCTCGGGCTGTTCTTCATCGCCGTGGGCATGTCGGTGGACTTGGGGCTGTTCGTGGGCTCGCCGCTTCTGGTCCTCGGACTCGCGGCGGGCGTAGTGGCGCTGAAGATCCTGGTGCTCTACCCCATCGCCAAGACCTTCGGCTACTGCGGGCGCGCCGACGCGACGTTGTTCGCGCTCGGCCTGTCGCAGGTCGGCGAGTTCGCGTTCGTGCTGTTCGGCGCGGCCGGCCAGCTGCTGGCGCGGCCGACGCTCGACGTCCTGAATGCCGCGGTCGCCGCCTCCATGCTGAGCACGCCACTGCTGATGATGTGCTACGAGCGGGTGCTTGCGCCGCGCTTTACGCGCTCCGAGCCGCGCCCGGCCGACGCCATCGACGAGCAGAACCCCGTGATCATCGCCGGCTTCGGCCGTTTCGGCCAGGTAGTGACGCGCGTGCTGCGCACGATGCACCTCAATGCCACGGTCATCGACCATGACCCGACGCAGATCGAGCGCGTGCGCCGCTTCGGCTGGAAGGCCTACTACGGCGACGCCACCCGCCTCGACCTGCTGCGCGCGGCGGGCGCCGCGCGGGCGCAGCTGCTTGTCGTGGCCATCGACGATCCGGAGGCGGCGATGCGCGCCGTGCGCCTCGCGCTGCAGCATTTTCCGGCGCTGAAGATCCTCGCACGCGCGCGCAGCCGCACCGACGCCTACGAGTACGTGGAACTGGGCGTTCCCAGCGTGCGGGAAACTTTCGGCGCCGCGCTGGATGCCGCGGAGCAGGCGCTGGCACTGCTCGGGCGCTCAGCCGAGGATGCGCGCCGCGCAGCGGAGGAATTCCGGCGCTACGACGAGGCGGCGCTGGTACGCAGCGCGCCGTACCGGCAGGACGTCAACCAGCTGATCGCGCTGTCGCTCAAGGAGCGCGAAAACCTCGAGCAGCTGCTGAGGAGCGAGGCAACGTCTAACGCCGGTTGACCAGCACGATGCCGACACCCACCAGCAGCGCCGCGCCAACGAAGGACGGCGTGAGCGGCTCGGAGAGAATCAGCACTCCAAACAGCACGCCGAACAGCGGCGTGAGGAAGGAAAACACGGAAAGGCGCGCCGCAAGGTAGCGCGTCAGCAGCCAGAACCACACCAGATAGCTGGCGAAGGCGACGATCGCACCCTGGTAGGCGAGGCTGGCGACCGCGAGCGGCGTGAGCGCCACCACTCCCTTCTCGCCCATCAGCACCGACGCCGCGAGCAGCAGCGGCGCCGACACCGCAATCTGGTAGAACAGCGTCTTGGTCGCGCTGACGCGCGCGAGGCTGGTGGCGCGGATCAGCACGGTGGTCGCCGCCCACAGGACCGCGGCGACCAGGCCGAAGACATCTCCCAGCAAGGATCCGCGCGCCGTCGCGAAGCCCTCGCCGAAGGCGAGCGCAATGCCGGCGAAGGCGACCAGCACGCCCGCCCATTGCGCCCGCACCAGCTTTTCCCCGGGCACCAGCCAATGCAGCCCCAGCGCAGTGAGCACCGGCGCGAGGTAGATGAACACCACCATGCGTGAGGCCGCCGTGTGCTCCAGCCCGGCGTAGATGAACACGAACTCGCCGCCGAACAGCACCCCGGCGGCGATGCCGGCGCCCAGCGTGCCGTCGCGCCCGAACAGCGGAGCGCCGCGCCACTGCGCCCAGGCGAGCAGCAGCGCGGTGGCGATCACCGAGCGGATACCGGCCTGCATCACCAGCGACACGTCGGGGGCGGTGAGCTTGATCGCCACCTGCTGGAATCCCCACAGCGCGGTGAGCGCCAGCATCAGGGAAAAAGCCTTTGCGTCCAGTGCCTTGCGCTCAACCATGGCTGGGACGAGCCCGAGCGCTGGGCGCAAAAGGCCGCCTAGCGACCTTTGAAGGAAGGCTTGCGCTTCTCGTTGAACGCGCGCACGCCTTCCCTGCGGTCCTCGGTGTCGACGAGTCGGTTGTAGGCCTCGATCTCAAAGCGGTAGCCGGTGAGGAGGTCCATCTGCAGTCCGTAGTGGATGGACTTCTTCGCCTGCCGCACCGCGAGCGGGGCGTTCTCCGCGATTTGCCGCGCGGTATCGAGCGCATCGAATAGTGTTTTTCCACGCTCGCAGACCCGGTTCACCAATCCCCAGCCTGCCCCCTCCTCTGCGCTGAAGGCGCGGGCCGTGAGGATCAACTCCTTTGCCCGGCGCTCACCCACCGCGCGCGGCAGGTTTTGTGTGCCGGCGCCGCCCGGCATGATGCCGAGGCGCAGTTCTGAAAGCGCCAGCTTCGCGTTGCGGCTCGCGTAGATGAAGTCGCAGCACAACGCAGTTTCCAGCCCTCCGCCATAGGCGTGGCCGTTCACTGCGGCGATGATCGGGACCGGGCACTCCATCAACGCCGTGAATCCCTGCTCGAACACGGCGTGCTGCGCGCGCCAGACCTCGACGCTCATGCCATCGCGCTCCTTCAGGTCGGCGCCGGCGCAGAAGGCACGGTCTCCCGCCCCGGTGAGCACGATGCAGCGCGTTTCGCCCGGATCCGCGGCCAGCCGCGTGAACAGCTCGCACCAGTCGCGGCTCATCTGCGTGCTGATGGCGTTGAGCACCTCGGGGCGGTTGAGCGTCACCACGAGGATCTGGTCGCCCTCGCGCTTCAGCGCCAGCGTGGCATAGGTCTGCGGCATCAGGCGGGAATCTGGCGGAGAGAGAGGGATTCGAACCCTCGATACGGGTTTAAGCCCGTATAACGCCTTAGCAGGGCGCCCCCTTCGGCCACTCGGGCATCTCTCCGGCTTGCCGCGATTTTACTCTTGATCGAGCTCGAAGGCCTTGTGCAGCACGCGCACCGCGAGCTCGGCGTACTTCTCGTCCACCACCACCGAGATCTTGATCTCGGAAGTCGAGATCATCTGGATGTTGATCCCCTCCTCGGCCAGCGTGCGGAACATCTGCGCCGCGATGCCGGCGTGCGAACGCATGCCCATGCCGACGATGGACACTTTCGCCATGCGGTCGTCGCCGGTGACCTCCCGGCACTTGATGTGCGGCTTCACCTGCCCATTGAGGATCTTCATCGCCCGCGGCAGGTCGCCACGGCTGACGGTGAAGGACACGTCGGTCATGCCGTCGTGGCTGACGTTCTGCACGATCACGTCGACGTTGATGTTGGCATCCGCAATGGGTCCGAGGATGGCGTAGGCGATGCCCGGCTTGTCGGGCACGGCGTGCACCGTGATCTTGGCCTCGTCGCGCTGCGCCGCGACACCCGAAACCACTGCTTTTTCCATCGCCATGTGCGGGTCTTCCTCGAAAGTGATGAGCGTGCCGGCCTGCGCTTCCTGCTCCACCGGCAGCATGGGGTCGGTGAGGCT
The DNA here is from genome assembly GCA_041496745.1 of Gammaproteobacteria bacterium. Classification (GTDB taxonomy): domain Bacteria; phylum Pseudomonadota; class Gammaproteobacteria; order Burkholderiales; family SG8-39; genus JAABQT01. The sequence continues at coordinate 9,829 of JBGQFF010000086.1, forward strand.
GGAAAGCACGCGCGTCGGCACCTTGTACTTGCCGGCAAATTCCACCGAGCGGATCTGCAGCACCTTGGAGCCGGCGCTCGCCAGCTCCAGCATTTCCTCGAAGGTGATGGTGTGCAGGCGCCGCGCCTCCGGCACGATGCGCGGGTCCGTGGTGTAGACGCCGTCCACGTCGGTGTAAATCTGGCACTCGTCGGCCTTGAGCGCCGCGGCGAGCGCCACCGCCGAGGTGTCCGAGCCGCCGCGCCCCAGCGTGGTGAGGTTGCCTTCCGCGTCCACGCCCTGGAAGCCGGCCACCACCACGACAAAGCCTTCGGCGAGATCCTTGCGGATGCGCCCGTCGTCGATGGACATGATGCGCGCCTTGGTGTGCGCGCTGTCGGAGAGCACCTTCACCTGCCACCCGGTATAGCTCTTCGCCTTGACACCCTCTGCCATCAGCGCCATCGCCACCAGGCCGATGCTGACCTGCTCGCCGGTGGAAGCGACGACGTCCAGCTCGCGCGGGTCGGGTTGCGGCTGGATTTCAGCGGCGAGCGCGAATAGCCTGTTGGTCTCACCCGCCATGGCCGAAGGCACCACCACGATGTCGTGCCCGGCGCGCTGCCACTTGGCGACGCGGCGCGCGACGTTGCGGATGCGCTCCACCGAGCCGACCGAGGTGCCGCCGAATTTCTGTACGATGAGTGCCATGGGAAAAGGCTGCGATTCTAGCTGAAAACCCAGACAATTCTTGGAGTTGCGTCTGGCGGAAGGGGAGGGATTCGAACCCCCGAGGGCCGCGAGGCCCTTCCGGTTTTCAAGACCGGCGCATTCGACCACTCTGCCACCCTTCCGGATTGAAATCGCGTCGAAGCGCCCCCATTTTAACGCTCGCAGTACATTGAAACTTCACGCTTGTTTGGTAGTCTTAAGTTACTCGTTCGAACAAGGAGGAAGCAGATGCAACCTGAACTGAAGCCCGTCCCGTCAAACGACCAGGTTCTTGGCCGCGGCGGCCCGAGCTACGCGCCGGGCTCTGTCCTGCCCGACGTCGGCGCGCAAAAGGTCCTGCGCAACACCCAGCTGCTGCTCGCTCTGACCATGGTGCCGACCGCGGTCGGCGCCTATTTCGGCATGGCGACCGGCGGCATCATCCAGCAGTTCCCGATCGTCAGCTTCTTCGTGATGCTGGGCGCGGTGATCGGCCTGCAGTTCGCCATCGCCGCCAACCGCAACAGCGCGCTGGGCGTGGTGTTCCTGCTGCTGATGACCGGCCTGCTCGGCTGGTTCATCGGGCCGCTGCTCAACTACGCGCTCGCGCTGAAGAATGGCGCGCAGCTGGTCGGCTACGCCGCCGGCGGCACGGCGCTGGTGTTCTTCGGCATGGCGACCATTGCCTCGGTGACGAAGCGCGACTTCAGCTTCATGGGGAAATTCCTCTTCATCGGCATGATCGCGCTGCTGCTCGCCCTGGTGGCGAACATGTTCCTGCAGATCCCGGCCCTGGCGCTGACCATCTCGACGCTGGTGATCGTGGTGTTCTCGCTGTTCCTGCTGCACGACCTGTCGCGCATCGTGACCGGCGGCGAGACCAACTACATCATGGCGGCGACGGGCGTGTACATGAGCCTGTTCAACATCTTCGCCAACCTGCTGCAGCTGCTGATGGCGCTGACGGGCGAGCGCGACTAGTCGCTGCTTTGCTGGCCTTCCCAAGGAAGGGCGCCGCGAGGCGCCTTTTCCTTTTCTAGCGCTCGAACAGCGCGATGCTTTCGACGTGCGCCGTGTGGGGAAACATGTTGACCACTCCCGCTGCCGCGAGCCTGAA
>JBGQFF010000087.1:0-11560 GCA_041496745.1 Gammaproteobacteria bacterium
CCGCCATACTTCTTCGCCAGCACGTGCGTCATCGCCGCCGTCAGCGTCGTCTTGCCGTGATCCACGTGCCCAATCGTCCCCACGTTCACGTGCGGCTTGGTTCTCGCAAATTTGACTTTTGCCATGACTGTCTTCCGCTTTCGAGCTGTCTCTAGGTGGTCTTGCCGTTGTCCCTGGTGCCCATGACGCGGATTGAACGCGTGACCTCTCCCTTACCAAGGGAGTGCTCTACCACTGAGCTACGTGGGCCGAAATCCTCTGTTGGAGCGGGTGAAGGGAATCGAACCCTCGTCATAAGCTTGGAAGGCTTCTGCTCTACCATTGAGCTACACCCGCCTGTTCACCTCACCCACGCGCCAACACAACATCAACAAATATCCGCGCCGCCTTATCACCGGAACCGCCCGCACCGCTGGTGGAGGGGGTTGGATTCGAACCAACGTAGGCGCAAGGCCAACAGATTTACAGTCTGCCCCCTTTAGCCGCTCGGGCACCCCTCCGGCGAAACCCGAAATTATGTGAGTTTTCCGCCGCTTAGTCAAGGATTGGTGAGTGAAATCGCCTGCGGGCGCCGCAAGGCGGCGGTTCTCGGCCGGCCCGGAGCGCTCGCCAAACGCTTCAAGGGCTTACGTGCCGTAGCGGACGCTGGACCCGAGCGAGCGCAATGCGGCGAGCGCGCTGTAGCAGGCAAGCCAGGCGGTTTTCGGGTTGTCGGGCGATGGCACATTCTCGAGAACCACGGTGATGATGCCGGTCTTCCCGGAGATGCGGATGGTGTGCGTGTTGTGGGTGATTGCCGGATCCGCCACCACTTCCAGGCGGGTGCGGTCAAAGCCGATTCCTGCCATTGCCAGCACGGCAGCAATGTTCACATTCTGCGGAAAATGCGGCACGCCTTCGCGCGCGGACCCTGCAAACAACGTGTGCGCCCGCGCCAGGCGATCGAGGTCCAGGCCCATTGCATCCACGTACGGAATGTTTTTCCAGGCAGCGGGCGGCTTCGCGACGCGGATGCTCGCTGCGTCGACGCCGGCGATGCAAGCCGACTTGAGCGCGTCCAGTCCGCCGATGCCTCCGGAGGGAACGTAAAGCATCGCGCCGCTGTCGCGGGCGGCGCGCTCGGCCGCCTCGCGCAGCCGGTCGTCGGCAAGCGCCCCGGCCGAGAGCACCACCACGCTGACGCCCGCGCCGAGCAAGGGCACCAGGTGCTGACGCACTGCCTCGTGCGACGCAGCCTCCACCACAGCCTGCGGCCGAGTCGCCAGCAATGCGTCGCGCCCGACGACGAACGGCACCCCATGCGCCAGCGCCAGCGCCGCGCCGCGCGAGGCGACGCTGCGCCCCGACACGGCGAGCACCTCGATTCCGGGAAGATTTCCGCCCCGGAGGTGTTCTAAGACGAGGCGGGCAATGGTGCCGCCGCCCAGCAGGGCTATGCGCATGGGTCCTCGGGGAAGGGCGATTCTGCCACAGCCCCCGCTTGGGCAGGCCGGCATGAGGCAGTATGATTGCGTGCAGAGGAACCCGGCTTGCGCATTTCCATTCTCGAAGATGATCCGGACCAGCTGGCGCTGCTCAAGCGCTGGCTGGCGGAAGACGGGCACGACGTGCATGGCTATCTCGCCGGCCGCGAGGCGATGAAGCACGCCGGCCGCGAGAGCTTCGACCTTTTCGTGCTGGACTGGCAGGTGCCCGACGTGTCCGGCGCCGACGTGCTGATGTGGCTGCGCAGCAACGTGTCGAGAACGGTGCCGGTGCTGTTCGTCACCGTGCGCGACTCGGAGCAGGACATCGTGTTCGCGCTCGAGAACGGCGCCGACGACTACATGGTCAAGCCGGCGCGGCGCCAGGAACTGCTGGCGCGCGTGCATGCCCTGTTGCGCCGCGCCTATCCGCGCGAGGAAGAAAAGCTGCTTTCGTTTCCGCCTTTCGAGATCGACGTGGCTCGCGGCGAGATCCGCCGCAGTGGCGAGAAGATCGAGTTGACGCCGAAGGAGTTCGAGCTGACGGTGGTGCTGTTCCGCAACGTGGGCCGCCTGCTGTCGCGCAGCCACCTGCAGGAAGCGGTGTGGGGGCGCAGCGGCGACCTCGTCACGCGCACCGTGGACACGCATGTGAGCCAGGTGCGCAAGAAACTCGATCTGCGCGTGGAAACCGGGTTCCGCGTGGTGCCGATCTACAACTACGGCTACCGGCTGGAGCGGATCGGCGAGGGCGCGGCGAGCGCCGCCTGAGTCAGCGCAGCTGCTGCGCGCGCTGCTCGGCGTAGGCCAGCACTTCGGCGGCGAGCGTTCCCGTGGCGATGCCGCGGCGGAACGCCTCCGCGGCCTCCGGACGGTGATCCAGCGCTTCGAGGGAAATTCCCAGACCCACCCATGAAGCGCCATTCGGCGCGCCTGAGGCCAGCGCCTGCCGGTAGGCGTCGGCCGCCTCGCCGTGGCGCGAGAGGCGCTGCAAGACCGCACCGCGCAGCGCGTGATAGTCCGAGTACCCCACGCCTGCCGCCTTCGCCCGGTCCAGCACGCCGAGCGCAACAGCGTAGTCACGCCGATCCACATGGATGCGCGCCAGCGCCACCGCGAAAGGCGCGTAGGAGGGATTCACCGCGAGCCCTTCCTGCAGGTGGCGGCGGGCGTCCTCAATGCGCCGCTGTTCGATGTAGAGCGCAATCAGTGTCTGCCGCGCGGCCTGGTGAGAGTGGTTGGCCGCGAGCGCCGCAAGGAGCGCCTCTTCCGCATCGGCAACGCGCCCCGCGTAGAGCAGTTCCCCCGCGCGACGGTACTCGGCCTCGGCCCGCTCACCCGGCACGCCTGCGCGATCGCGCTTTTCGACGCGCACCGGCGCAGCCTCGCCCGGCCGCGCCGCCCTGGCCGCCTGCGCTCCAGCTGGCGAAGCTGAGGCAGCCCTCGCGGAGTCGGGCTTGGCGGACTGCCTGGCGCGCGGCGCGAGCGGCGTATCGATGGTCAGCGCGAGCTTGAGCGTCTCGATCGGTGCGGCAAGCCTCTCCGGGGCCGGCTTGGGGACCGGAGCATCGGCACCTGCCGCGGCCGGCGCAGGCGGCGGCACGGCGGCCTGCGCGGTCGGGAGCGCCGCGGTTTTCGACGCGGCGGCCTGCGCCGGGGTCGGCGCGGGCGTGGCGGGCGTGCGGCGGCGGGCGTTCTCCGCCGCGCGGACCGCGAGTTCGGTGGCCACCGACCGCGGCTGCAGTTGATACACCACCCACAGGGTCCAAGTGGCGGCCACGAGCATCAACCCCGCCACAATGCGCCAGAACCATTCGTGTCCGGACCGCAGCGTCGGCACTGCGCGCACCTCCGGGTGCGGCGCCTGCCCCGCCTGCGCGGCGCCCGCGTGGCGGCGATCGAGCTCCTGCAGCATCCTGTTGATGATGCTCATCGCCAGGCCCTAGTCTGCCGCGCGGCTCGTGCGCAGACGCGGCCACCACCAGCCGCGTAGCGGCACCGCGGCGGGGGTGTCCGCCGCGGCAGCACGCACATGGCGCGGCGCGGCGCGGCGGCCGCCTTCCCCGAACACCAGCAACAGGGCCTTGTGCGCGAGGATGTTGACGAGCCGCGGCACGCCGCGGCTCGCCCGGTGCAGCGCGCGCAGCGCGCCGGCATCGAACAGCGGCGCGCCCGCATGTCCCGCGATGGCCAGGCGGTGTTCCACATAGGCGCCGATCTCCGAGCGATCCAGCCCTTTGAGGTCGTAATGGAACGTGATGCGCTGGCGCAGCTGCCGGATCGACTCGGAGGCGAGCTTGCGGTCAAGCTCTGGCTGCCCGAACAGCACCACCTGCAGCAGCTTGCGCTTCTCGGTCTCCAGGTTGGTCAGCAGCCGCATGGTTTCCAGGGTCTCCAGCGGCATCACCTGGCTCTCGTCCATGCACAGCACCACGCGCCGGCCCTGGCGCGCGTTGTCGAGCAGCGCCCGCGTGATACCGCGGAGCAGCTGGTGCTGGTCCACGTCCGGCTCTGCGCGCACCCCGAGCTCGGCCGCAACCGCCTGCACCAGGGCGCGCGGCTCCAGGCTCGGGTTCGGGATGTACGCGCTGGCCCATCCCGTGCCCAGCGTGGCGAGGAACTTGCGGCACAGCAGCGTCTTGCCGGTGCCGACCTCGCCGGTGATCTTGATGAAGCCCTCGCCGTTGCCGATCGCCACCAGCAGCGTATTGAGCGCTTCCTGCGTGCTGCGGCAAGCGTAAAAAAAGCTCGTGTCGGGCGTGATGCCAAACGGCGGTTCGCGCAGGCCGAAGTGCCTGAGGTAGTTCACTGCGGCTTCGCACCCTGCGCGGGAAACACGCGCTCGAGCCGATCACGCGTTTCGCGCAGGTCCTGGCCCCAGGAGAGGTCGTTCTGGATGATCGTCGGCTTGAGCAGAATCACGATCTCGCGCTTGCGCCCCAGGCGGTCCGAGTTGCGCAGCAGCACGTTGGCGTCCGCGGCGCCCGGGATGCCCGTGCGGTTGTCGCGCACGTCCATGCTCATCAGGCCGCCGATGGCCACGATGTTGCCGTCGGTGACCCGCACCACCGTGTCGGACTCGTTCACCGCGGATTTGGCCAGCGGCAGGGTGATCGAGGGGATCGAGCCGCCCAGGTCCACCACGCGGCGGCTCTCGGTCACCTCGCTGATCGAGGGATGGATGTGCAGCGTGATGTTGCCGAACTCGTCGATCTGCGGTGTGACGTCGAGCATGATGCCCGAGAAGAACGGCGCCACTGTGACGGTCGGCGTTTGCTGCGTTGTCGTGCCGGTGGTGGTGGTGACGGTGGCCACGTTGGTGACAAAAAACTCATCGGTCCCCACTTTGAGCACCGCCTTCTGGTTGTTCAGCGTGGCGATGCGCGGGCTGGACAGCACCTGAGTGGAGCCCTGCGAATCGAGGAATTGCAGCAGGGCCGCGAAATTGGAGGCCTGGAACGCCAGCCCGAACACCGCGCCCGGGTTGGCAGCGAGCGTCGCGGTGGTGGCGAGTGTCCCCAGCTGGGGATTCGCGGTGACGCCGCCGCCGCTGAGGGTCGTCCCGCTGGTGCTGGTGCCGAGCGTGACGTCGTTGCCGACCTGGCCGACCATTCCCCGCGGGCTGGCATTGGTGCGGAACAGCGCCCAGTTGATCCCGGACTGGAAGCCCTCCGACAGGGTGACCTCGATCACCTTCGCTTCGAGCATCACCTGCCGCTCGACGACCAGCCGCGTCTCGCGCAGGTACTGCTCCACGGCGCGCAGTTCCTGCGGAAACGCGCGCACCAGCACCACGCCGGAATTCGGCGTGACCACCACGCTGCGCCCGCTGCTGCTGCCGACGATCGCGGTGAGCGCGCTGCGCAGGTCGACCCAGAAATCGTTCACCACGCTGGTGGTGACGCGGGTGCTGTCCAGAGAGCGCGGCGCGCCGCCGCCGAAAGTCTGCCCGACGGCCCCGGGAACCGGCGCGGACGCCGTGGCCGGCGCAGGCGGTCCGCTGGAGGCCGAGGAGTCCGCCAACGAGCCCGACTGCACACGCAGGTCGCTCGTGCCGCGGCGCTGCCCCACCATGTAATTCACGCGATAGATCTTGGTCTGCAGGCCCGCCGGCTGCACGAAAATCCGCGTGCCCTCGATGCGGAACTCATAGCCATAGAGCTCGCGCAGGGAATCGAGCGCCTCGCCCATCGTGACGTCTTTCAGGTTGACCGAGATCGTGCCGCTCACCTCCGGGTTGAGCAGCATCGAGTAGCGGGTGCCCGAGACGATCGCCATGAACACCTGCGCTGCCGGCGCGTTGTTCACCGACAGGTCGAAACGCGGGTCGATCGGGCGACCGGCGGCTCCCGGCATTTCCATGCGCAGGGGCGGCAGCAGGCTCTGGTCCGGAATCTGCGCCGGCCTGGGACCCGGCCCGCTGATCGCCTGGTCGATCTCCCCCCGGATCGCGGAATCGACTTCGGTTGGACGCGGCGGCGGCGTGGAGCACGCTGCGACGCATACGAGGCATACCCATGCGGTGAGTCGCTTCATCGGCGAGTTCCCTTTTCCCTGGTCGCCGGTCCGGAAGGCGCGGCATCGGCCACACGCCGCGCGCGCTTCTCCAGGCCCGGGATCAACTGCAGCGTTTCCCTGCGCTCGGCGTACCTCAGCACGACCGCGCTCTCGGTGATCGTCTCCAGCGTGGCGTCGCCGAACCTGCCGCCGAGCGCCACGGCCTGGCCGCTGATCACCGCGGCGCGGCGCGTCGGCGAAATCAGCACGGATTGCAGCAGCGGCCCGGATTGCGCCGCGCTGTCGCCCCCCGCCTCGGCCGACACGTTCGGCGGCCGCGTCGGATCGGCGAGCGGCCGGTCCTGCGCCTGCGCCGCACCCGCGAGGCATGCACCCAGGCTCCAGAGCAGGACGCCTCTCATACCACCAGCCACGCCTTGTCGAAGCTGAGCGTATACACCGTCATCCTGAGCGTCGCCACCGGATACGCGGCTACGGACATCTCGAGCTGGCCCCAGTACAGTTGCGTGGAGAGCTTTTCGAGCGCCCGCAGATAGTTGTGCAGGTCGAGGTAACCGCCGCTGAGCGTCAGTTCCACGCCATGGCGGAAGATGCGACGGCCGGCCTGGCCCTGCGTGGCGGCGAGGTCGGTGATCGGCAGCGTCTTCAGGTCCACCAGGCGCAAGCTCTTGTTGCGCTCGAGCATCTCCTCGAGCACTTCGCGCATGCGCTGCGGCGAGGTGAAACGGCGTTGCTCCTCGGCCAACCTTGCGTCGAGCGCCGCCAGCTCCGCGCGCAGCTCTGCCGCACGCCTGCGGTTGTGCGCGTCGGGATCGGCGTCGCGCGTGCGCGCCATGCGCTGCAATTCCGCCTGCACGGTACGCAGCTCGCGCTCATTCTGCGCGGTCTGCGCGCCGAGCCTGCGCTGGGTGTCGCGCAGGGGCTGCACCAGCGCGGTATAGAAGATGAACACCAGGATGAGCGCGGCTGCCGCGAACAGCAGGGCGCGCTCGCGCAGCGTCGCGTTGTCGACGCGCTCCGCGTAGAGCTTGAGCAGCGCCTTCACGGCCTGCCCCCTTTGGCCACGCCCGCCACCGGTCCCGACGCCCGCAGTGGCGCGGAGAGGTCGAACTCCACGTAGCGTTCCGGCCCGGCGACCTGGCCTGCCGCGGGCGGGCCGCGCCGCGTCGCCGACTCGTCCTTGGCGACCAGCTTCAGTTCGGTCACCTGCCGGCCGCGCATCACCTGCTCGTCGTTCAGCGCCCGCAGATACGCCGGCACCAGGTCGGGATACAGGACGCGGCCGCGGATTTTCAGTTCGTTGCCGCTTTCTCCCACGCCGAATCCGGTGAGCCAGACGCCGCGCATGGCATGGCGGCCGAAGGCCGCGAAATACTGGGAGAACCCGTCGGTATTGCCGAACTCGCCGCCCTGCAGGGCATCGAGCATGCCGCGGCGCGCCTTGGACTCCGCCTCGAGCCGCGCCACTTCCGACTCGAGCAGCTTGCTGCGCCCCCGTCCGCCCAGCTTGACGAACTGCTCGCGCTGCGCGGCCAGCTGACGGCCATAATCGGCCGCCAGCCGCTCCAGATCGCGCGTCTGCACCAGGGCATAGGCGTACAGCGCGACCAGGCCGAGCGCGATCAGGCCCAGGCTCTGCAGCATGGTGCGCGTGGAGAAGTACTTCTCCTGGCGCAGGAACAGCGGGTTGAACAGGTTGATCTGCTGGCTCACGCCGGGCCCCTCAGAGCGCCTTCGACTCGTGCCGCAGCGCGGCGCCGATCAGGTGGAACAGGCGCCACTCCTCCTCCGGCTCCAGTTCGGCGCGCGAACCGAAGGCGATCGCCCCGGACAGCCGCACGCGCTCCAGCGGCAGGTCGAGATTGGCAGCCAGGAACTCCAGCAATCCGCAATCCTCGGGATCCGGGGCGAGCATCAGCTTGGCGACCGGGACGTAGGCGAAATGCCGGTCGAAGTGATCGAAGGTGCGTTGCAGCTCGAGCAGGACGCGCTGGAACTGTTCCTCGCGCGCAACGCCGGGAGCGGCGGCCAGCAGGTCCTGCATGCCGACTTCGATGCGCCGCGCGAGCACCAGCTCGCGGCGGTAATTGATGGTCAGCAGGCCCTGGTCCTGTCCCAGGTGCAGCATGGCGAGGCCACGCTCGTCGCTCTCGAACAGGGCGGCGACGTTGCGCTGCGAAGTCTCCGGGATGTCGATCACCGAGAGCGGGATGCGGGCCGCTTCGAAGCGCCCGACGCAGGCCTGGATCACGTCGTTGCGGGCGGTGACCGCGTACATGGAATTCGCGCGCGCGCCCGCCGCCGGATTGGGCGGCACGCCGAGCAGGTCCACCGTGGCGTCGTCGATGTGGTAGTCGAGCAGGTCCTTAATGCGCCAGCGGATCGCGGTCTTCAACTCGGGCTGCGGCACGTTGGGCGCGTCCACCAGCAGCAGTTGGTATTCGCCCGGCGCGAGCAGCGTCGAGCATTGGTAGCGGTCGAAACCAAGTTCCTTGGCCAAGCGTTCAGCGCCCTCGAATTCCCCGTCAAGCGCGCGCGTCCCGCAGCGATCGACGATTGACGTGCCGCCCGGCACGTACTGGCCGTGCGCAAAGCTCATTTCCCCGGGGCGCAGGCTCACCACGAGCCAGCCCGGCTCGAGCGCGCCGCGCTTGAATGGCCATTTCATTGCCGCTCCTCACCCCAACTTCCTGATTTAACTTGAAAATAGATCAATAAACGCTTGTTGTCAATGCATTTTCCGTAAACGAGCGACATTGCTCTTTATCCAGTTTTGCCGCTTTCAGTTGGTGACCGTGAGCTCGAGCTGGCGATTGACCGAGGTGGGGCCGGTGGGGGCTGCGGAGCAATCGGCCTGATTGCAGCCGGTGGAGGTGATGCGGAAGGTGCTGACCGGAATGCCGCCCTCGTTTTCGGTTCCGAACGCGGTGCAGGTCACCTCCGCCCGAAAACCGGCCAGATTGCCGGGCAAGGCGATGGCCGTCGTCCCGCCGGGACAGGTGGAATTCCGCAATACCCGGTAGGCCCCCCACTCGAGCCCTGCGCGCGCCGCCTGATAGGCGCGTGCGGCCTGCTCGTCCATGACCCCCGTCTCGACCTGTACGTTGGACACCGTGAGCAGGTACGCCCCGACCGCCGCCAGCGACACGATCAGGAACACCGCGAGGATCAGGGCGAAGCCGCGCGCGCGGCGCAGGGATCGCTTCATGGCGCGTTGTTCACGTGCACCGCGTGATACAGGCTCACGGTTTCGGTGGCACCGCCGGACAGTTGGCGCTGCAGCGTGACGCGCATGGTCAGCAGGCCAAGCTGCGCGCCCACGATTGAATAGTCGAACGCGCATCCGGTAACGTTTTCCGCGATCAGGGCCGAACTGCCGCTCGAGAAAGTCGTGGGCTGGGCCGCCACCGGGGTGGTTGGCGGGGTCCCGTAGTTCCAATAGCGCGTGAGCGTGCGCGCAGTGGTGTCGCAGACATAGCTGACGGGACCGGAAATAATGAAGAAGCGCTTGCCGGGAGAGTCGTGCAACGCGCGCGAGAACGGCGTCTGCGCGAAGTGGATCCGGTTGCGGCCAGCTTCCGTACCGACTGCGTCGTCGATGGTCGCGCGATTCTGTGCGCCGGCCTCGTACGCGTCCTGGCCCGGGAAGCCCGTGCCATAGTTGCTCAGTACCAGGAAATCCGTGGTCGTCACGCTGGCCGGGTTCGCCAGTTGGCCGATCGTCTTGAAACAGCGCTCACCTGGCGACAGGTCGAATGAAAGCTGGTCGTTGTCGGCAACGCTGAGGGACGCATCGTCCTGCTCGCATGCTGTGCCGCCGGCGACACTGCCCGCATCGGCCCGGTAGCGGCCGGCTTCGCGTATGGCCAGGAATTCAATGTAGAAGGGGGACGAGCCCGAATTCGACGCCAGGCGCACGCTGTTCGGCAGCGCAAGCTTCACGTCGCGGCCGATGCGCTGCAGCGCATTGTCGGCGATGTCGGTCAGCTCGGCGCGCAACGCGAGATCGGTGCTCTGGCGCAGCGGGTTGAGGAAGAACACCACCACGGCGACGACGATGCCGACGATGACGATCGCCACAACCAGCTCGATGAGCGTCACGCCGCGTTCAGGGCGAATTGGGTGCATAGCGCAGGCGGTAGCCCTCGAGGACGACCCTGACATTGGCGGGGCCGGTTACGGTGACGGTGATGCGCAGCGCGTCATCGGCGGGAACCGCCGCGGGGAAACTGCCGCCGGCGGCGGCGACGGCCACCTCCGCCGAGTAGCCGGCGAGCCCCGCGATCGTGTTGTTGGAGATGTCCTGGATGCTCCCGATCATCGGCGGAAAGGCGGCGTAATCGCTGACGTTGTCGTAGCGCGGATCGGCGTAGCGTGTCTCGCCGCCCTCCACCCCGATCACCTCCTGAATCCCGCACGCTGCGGGACTGCCTGCGGTGAACACCAGCGGATCGTCGGGGTCACAGTACGTGAACGGCCGCAACTGGATTTCCTCCATCAGCGAATTGGCGATGGCCACCGCCTGCTTGCGCACCAGCGGGTCCACGCTCGCCAGCGTGACCTGGTTGTACAGGACCGCCATCCCCGCGATGGCGATGCCCAGCACCACGATGAAGACCACGACCTCGATCAGGGACAGGCCGAGCTGGCGGTTACTGGACATAGCCGGTCTCCGCGTTGACAGTCACTGTCCTGCCGCCGACGGTGACCGTGGCGGCGCTGCTCGGCTGTCCGAGGCCGTTGAAGCGGAACGGGTTGGGCGCAGCCGCCAGCGCCACGCCCGAGGGCGCGGCCAGCACATACGGGTTGCCGTTGGCGAGCTGCGTGACCTGGGTCGCCGTGAGCGCGCAACTCGCGTCGCCGTAGTAGAGCTCCAGTTGTGCGCCCGCGACGGACACGAAAACGCAGCGCCGTTGCGCCACCGCCGTGCGCTGCGCATGGCGCACCGCGGAGCGCACCTGCTCGTGGTACCAGGCGGCGTCGATTGCTGTCTGGTTGAACTGCGGAATGGCGATGGCGGCGAGGATCCCGGCGATTACGATCACGATCACCAGTTCGGCGAGGGTGTAGCCGCGGGCAAAGCGCAGCGTCATTTCGCCGTCCCTAGCAGCGCGCGCTCGCGGCGCACGGCATCGTTGAAAGGCGCAAGCGCTTCCGCCTGCGCCACCCATGCCGCCTGCGTGCGGGAATCGGCCGGTGTATCGAGCAACTTGCCGTGGCGGCGGTGCACGGAGATCTTCCCCAGCAGGTTCCTGACTTCCAGTCGGTTCGCTTCGAACCCCGCGGCATAGGCCTGGGCCGCAAGCCGCGCGGCTTCGCGCCTGCCTGAGACCGAGGCCTGGCCGTCCCAGAACTGCCCCGCGTACCAATGGTAGCGCCAGTCGGCGGGCTCCAAGCGCCGGGCCGCTTCCAGCCAGAACGCCGCGCCCTGCGAGAGTCCTGCTGCGGAGCGGCTCAGGCCCCATTCCGCTGCGGCCTCTGCAACCACTGGCCGCAGCAGAATGACGCCCGCAAGGACCACAAAGCCGGTGCGCGCGGCGCGGAACCAGATTGCTGCATGCAAAGGCCGTGCGGCGCTC
>JBGQFF010000088.1:0-11274 GCA_041496745.1 Gammaproteobacteria bacterium
GAAATCGTGCTCCGCATCGTGAAACGAGATGCCGCTAAGTCTTTGTAAATCCTTGTTTAAGTGCTGTTTCAGATCCCGCAATTGCGTTATTGCTGCGCGCCATCCGCTTGGCTATCGTCACCCTCAGCTCCTTTCACTCTCACGGACAGGGACCCCATGCACAAGCGAGACCAGGAAATCGCCGCACTCCACAAGGACTGGGCCGAAAACCCGCGCTGGAAAGGCGTGAAGCGCGGCTACAGCACCGCCGACGTAGTGCGCCTGCGCGGCAGCGTCAAGATCGAGCACACGCTGGCGAAGCTCGGTGCGGAGAAACTCTGGAAGATGTGCAAGGAGCGGCCGTTCGTGAATTCCCTCGGCGCGCTCACCGGCAATCAGGCGATGCAGCAGGTGAAGGCCGGCGTTCCCGCGATCTACCTCTCGGGCTGGCAGGTGGCGGCGGACGCCAACGACTCGCTCTCCATGTACCCCGATCAGTCGCTGTACGCGGTGTCCTCGGTGCCGACGGTGGTGAAACGCATCAACAATGCGCTCGCGCGGCAGGACCAGATCCAGACGATGGAAGCCGCCGACGGGAAAAAAGGCGGTGACGTGGACTGGTTTGCGCCGATCGTGGCGGACGCGGAATCCGGTTTCGGCGGCGTGCTGAACGCCTTCGAGCTGATGAAGGCGATGATCGACGCCGGCGCGGCCGGCGTGCACTTCGAAGACCAGCTCGCCTCGGTCAAGAAATGCGGCCACATGGGCGGCAAGGTGCTGGTGCCCACGCAGGAGGCCGTGCAGAAACTGATCGCCGCGCGCCTCGCGGCCGACGTGATGGGCGTGCCCACCGTGCTGCTGGCGCGCACGGACGCGGAGGCCGCCGATCTCGTCACCAACGACGTGGACGAGAACGACAAGCCATTCCTCACCGGCGAGCGCACCTCGGAGGGCTTCTACCGCACGAGAAATGGCTTCGGGCAGGCGCTGTCGCGCGGCCTCGCCTACGCCGCGGTCGCCGACATGGTGTGGTGCGAGACCGGCACGCCGGATCTCGCCTTCGCGCGCAAGTTCGCCGAGGGCGTGCAGGAGAAATTCCCGGGCAAGATGCTCGCCTACAACTGCTCGCCCTCCTTCAACTGGAAGCGCAACCTCGACGACGCCACCATCGGCAAGTTCCAGAAGGAACTCGGCGCGATGGGCTACAAGTTCCAGTTCATCACGCTCGCCGGCTTCCATGCGCTCAACTATTCGATGTTCGAACTGGCGCACGGCTACGCGCGCGACGGCATGAGCGCCTTCGTCGCGCTGCAGGAAAAGGAGTTCGCCGCCGCAGAGAAGGGCTTCACCGCGGTCAAGCACCAGCGCGAGGTCGGCACCGGCTACTTCGACCAGATCACGCAGGTGGTCACCGCCGGCAAGGCCTCCACCACCGCGCTGCACGGCTCGACCGAAGATGCACAGTTCTTCGGCGAGGACGCCTTGTCTCAGGCGAAGAAGGCCGCCTGATGTGACGGCGCCGGCGAAGGTCGTCGCGATCCACGAAACGCGGCACGAGCGCGCCTCGGAGATCGCGCGCGCGATCCTCGCCGGCTTCGACAGGCACTACCGACTGTTCCGCGAGGCCTCGGCGCGCGCCAGGCAGTTGTTCGAGCGCGCCGACTGGGCCGCGCTGCGGCTGCTCGCGCGCGAGCGCATCCAGATGTACGACCGACGCGTGCAGGAGGCGGTCGAAGACGTACGCGCGCGCTTCCCCGAGGCGGAGACCGACGAGTCGCTGTGGCCGGCGATCAAGCTGACCTATATCCCGCTGCTGCACGAGCACCGGCAGCCCGAATGCGCCGAGACCTTCTACAACTCGGTCGCCTGCCAGGTGCTGCACCGGCGCTACTACCATAACGAGTTCATCTTCTGGCGCCCGGCGGTGGCCACCGAGCACCTCGAGGGCGAGGAGCCGGCCTACCGCAGCTACTACCCGCTCAGGAAGGGACTGAGGAAGACGCTGGCGGACATCGTGCGCGGCTTCGGGCTCGCCAACCCCTGGGAAGACCTGCACCGCGACCTGAGAAGCGTGGTGCGCGCCCTGCGCGCTCACTTCCCGCGCCCCACGCGCGCGCGTCCCAGCCTGCAGATCCAGGTGCTGGGATCGCTGTTTTTCCGCAACAAGGCCGCCTACGCTGTGGGCAAGATCGTGAACGGCAACCAGGAGGTGCCGTTCGCGGTGCCGATCCTGCAGAACGAGCGCGGCGAGCTGTACCTGGACGCCCTGCTGCTGGATGCCGATCAACTGATCATTCTGTTTTCCTTCGCGCGCGCCTACTTCTTCGTCGACATGGAGGTGCCGGCAGCGTACGTCTCTTTCCTGCGCCAGCTGATGCCGAGGAAGCCACGTGCGGAGATGTACATGAGCGTGGGGCTCGCCAAGCAGGGCAAGACCATGTTCTACCGCGACCTGTTCTACCACCTGAAGCATTCCTCGGACAATTTCATCGTCGCGCCGGGCATCAAGGGCATGGTGATGCTGGTCTTCACCCTGCCCTCCTTCCCCTACGTGTTCAAGGTGATCCGCGATCGCTTCGCGCCGCCCAAGGAGATGGACCGGCAGACGGTGAAGGACAAGTACCAGCTGGTGAAGTACCACGACCGCGTCGGGCGCCTGGCCGACACGCTGGAGTACTCCCTGGTGGCGTTGCCGCTGGAGCGGTTCGACGCGGCGCTGCTCGAGGAGCTCAACTCCGAGGCCGCCTCCAGCATCGAGATCGAGGGTGATCGCGTCGTCATTCGCCACGTGTACATCGAGCGGCGCATGCAGCCGCTCAACCTGTACCTCGAGGAGGCGAAAGGTGACCGCGACGCGGAGCGCATCCGCCAGGCCCTGCACGATTACGGCTACGCCATCAAGGAGCTGGCCGGCGCGGGCATCTTTCCCGGCGACATGCTGCTGAAGAACTTCGGCGTCACGCGCCACAACCGAGTGGTGTTCTACGACTACGACGAGATCGCCTACATGATCGATTGCAACTTCCGGCGCATCCCGCCGCCGCGCTCGATCGAGGACGAGATGTCCGCCGAACCCTACTACTCGGTGGGCCCGCACGACATCTTTCCCGAGCAGTTCGCCAGGTTCCTCGTCGCCGACCCGGCGGCGCGCGAGATCTTCCTCGAGCGCCACGCCGACCTGATGGACCCGGAGTTCTGGGCCGGCAAGCAGGCGCGCATCCGCGCCGGCGTCCAGGAGGACGTCTACCCCTACCAGGAGGAAATCCGCTTCAAGCGGTAGGGTGGGCCGCTGGCCCACCGGGCGGTGGGCCAGCAGCCCACCCTACAACCCGTCGATAACGACGCGCTTCTGGCGCGACTTCAATCCCGACTCGATGCGCACGTTGCGCTTCGGCACGCCGTAGTGCTCCGCCAGGAATTCCACCAGGGCCTGGTTGGCCTTGCCGTCCACCGCCCTCGCCGCCAGCCTGACCTTGATACGTTCGCCGTGCCGCCCGGCGAATTCCGAGCGCGACGCGCCCGGCTGCACGTGCAGCTCCAGGACCAGCCGGCCGCTCAGAACAGCCCCCCCGCCGCGCCGCGCAGGTGCGCGAGCGCGATCAGCACGATCTGCAACAGCACCAGCAGCACCAGCGGCGAGAGGTCCACGTTGCCGAGCAGCGGGATCACGCGGCGCAGCGGCCGCAGGAACGGCCGCGTCATGGCGTCAAACAGCGGCTGCACGGGCGAGTGCGGGTTCACCCAGGACAGCACCGCCTGCACGACCACCGCAAAGATCAGGATATACAGGCTGTAGCGCAGCAGGTCGAAAGCCGCGCCGACCA
Source organism: Gammaproteobacteria bacterium (assembly GCA_041496745.1). Taxonomy (GTDB): domain Bacteria; phylum Pseudomonadota; class Gammaproteobacteria; order Burkholderiales; family SG8-39; genus JAABQT01. The sequence continues at coordinate 3,804 of JBGQFF010000088.1, forward strand.
TCAGCACCGCGATCATGCGGCCCGGCTCGGCGCCCAGCCCGCCGCCGGCGATGGCGCCGAGCAGGTAGAGCGCCAGTGCCTGCAGCAGCCAGGCGGCGATCAGCGTGGCGAGGTCCAGGCCGGCGAGCGGCGGGACGACCTTCCTCGCCGGCCGCACGATCCAGTTGGTGGCGCCGATCACGAACTCGCCGATCGGATTGCGGAACGGCACGCGCAGCCACTGGAAATGAAAGCGCGCCAGCAGCACGAAGACGAAGAAGCTCGCCACCACGTCGACGAGCAGTTGGCCGATCTGGACGAACATCAGTCCTTGCCCAGGAGTTCGCCCATCTCGGCGCCGCGGCGGCTGGCGGCCTCGACGGCGCGCCGGAAATGCTCGGCGAGCCGTTCCTGCTCGAACACCCGGAGGGCGGCCTCCGTGGTGCCGCCCCTGGAAGTGACGCGCTGGCGCAGCACGGCAGGCGGTTCCTTGCTCCGGGAGGCGAGCATCGCCGCGCCAAGCGCGGTCTGCAACGCGAGTTTCATCGACACCTGCGGCGACAAGCCGAGCGCTTCCCCGGATTTCGCCAACTGCTCGATGAACCAGAATACGTACGCCGGCCCGCTGGCGGAGACCGCGGTGACCGGGTCGAGCAGGGACTCGTCCTGCACCCAGACGACGGCCCCCACCGCACCGAGGATGCGCTCGGCGCGGCGCTTCTCCGCCGCGCTGACGCCGGACGGGGCGTAGAGCCCGCTGATGCCGGCGCCGATCAGTGCGGGCGTATTGGGCATGCAGCGCACCAGCTTCGCGTGGCCGCCGAGCCAGCGCGAGAGGTCCTTCAGGCGGATGCCCGCGGCGATGCTGATGACGAGCTTGCCGCGCAGCTTGCCCGCGAGGGGCACGGCGGCCGCGCGCATGTCCTGCGGCTTCACCGCCAGAAGCAGCGTATCCGCGGCGGCCGTGCGCGCGTCCGGCGCGGCGCTGGCGCGGATCTTGTGGCGGGCAGCGAGCTTCCTGCGCGCCGCCGCCGCCGGCTCGACCACCGAGATGGCGCCCGGCTTCACGCCGCGCTCGAGCAAACCGCCGATCAGCGCGTTCGCCATGTTGCCGCCGCCGATGAAGGCAAGCTTCACGCCGCGTCCTTCACCTTCCGGCGTTCCCCGAAGATCGCCGTGCCGATCCTCACCATCGTCGAGCCCTCGGCGATCGCGGCCTCCATGTCCGCCGTCATGCCCATCGACAGCGTGTCCAGCGCCAACCCCTCTCGCCTGAGGGACTCGTATAGCTCCCGCACCTCGCGAAAGCGCGCGCGCTGCAGGCGCTCGTCGTCTGTCGCCTCCGGCACGGTCATCAGTCCGCGCAGGCGCAGCCTGGGCAGCGCGGCCACCGCCTTCGCCAGCGCCGCGGCCTCGCGCGGCGCGACGCCGCTCTTCGAGGCTTCGCCGGATACGTTGACCTGCACCAGCACGTCGAGAGGCGGCATCGCTTGCGGGCGTTGTTCGGACAAGCGCCGGGCGATTTTCTCTCTGTCGAGGGTGTGCACCCACTGGAAACGCTCGGCCGCCGCGCGCGTCTTGTTGCTCTGGAGCGGCCCGACCAGGTGCCACTCGATCGCCAGGTGCGCGAGCGCCGCCATCTTGTCGAGGGCTTCCTGCACGTAGTTCTCGCCGAAAGCGCGCTGCCCGGAGCCAAAAGCCTCCTCGATCAGCGCCGGCGCATGGGTCTTCGACACCGCGAGCAGGGCCACCGCCGCGGGCTCGCGCCCCGCGGCGCGCGCAGCCGCCGCGATGCGCTCGTTCACGGCTTGCAAGTTGTCGGGGATTGACCTCATACTTTGGCCACTCGTCTGGCTGGGGATTGTAATGGATCTCACTGAATTGCTTGCGTTTGTCGTCAAAAACAAGGCTTCCGACCTGCACCTGTCGTCGGGCCTGCCGCCGATGGTGCGCGTGCACGGCGACGTCAAGCGCATCAACGTGCCGGCCCTGGAGCACAAGGATGTGCACGGCATGATCTACGACATCATGAACGACGGGCAGAGGAAGTTCTACGAGGAGAACCTCGAGTGCGACTTCTCCTTCGCGGTGCCCAACCTCGCGCGCTTCCGCGTCAACGCCTTCGTGCAGCAGCGCGGCGCCGCCGCGGTGCTGCGCACCATCCCGACCAAGGTGCTGTCGCTGGAAGAGCTCAAGTGCCCGAAAATCTTCACCGAGATCTCGGAGTACCCGCGCGGCATCGTGCTGGTGACCGGGCCCACGGGCTCGGGCAAGTCCACCACGCTGGCGGCGATGGTCAACCACATCAACGAGAACGAGGAAGGCCACATCCTCACCATCGAGGACCCGATCGAGTTCGTGCACGAGTCCAAGAAGTGCCTGATCAACCAGCGCGAGGTCGGACCGCACACGCTGTCGTTCTCCAACGCGCTGAGAAGCGCGCTGCGCGAGGACCCGGACTCGATCCTGGTGGGCGAGATGCGCGACCTGGAGACCATCCGCCTCGCGCTGACCGGCGCGGAAACGGGCCACCTGGTGTTCGGCACGCTGCACACCTCCTCCGCGGCGAAGACCGTGGACCGGATCGTGGACGTGTTCCCGGCGGCGGAGAAGGAGATGGTGCGCGCGATGCTTTCCGAATCCCTGCGCGCGGTGATCTCGCAGACCCTGCTGAAGACCAAGGACGGCGCGGGGCGCGTCGCGGCGCACGAGATCATGATCGGCACCCCCGCCATCCGCAACCTGATCCGCGAGAACAAGATCGCGCAGATGTATTCCGCGATCCAGACCGGCGCGCAGATCGGCATGCAGACGCTGGACCAGACCCTGCAGGACCTCGTGCGGCGCAACGTGGTGTCGATGGGCGAGGCGCGCGCCAAGGCTTCAAACAAAGATAACTTCGCAGGCTGAGCGCAAGCTCCACCGGCCAGGAGGAATGCATGGAACGCGAACAAGCAACCAAGTTCATGTACGACCTGCTGCGCGCCCTGGTGGGCAAGAAGGGCTCGGACCTGTTCATCACCACCGGCTTCCCGCCGGCGATGAAGATCGACAGCAAGATGACCCCGGTGTCGCAGCAGGGGCTCTCCGCCCAGCACACCGCGATGCTGACGCGCTCGATCATGAACGACAAGCAGGCCGCCGAGTTCGAGTCGAACAAGGAGTGCAACTTCGCCATCCACCCGGCGGGCATCGGGCGCTTCCGCGTCAACTGCTTCGTGCAGCAGGGCAACGTCGGCATGGTGCTGCGCGTGATCACCACCACCATCCCCAACTTCGAGGACCTGAAGCTGCCGCCGGTGCTGAAGGACGTGGCGATGACCAAGCGCGGCCTGGTGCTTTTCGTCGGCGGCACCGGCTCGGGCAAGTCGACGTCCCTCGCGGCGATGATCGGCTACCGCAACGAGAACTCGCACGGCCACATCATCACCATCGAGGACCCGGTGGAGTACGTGCACCCGCACAAGAACTGCATCATCACCCAGCGCGAAGTGGGGGTGGACACCGACTCCTGGGAGGCGGCGCTGAAGAACACCCTGCGCCAGGCGCCGGACGTGATCCTGATCGGCGAGATCCGCGACCGCGAGGTCATGGAGCACGCCATCGCCTTCTCCGAGACCGGCCACCTGTGCCTGGCCACGCTGCACGCCAACAACTCCAACCAGGCGATGGACCGCATCATCAACTTCTTTCCCGACGAGCGGCGCCAGCAACTGCTGATGGACCTGTCGCTCAACCTGAAAGGGGTGATCTCGCAGCGCCTGATCCCGGCGAAGGAAGGCCGCGGCCGCGTCGTGGCGGTGGAGGTGCTGCTCAATTCCCCGCTGATCTCGGACCTGATCTTCAAGGGCGAGGTGCACAGCATCAAGGAGATCATGAAGAAGTCGCGCGAACTGGGCATGCAGACCTTCGACCAGGCCCTGTTCGACCTGTACGAGGCCGGCCGCATCGGCTACGAGGACGCGCTGCGCTTCGCCGACTCGACCAACGAGGTGCGGCTGCAGATCAAGCTGCACGGCAAGGAAGCCAAGGACCGCGACCTGTCCAAGGGCATCGAGCACCTGGACATCGTCTGAGGCACTTGCGCACGCAAGTTGCAAAGGGGCGCGGACGTGCCCCTTTTTTTCATCGAGAGGAAAAAATGGCAAAGATAGTCGGCATCATCCTGATCGTCGCCGGCGCCCTGGCGCTGGCCTACGGCGGCTTCACCTACACCAAGGACTCGCACGACGTGAAGATCGGCCCGATCCAGTTCTCCGTGAAGGAGAAGGAAACGGTCAGCGTCCCGCTGTGGGCCGGCGCCGGCGGCATCGCGATCGGCGTCCTGCTGCTGGTCTTCGGCAACAGGAAGAAGTAGCGCGGCGCCGGCTATTTCGGCTGATGCGCTTTCTCAGGCCGTGGCTCGTCGCCCTCGGCGTCCTGGGCGCGCTGGCGCTCGTCGCTGTCGGTGTCTCGCTTTACTTCTACTTCTCCCCGGAGCGGCTGGTGCGCCGCGCGCTCGACTACGAGCGCGCACTCGCCGGCCTGGTGCGCAAGGAAGCGGAACTCCCTGGCGGGCTGCGCTACGTCTACCTGGAAGGCGGCATGGGCGAGCCGCTGATGCTCCTGCACGGCTTCGGCGCCAACAAGGACAACTTCGTGCGCGTGGCCAAGTACCTCACGCCGCGCTACCGCGTGATCATCCCGGACCACATCGGCTTCGGCGAGTCCGCCAAGCCGGCGAAGGCGGACTACACGCCGCGCGCGCAGGCCGAGCGGCTGCGCGCGCTGGCACGTGTCCTCGGCATCTCCAGGTTGCACCTCGGCGGCAACTCGATGGGCGGCCACATCGCCCTCACTTACGCCGCGCTCTACCCCGGGGAGGTGGCGAGCCTGTGGCTGCTCGCGCCAGCGGGCGTGTGGAGCGCGCCGCCGAGCGAGATGCGCAGGCGCATCGAGCAAGGCGGCAAGAACCCGATGATCGTGACCAGCGAGGAGGAGTTCGCGCAGCTCGTCGCGGGCGTCACGGCGGTGCCGCTGCCGGTCCCGCGCCGCTTTCTCGACGTGCTGGCGCGGGAGCGCATCCGCAACCACGAGCTGGAGCAGCGCATCTTCAAGCAGCTCGCGGAGGACTCCATCGAGCAGCGCGTGCGCGGCCTGGCGACGCCGGCGCTGATCGTCTGGGGCGCGCAGGACCGCGTCCTGCATCCCGCCAGCGCGGGCATCCTGCAGCTGCTGCTGACGCGCTCCGAAGCGATCCTCATGCCCGGCGTCGGCCACCTACCGATGCTGGAGCAGCCCGAGAAAAGCGCCGCCGACTACCTGCGGTTCCGGGCAACGTTGTAGAGTGGGCAACTGGATGAACGACGAGAAAATCAAGGTCCGCGTCACCTCCACCGGCCAGACCCTGGAGGTGGTGGTGTTCAGCAAGCGCGCCGAAGTGATCACGGTGGTTCTCGGCGAGGGCGTGCACAACGTGCGCTGTTCGCTGACCCCCACGCGCAACGGGTTCGCCTACGCCGGCAGCGCGATGGGGCGAGAAATCGTCTACGAGCGCAGCCAGGAACAGGTGCGGGCCGACATCGAGCGTCTCAACCCCGCCGTGCGCGGCCCCAGAAGCCGTTAATCGCAATACCCTGATGGAGAAATGACATGACCCTCTGCCCCATCGCCCTGGCCGTCGGCTGCAATAAGTGCCCGGCGTTTTCCGTCTGTCCCCTCAAAGGCGTGATCGGCGACTACAAGAAGCCGGATGAATCGCAGGACATGAAGCAGACGAAAAAGCCGAAGAGCTAGCTCAGCGTTGAACCCTGGCGTGACGTGGCGTAGCGTGTTGATGCGCCGGGGATAAGGAAGTGATGGTCTGCAGGTTCGCATATACGTCCACCGTAGAAGCCATCCCAATGCCAATCGTTGATTTTCCGGACCGAAGATATCTGATCAATGCACGCGAGCTAGGCGAGCGACTGGGCGCGCTTACCCTGATCGACCTGCGTCCGGCGGAAGATTTCTCGCTTGGCCATATCGAGGGAAGCAAGCATCTCGACATCTACGGCGTCAGCCTGAACGACTCCTCGGATGCCCCGTTGAACGCCTTCCTGTCGATATTTCGAACACTTTTCGGGACCCGAGGCGTATCCCAGGACAAGCCGGTAGTGATCTACGACCACGAGACCGGCGAGCGGGCGGCGCGAGCGGTCTGGCTCCTCGCGGTCTTGGGTCACCCGGACGTCAGGATCCTCGACGGGGGGACGCAGGCGTGGACCGCGTCGGGCAAGCGGCTCGTCCACCTGACGGGAGCACCGGCGCCAGTCGACCCCGCAAAAGCGCCGTCGACGCCTCCACCGTACAAAGGAAGGCCAAATCTCGAACTGCTGGCAACCCGGTTCGATGTCCATCGCGCCATCGAAGATGAACAGACGGTCATTGTTGATGTGAGGCGCGAGTCCGAGTATCGAGGCTCGGAAAAGCGAGCCCGGCGCGCCGGAACCATTCAGGGCGCCGTGCACATCTTCTGGCGCGATCACCTGGACAATAAGGGCGCGTTTCGGCCGGCGGAAGAAATACGCGATCTCTACGTCTCAAGGGGTGTAACGCCAGACAAGACCATCATCCCTGTCTGTCATGGTGGCTACCGCTCGGCCAACACATTCCTCGCCCTCAGGTCCCTAGGCTATCCACGCGTGCGAAACTATGTGGCATCCTGGGCAGAATGGGGGAATAGAGACGATTCGAAGATCATCGTCCCGTGAGGCGGGCGCGCGCGGATTAACGGAACGTTAGTGCGCTAGGGCCGGTTGCTCCCGGCCACGATCTTGAACTCGTACAGCCGGCACTCGATCGCCCCGTTGAATAGCGGCGTGCGCCGCGAGGTCTGCAAGCGGATCAGCTTCTCCATCCTGCGGTCCGCCGTGAAGAAGAAGCAGTCCCACCCGGCGAAGTTCTTCTTCAGCGCATCGCCCAGCTTCGGGTAGAAGCGCGCCAGCTCTTCGCTCTCGCCGATCCGCTCGCCGTAAGGCGGGTTGGCGATCATCACGCCTGACTCCGCCGGCGCCTTGCGCGAGAGCACGTCGCTCGCCTCCAGCGTCACCCAGCGCTCGACGCCGGCGGCCGCGAGGTTGCGCCGTGCCACGTTGAGCGCTTTCGCGTCGGAATCGCTGCCGAACAACTGCAGCTTCGGCGCCTTCTGCGCCGGCTGCGCCGCCTCCTCGCGCAGCCGCTTCCACAGCGCGCCATTGAATGAATCCAGTTTCTCGAAGCCGAACTCCCGCTTCAGCCCGGGCGCGCGCCCGCGCGCCATCGCCGCCGCCTCGGACAGGAGCGTGGCGCCGCCGCACATCGGGTCGAGCAGCGGCTGGTCGAACTTCCAGCCCGAGAGCATCACGATCCCCGCCGCCAGGTTCTCGCGCAAAGGCGCTTCCACGATGTCCGCGCGCCAGCCGCGCTTGAACAGCGCCTCGCCGGAAGTGTCGAGGTACAGCGCGCCGCGCTTTTCTTCCAGGAACACGTGCAC
>JBGQFF010000089.1:0-11234 GCA_041496745.1 Gammaproteobacteria bacterium
CATCGCGTTCCACCGTTTCGGCAGGACCGGCGCGCGGCCGAAGGCCTACCTGCAGGCCGCAATCCACGCCAACGAACTGCCGGGCGCGATGGCGCTGCACCACCTGATGCCGATGCTCGCCGCGGCGGACCGCGCGCGGCGCATCAAGGGCGAGATCGTGGTGGTGCCGACAGTCAATCCCATCGGGCTCGCGCAGCTCGTGGGCAACAACCATCTCGGCCGCTACGAGCTGCTCGGCCGCGAAAACTTCAATCGCAACTGGCTCGACCTGTCCGGCACCATCGCGGAGCGCATCGGCACCACGCTCGGGCGCGATGCGGCGGCAAACGTCGTCGCCATCCGCCGCGCGGCGCTGGCCGCCATTGCCGTGCTGCGGCCAGCGAACGAGCTGCAGGCGCTGCGCGCTGCGCTGATGAAGCTCTCGGCGGACGCGGACATCGTGCTCGACCTGCACTGCGACCTGCAGGCGGCGTTGCACCTGTTCATCTCGCGCAAGGACTGGCCCGGCGCGGCGCAAGCGCTCGCCGCCGACATCGGGGCCGCAGCGACCTTGTACAACGATCCCTATCCCGAGGCGCTCACCTTCTCCGGCGTGCACAGCGCGCTATGGGCTCGGCTCGCCGACCGGTTTCCCGGCGCGGAGATCCCCCAGGCATGCCTGTCCGCGACCGTCGAGTATCGGGGGCAGCCGGACGTCAACCATCGTTACGGCGAGGCCGACGCGCGCGACCTCTACCGGTTCCTCGTGCGGCGCGGGATCATCGCGGGCCGGGCCGGAGCCCTGCCGCGGCTCAAGGCGCAGGCGACGCCGATCGCGGGCATGGACGTCGGCTACTGCCCGAAGCCCGGCATCCTGGTGTTCCACGTGCGGGAGGGCGCGCGCGTGCGCAAGGGCATGGCCGTGTGCGAAGTGATCGATCCCGCGGATCCGAGAGGGCCGCGCGCGCGCACGCAGATGCTCTCGCGCACCGACGGGATCCTGTTCAGCCGGCGGCCCGACGGGCAGCTCGCCTGGCCGGGGAAGGTCGCCTACCGCATCGCGGGCGCGCGGGAACTCGCGCACCGGAAAGGGATGAGTGGGCTCGACGACTGAGTCCGCACCGTACGCGTAGGGTGGGCCAGGGGCCCACCGGTGAGCCAGGGGCCCACCCTACGCCTAGCCCACCTCGTCGATCCAGGCCATCTGGATCGCCTCGAGGATCTTCTCGCCACAGCGCTTCGGATCGTCGTCGAAGCCGGGCAAGGCCATCACCCATTGCATCAGGTCGGTGAAGCGCACCACCTTGGGGTCCGTGTCCGGGTACTGGTCGGTCAAGGCCATGGCGATGTCCTGGGTGTCGGTCCACTTCATTTCTTGCCTCCACCGTCGCGCTCGTAGTTGATGGTGTACTTGGGGATCTCCAGCGTCAGGTCCGCGCCGGCCACTTTCGCCTGGCAGGACAAGCGCGAGGTCGCTTCCAGGCCCCAGGCCTTGTCGAGCAGGTCTTCTTCCTTCTCCTCCGCCGGCGCGAGCGACTGGAAGCCTGCGCGCAGGATTACGTGGCAGGTGGTGCAGGCGCAGGACTTCTCGCAGGCGTGCTCGATGTCGATGTGGTGCTCGAGCAGCGCATCGCAGATCGACTTGCCGCTCGGGGCCTCGAACTCCGCACCCTGAGGACACAACTGGGCGTGCGGCAGCACTTTCAGCTTGGGCATCAGAGGTCCAGGCTGGCGATGCTCTTGCCGGCAAGGGCGCGTTTCACGCCGGCGTCCATGCGACGGCCGGCGAACTCCTCGGTGGCGCGGTTGAGCGCATCGCTCGCCTGCCGGATGGCGCGGTGCTCGCTTGCCGTGGCGACTGCGGCGAGCGCCGCGACTTGCCGGTCGATCGCCTCGCGCTCGGCCGCGGAAAGCAGAGCGCCGTCCACTGCCAGCGCCGCGCGCACCGCCTCGAGCAGCCGCTGCGCGTCCACGCGCGCCTCGTGCAGCGCGCGCGCGTGCATGTCGTCCTTCGCGTGCTCGTAGGAATCGCGCAGCATGCGCTCGATGTCCGCATCGGCCAGGCCGTAGGAAGGCTTCACCACCACCGAGGCCTCGACCCCGGTCGTGCTTTCCTGCGCCGCCACCGACAGCAGCCCGTCGGCGTCCACCTGGAAAGTGACGCGGATGCGTGCCGCGCCCGCCACCATCGGCGGGATGCCTTTCAGCTCGAAACGCGCGAGCGAGCGGCAGTCGGAGACGAGTTCCCGCTCGCCTTGCAGCACGTGGAAGCTCATCCCGGTCTGGCCGTCCTTGAAGGTGGTGAATTCCTGCGCTCGCGCCACCGGAATCGTGGAATTCCGCGGGAGGATCTTCTCGGCGAGGCCGCCCATGGTCTCGATGCCGAGCGAGAGCGGGATCACGTCGAGCAGCAGCCAGTCCTCGCCCGCCGGCTTGTTGCCCGCGAGCACGTTGGCCTGCATCGCCGCCCCCAGCGCCACCACCTTGTCCGGGTCGAGGTTGTTGAGCGGATCGCGGCGGAAGAACTCGCCCACCGCGCGCTGGATCTGCGGCATGCGCGTCGCGCCGCCGACCATCACCACGCCCTTCACCTCGTCCACGCCGAGGCCCGCGTCGCGCAGCGCCTTGCGCATCGGGCCGAGGGTCTTGTGCACCAGCGTGTGCGTGATCTGGCAGAACTTCTCCGTGCCGAGCGCCACGTCCACCACTTCGCCGCCCGAGAGCCGCGCCGTGATGCGCGCCTCGGCGTGGGTGGTCAGGGTTTCCTTGGCCTCGCGCGATTTCACCAGCAGCAGGCGCATGTCGCGCGCATTCAGCGGTGGCAGCTTTGCCTCCTCCACCACCCAGCAGAACACGCGCTGGTCGACATCGTCGCCGCCGAGCAGCGAGTCGCCGTTCGTCGCCACCACCTGGAACACGCCCTTGGACAGCCTGAGGATGGAGATGTCGAAGGTGCCGCCGCCGAGGTCGAACACCGCGTAGATGCCCTCCGAGGCGTTCTCCAGCCCGTAGGCGATCGCCGCGGCCGTCGGCTCGTTCAGCAGCCGCAGCACGTTCAGGCCGGCGAGCAGCGCGGCATCCTTGGTCGCCTGCCGCTGGGCGTCGTCAAAGTAGGCGGGCACCGTGATGACGGCGCCCGCCAGGTCGCCGCCGAGCGAAAGCTCCGCGCGCAGGCGCAGCACTTTCAGGATTTCCGCGGACGCCTCCACCGGGCTCTTCACTCCGGCCACGGTGCGCAGCTGCACCATGCCCGGGGCGTCGGCGAAGTCGTAGGCCATGTTCTCGGCGTGCCCCACGTCCTTCAGGCCCCGGCCCATGAAGCGCTTCACCGAGGCGATGGTGTTCTTCGGGTCCTCGGCCTGCTTGGCCTGCGCCGGATAGCCGACCTCGGTGCGCCCGTCGGGCAGGTAGCGCACGATCGAGGGCAGCAACGCGCGGCCCTGCTCGTCGGGCAGGACGGTCGCCACCCCGCTCCTCACCGTGGCCACCAGCGAATTGGTGGTGCCGAGATCGATGCCGACGGCCAGCCGGTGCTGGTGCGGGGCGCTGGATTGGCCGGGTTCGGAGATCTGCAGCAAAGCCATTACTGGATCTCCTCGTAGGCCCGGTCGATCTCCGCGCCCAGCTTGTCCAGGAACATCAGCTTTCTCACTTCGCCGGCGGCGCCGGGAAAATCGCGCTTCGCGTCGATGAGTTCCGCGATGCCGCGCTCCAGCCTGCGCTGCTCATGGCGCACGTCCTCCTGCAGCCGGTCGAGCGCCGCCGGCAGCTTTGCCTCCGCCAGGGCCTCACGCAGCTCCAGCTGCTTCAGCAGGAAATCGGTCGGCATCTGCGTGTTGGTCTCGAATTGCACGTCCACGCCGTTCAGTTCCAGCAGGTATTTTGCCCGCTGCACGGGGCTCTTCAAGGTGCGGTAGGCCTCGTTGACGCGCGTGGTCCACTGCATCGAGGCGCGCCGCTCGGCGTCACCGGCGTGGGCAAAGCGGTCGGGGTGGATCTGCGACTGGATATCCCTGTAGGACTGCTCCAGCGCCCCGGCCTCGAGCGCGTAGGCCGGCGCGAGACCGAAAAGTTCGAAGTGATTCTTCAGACGTTAAACGACTCGCCGCACCCGCACTCGTCCTTGACGTTGGGGTTGCTGAACTTGAAACCCTCGTTCAGGCCCTCGCGGGTGTAGTCGAGTTGGGTGCCCTCGAGGAACGGCAGGCTTTTCGGGTCCACCAGCACCTTGACGCCGTGGCTCTCGAACTGGTGGTCGTCCGGGTTCACCGCGTCGGCGAACTCGAGCTTGTAGGCGAACCCCGAGCAGCCGGTGGTGCGCACGCCGATGCGCAAGCCGACCCCCTTGCCGCGCTTGGCAAAGAAGTTCTGCACGTGTGTCGCGGCCTTCTCGGTGAGCGTGACCGCCATGTCAGGCGACTTTCTGCACCTGCTTGGCTTGCACGCCATGCTTCTTCCTGTAGTCCTCGACCGCGGCCTTGATCGCGTCTTCGGCCAGGATCGAGCAGTGGATCTTCACCGGCGGCAGAGACAGCTCCGCGGCGATCTGCGTGTTCTTGATGCCCGCCGCCTCGTCCAGGCGCTTGCCCTTCACCCACTCGGTGACCAGCGACGAGGAGGCGATGGCCGAGCCGCAGCCGTAGGTCTTGAAGCGCGCGTCCTCGATGACGCCGTCCTTGCTGACGCGGATCTGCAGCTTCATCACGTCGCCGCAGGCCGGCGCGCCGACCATGCCGGTGCCCACCGCCTCGTCGTTCTTGTCGAAGGAACCGACGTTCCTCGGGTTCTCGTAGTGATCGATGACTTTTTCGCTGTATGCCATATGCTTCTCCAGTTACCGTAGGGTGGGCCCTGGCCCACCCTACGTCAATGTGCGGCCCACTGGACCGTATTCAAGTCGACGCCGTCCTTGTACATCTCCCACAGCGGCGACAATTCCCTCAGTTTCGTCACTTTGGTCTTCACCAGGTTCACCGCGTAGTCGATCTCTTCCTCGGTGGTGTACTTGCCGAGCGTGAAGCGGATCGAGGAATGCGCCAGCTCGTCCGAGCGTCCCAGCGCGCGCAGCACGTAGGACGGCTCGAGCGAGGCCGAGGTGCAGGCCGAGCCCGAGGATACCGCGATGTCCTTGATCGCCATGATCAGCGATTCGCCCTCGACGTAATTGAAGCTCACGTTGAGGTTGCCGGGGATGCGCCGCTCGAGGTCGCCGTTCAGCACCACCGCCTCCATCGACGACAGGCCGCGCCACAGCCGCTCGCGCAGCGCGCGGATGCGCACGTAGTCGGCGGCCATCTCGAGCCTGGCGATGCGCGCCGCCTCGCCGAAACCGACGATCTGGTGCGTGGCGAGCGTGCCGGAGCGAAAGCCCCGCTCGTGCCCGCCGCCGTGGATCTGCGGCTCGATCCTGACGCGCGGCTTCCTGCGCACGTAGAGCGCGCCGATGCCCTTGGGCCCGTACATCTTGTGCGCGGTGAGCGTGAGCAGGTCCACCTTCAGCGTCGCCAGGTCGATCGGAATCTTGCCCGCGGCCTGTACCGCGTCGCAGTGAAAAACGATGCCCTTCGCGCGGCACAGCTCGCCGATCTCGGCGATCGGCTGGATCACGCCGATCTCATTGTTGACCATCATGATCGACACCAGGATGGTGTCGGGGCGGATCGCCGCCTCGAGCTTCTTCAGGTCGACGAGGCCGTTCTCCTCGACTTCGAGGGTGGTGCACTCGAAGCCCTGGCGCTCGAGCTCGCGCATCGTGTCGAGCGTCGCCTTGTGCTCGGTCTTCTGCGTGATCAGGTGCTTGCCGCGGGTCTTGTTGAACTGCGCGGCACCCTTGATGGCGAGGTTGTTGCCCTCGGTGGCGCCGGAAGTCCACACGATCTCCTTCGGGTCGGCGCCGATCAGGGCGGCCACGTGGCCGCGCGCTTCCTCCACCGCCTCCTCCGCCGTCCAGCCGAAGGAGTGCGAGCGGCTCGCCGGGTTGCCGAAATGCTCGGTGAGGTAGGGAATCATTTTCTGCGCCACGCGCGGATCCACCGGCGTGGTCGCCGAGTAGTCGAGGTAGATCGGCAGCTTCACGCGGCCACCTTTTCCACCGGGCGCTTGTCGTGCAGCACCGTGACCGGTTTGCCCGCCTGCTGCGCCACCAGGTCCGCCAGGCTCACCGACGAAAGGTACTCGTGCATCTTCTTGTTCAGGGTCGCCCACAGGTCGTGCGTCATGCAGCGCTTGTCGTCGGCGCAGTTCTCCTTGCCGCCGCATTGCGTGGCATCGAGCGGCTCGTCCACCGCGGTGACGATGTCGGCCACCGAAACGTTCTGCATCGGCTGCGCCAGGCGATAGCCGCCGCCCGGCCCGCGCACGCTCGACACCAGCATGCGGCGGCGCAGCTTGCCGAAGAGCTGCTCGAGGTAGGACAGCGAGATGTGCTGTCGCTCGCTGATCGTCGCGAGCGTCACCGGGCCGCGCGTCTGGCGCATCGCCAGATCCACCATCGCGGTGACCGCGAACCTGCCCTTGGTCGTAAGTCTCATATGGGCTCCAAATGCCTGGGCTCCGAATACCCGATAAAACCAGTCAAGTATAGCCAATTCCGACAGAATCAGTCAACAATTACTTGACCGCTCTAAGTTGTTCTTTTTGCTTGTCTTTCTCGAGTTCCGCGAGCCTCTGGCTCAGCTTGGCCAGGGCCTGTTCCAGCTCGGTGGAGTGCTCCACGAGCTTCTGGATCGCCTTCGCATAGGGATCGTCCTGCTCCTGCACTACCGCATAAGCCGAAAAGCGCGCCGCCTGCTGCGTGCCGCTCTCCTCGACGATGCGCCCGGGGATGCCCACCACCGTCGCGCCCGCGGGGACCTCTTTCACCACCACCGCGTTCGATCCGATCTTGGCGCCGTCGCCGACGATGAATCCTCCCAGCACCTTGGCTCCAGTCCCGACCACGACGTCGGCGCCGAGGGTCGGATGCCGCTTGGCGCCGCGATACAGGGACGTTCCCCCCAGCGTGACGCCCTGATAGATGGTGCAGCCGTCGCCGACCTCGGCGGTCTCGCCGATCACCACGCCCATGCCGTGGTCGATGAAGACGCGCCGGCCGATGACGGCGCCGGGATGGATCTCGATGCCCGTCGCCCAGCGGGCGAAATTGGAAGTCGCGCGCCCGAGCCAGCGCAGGCCATGGGTCCAGAACCAGCGCGCGAGCTTGTGGAAGTAGACCGCGTGCAATCCCGGATAGCAGGTCAGCACTTCCCAGGTCGTCCGCGCGGCCGGGTCGCGCTCCATGATGCTGGCGATGTCTTCACGCAACTGCCTGAACATGGGGTGACTTTAGATTATCCGATCAAAACGATCAACTATTTCTTGAGCAGGGATTTGAGCAGTCCGCGCAGGATGTTGACCTCTTCGCGCTCCAGCGCCGGGACGCGCGAAAACAGCCGCCGCCAGCGCTCGCGCAGCCTGGATCCGGGTACCAGGAAACCGCTGGCCGTCGCTGCCTGCTCGAGGTGCCCGTAGAGGCCCTCGAGGTCCTCGACCGTGGCGAGCTTCTCGGTGCGCATCGCAGGCACGGTCGCGCCCATCGCCATGTGCAGCTCGTAGCACACGATCTGCACCGCCTGCGCGAGGTTGAGCGAACTGGAGCCGGGCACCGCGGGGATGTGCACCAGGAACTGGCAGGCGAAGAGCTCGTCGTTCGTGAGACCGGCGCTCTCGCCGCCGAACACGATGGCCACCGGCGCATCCAGCGCCGCCGCCCGCGCCGCCGCGGCGCGCGCTTCCAGCACCTGGGGCGACCACTCGCGCGGCCGCGCCGAAAGCGCGAAGGCGGCCGCGCAGTCCGCGATCGCCTCCCGCAGCGTGCCGTGCACGCGCGCTGCGGCAAGCACGTCCGCCGCGTGGGTGGCCATCCATTCGGCTTCCGGCGCGGGAAAACGCTCCGGTGCCACCAGGCGCAGGTCGGCGAATCCCATGGTCTTCATGGCGCGCGCCGCGGCGCCGATGTTGCCGGGGTGGCTGGGCCTGCACAGCACGATGCGGATTTCCGCCATCCCTACAGTCTACCGAGAGTAGAATGCGCGCCGCCCATGCATCCGATGCTCAACATCGCGGTCAAGGCCGCGCGCCGCGCCGGCTCGATCATCAACCGCGCCGCGCTCGAGGGCGGCGCGCTCGAGGTCAAGGCCAAGAACAAGAACGATTTCGTGACCCAGGTGGACAAGGCCGCCGAGCAGGCGATCATCGGCGTGATCCGCGCCGCCTACCCGGAGCACAGCATCCTCGCCGAGGAGTCCGGCGACACGCCCGGCGCGCTCACCGAGTACCTGTGGGTGATCGATCCGCTGGACGGCACCACCAACTACATCCACGGTTTCCCCCAGTACTGCGTGTCCATCGCGCTGGAGCACCGCGGCACGCTGACGCAGGCGGTGGTCTACGACCCCGGGAAGAACGAACTGTTCACCGCCAGCCGGGGCCGCGGCGCGTTCATGGACGACCGGCGCATCCGCGTCTCCAAGTGCACGCAGTTGAAAGACGCGCTGGTGGGCACCGGCTTTCCCTTCAAGGAGGTGCAGCGCATCGACCTGTACATGCGCCAGCTGCAAACCATCATGACCTCGTCGGCCGGCGTGCGCCGCGCCGGCGCCGCGGCGCTGGACCTCGCCTACGTCGCCGCGGGACGGCTCGATGCGTTCTGGGAGATGGGCCTGTCGCGCTGGGACATGGCGGCGGGCGCGCTGCTGATCCAGGAGGCGGGCGGGCTGGCCGGCGACCTGCAGGGCGAGCCGGGTTTCCTAGACCGCGGCGAGATCGCCGCCGGCACGCCGAAGGTATTTGCGCAGCTGCTCGAGGCCCTGAAGTAGCTGCTGCACGAACTCCGGCGCCTCATTCGATCACGCGGTCGACGCGCCGCGCATGCCGCCTTTGCGTTTTCGCGCAGAGTCAGCCATCCGCGTACGCGCCTTCTTGTACATGCGTTTGATGATCCGGTAACACGCGCAGGAGGACGCACCGAGGCGTTTTCGATCGAGGATCGTGATCTTTCCGCGGCCGCACTGGATCAGCTTGCGTTTTTCCAGGGCGCCGGCAGCGCTGGTGACGCCGGGCCGCCGCACACCCAGCATGCGCGCCAGGAATTCGTGCGTGAGGCGGATTTCCCTCGACCTTGCGCGGTCAGCCGTCATCAGCAGGTAGCGGGCGAAGCGCGCGCGCAATGAGTGGAACTGGTTGCACGCAACGGATTGCGCAAACTGGCCCGTCAACGCATGCTTGTACCGATGGACAGCTTGCTGCAATGACTTGCTTTGCAGAAATTCCTTGCGAAAGGCAGATGATTTCATCCGCATGGCAGTCCCGGCTACCTGGACCAAGGCCCGATGGGACGAAACATGGATCCCCAGCGCCAGCGGCATCCCCACCATGCCCTCGTTGCCGACCAGCCCGACTTGCAGAGCCTTGTCACCCTCGACCAGCGTCAGCAAGGAAACAACACAGTCGGTAGGGAAGTAGACATGCCGAATCGGCACGCCCGGCTCCTTGAGCACCTCCCCGAATTTCAGCGTAACCGGCTCGAGGCCGGCAAGCAGGCGTTTATATTCCGCGTTAGGCAGGGCTGCCAGCAGGCTGTTGCGGCGAGCGCGCCGCGCCTTCTGTGCACCCACCGTGTCCTGCCGGTTCATCCGTTCAACCCCAGTCGGAATTCAGTCTACGCTTATAGTGGCAATGACTCTTGGTCGTTTGCAGCCATTTGCGCTGCCTAGACAAACCGCAGACAAATGCCAGATTCCAGCCATACACCGGTGATGCAGCAGTACCTGCGCATCAAGGCCGAGCATCCGGACATCCTGCTGTTGTACCGGATGGGGGATTTCTACGAGCTGTTCTACGACGACGCCGACAAGGGCTCGCGCCTGCTCGACATCACGCTCACCTCGCGCGGCCAGTCGGCCGGAGCCCCGGTAAGGATGGCCGGCGTGCCGGTGCATGCCGTGGAGCAGTACCTGGCCAAGCTGGTGAAGCTCGGCGAGTCGGTGGCGATTTGCGAGCAGATCGGCGACCCGAACACCGCCAAGGGCCCGGTCGAGCGCCAGGTGACGCGCATCGTCACCCCCGGCACGCTCACCGATTCCGAACTGCTCGAAGACAAGGCCGACAACGTCCTGCTCGCGCTTGCCGCAGACAAGTCCACGGTGGGCCTCGCCTGGCTGTCGCTCGCCAGCGGGGAGTTGCGCGTGGCCGAAGTCGCGCCGCAGGCGCTCGCCAACGAGTTGCGCCGCATCAGTCCGGCAGAAATCCTCGCCGCCGAAGGCATCGACCTCCCCGGCTATTTCGTCACGCGCCTTGCCGCCTGGCAGTTCGACCTCGAGTCCGGAAACAAGCGATTGCTCGAGCAGCTCGGCGCGGCGAACCTCGCCGGCTACGGTTGCGAGGATTTCGGCCTCGCCATCGGCGCCTGCGGCGCCCTCCTCGACTACGCGAAGAAAACCCAGGGACAGGCGCTGGCGCACGTCAACTCGGTACGGGCCGAGCGCGCCGCGGAGTTCCTGCGCATGGACGCCGCTTCGCGGCGCAACCTGGAACTCACCGAGACGCTGCGCGGCGAGCCCGCGCCCACGCTGTTCTCGCAACTGGATCGCTGCGCGAGCGGCATGGGCAGCCGGCTGCTGCGCCACTGGCTGCACCATCCTTTGCGCGACCGGGCAACGGTAGCGAAGCGCCACGCGGCGGTGGAAATCCTCCTGGGCGGAACGGACCTTATTCATGCGGCGCTGCGCCGCTTCGCCGACGTGGAGCGCGTCACCGCACGCATCGCACTGAAGAGCGCGCGGCCGCGCGACTTGTCTGGGTTAAGGGACAGTGTCGGGCTGCTGCCCGACCTACGAAAGGCCGTCCCTGCAGAGAGCGCGCTGCTGCAAGCACTGTGCAACGACCTGGACACGCCGGCCGCCTGCCTGGAGCTGCTGCAACGCGCCGTGGCGCGCGATCCGGCATCCCAGTTGCGCGACGGCGATGTGATCGCCGGCGGCTACTCGGCGGAACTCGACGAGCTGCGCGCCTTGCAGTCCGGCGCCGGGCAGTTCCTGGTGGACCTGGAGGCGCGCGAACGCGGCAGGACCGGCATCCCCAAACTGCGCGTGGCCTACAACCACGTGCACGGCTACTACATCGAGATCACCAATGCGCACGCGGAGAAAATTCCCGCGGATTACCGCCGCCGGCAGACGCTGAAGAACGCCGAGCGCTACATCACGCCGGAGCTCAAG
>JBGQFF010000090.1:0-11083 GCA_041496745.1 Gammaproteobacteria bacterium
GCGACGGTGCGTCAGGCGCGCCGCACCTACGAACCCGACCCGGTGTGGGCGGCGGTGGAAGCGCACCTCGGCGGCGCCGACGGCATCACGGTGCACCTGCGCGAGGACCGGCGCCACATCCAGGACGAGGACGTGCGGCGCCTCCGCGAGCTGACCCACATCAAGCTCAACCTGGAAATGGCTGCCACCGACGAGATGGTGGAGGTGGCGCGGCGCATCCGGCCGGAGATGGCGATGCTGGTGCCGGAGGGTCGGCACGAGATCACCACCGAAGGCGGCCTGGACATCGTCGCGCAGGAAGGCCGCCTGCGCGACGCGGTCGCGCGGCTGGCGCAAGCAGGCATCGTCGTTTCGGTGTTCATCGACGCGGAGGCGAGCCAGGTCGAGGCCGCCCGGCGCATCGGCGCTGCGGTGTGCGAAGTGCACACCGGGCCGTACGCCCATGCCTTCCACGCCAAGGGGCGCGACGCCGAATCGCCGGCGGTAGCCGCCGAACTGCAGAAGATCCGCCTCGCTGGTGAACGCATCCGGGCCCTCGGCATGCGCTTCAACGCCGGGCACGGGCTCAATTACTTCAACGTCGAGCCGGTGGCGCGGCTGCCGGGGGTGCGCGAGTTGCACATCGGGCACGCCATCGTCAGCCGGGCCGTGTTCGTGGGCATGCGCGAGGCAGTGCGCGAGATGAAGCAGCTTATCGTCCAGGCCGCAAGGTGATCTACGGCGTCGGCAGCGACCTGATAGAGATCCCGCGCGTCGAGCGCGCGCTGGCGCGCTACGGCGAGCGCTTTGCGCAGCGCATCCTGTGCGAGCCGGAACTGCGGCGGTTTCACGGCCATGCGAAACCGGCGGCCTATCTCGCCAAACGCTTCGCGGCAAAGGAGGCTTTCACCAAGGCGCTAGGAACCGGGATACACGCGCCGGCGAACTGGCACGGCGTCTGGGTGATCAACCTGAAGTCGGGCAAACCCCAACTGGAGTTCTCCGCCGCACTCGCCAAGCTGCTGCGGGATCGCGGCATCCGTCGCTCCCACCTCACGCTCACCGACGAGCGCGGCATGGCCGCCGCGACCGTGATCCTCGAATGCGACGGCTGAGGGCCCGCCTGCCGCTGGGCCCGCTGGTGCTGGACCCGCAGGGGGCTGCCCTGACCGAGGAGGATCGCCGGCGCATGCTGCACCCGGCCGCGGGCGGCGTGATCCTGTTCAGCCGGAACTACGAGAGCCCGGAGCAACTGCAGGCGCTGACCGCGGAAATCCGCGCGCTGCGCGAGCCGCAGCTGCTGCTCGGCGTGGATCATGAAGGCGGGCGCGTGCAGCGCTTCAGGACCGGATTCACCGAGCTGCCGCCGATGCGCTCGCTGGGCAGGCTGTGGGACCGCGAGCGGGAAGCGGGACGGGCGGCTGCGCACGCCGCCGGCTACGTGATCGCGGCTGAACTCGCGGCCCACGGTCTGGATTTCAGCTTCACGCCGGTGCTCGACCTGGACTACGGCGCGAGCTCGGTGATCGGCGACCGGGCGCTGCACTTCGATCCGATCGCCGCCGGCGCGCTGGCCGCCGCCCTGATCGCCGGCCTGGACGAAGGAGGCATGGCAGCGGTCGGCAAGCACTTTCCCGGCCACGGCTACGCCGCGGCGGATTCCCACAGGGCGGTGCCGATCGACGAGCGCTCGCTCGCCGAGATCCGGCGCAAGGATCTCCCGCCGTACGTCGCCGCCATCAAGGCGGGCATGGCGGGGGTAATGCCTGCGCATGTCATCTATCCGCGAGTGGACAGCGAACCCGCGGGTTACTCGCGGGTCTGGCTGCAGGACGTCCTGCGCGGCCAGCTGGGTTTCGCCGGCCTGATCTTCAGCGATGATCTGTCGATGGCAGGCGCCAGGACCGCTGGAAACATTGCCGCGCGCGCAAGCGCGGCGCTGGCCGCCGGCTGCGACATGGTGCTGCTTTGCAATGACCCGCAGGGGCAGGAGCGGTTGCTCGATGCGCTCGCCGATGTCCAGTTGGCTGCGCCGGACCGGGCGGAACGCATGCGGCGCCGCGGCGGCGCGCGCGACCTGAGAAGAAGCGTGGCCTACCGCGAGGCGCAGCAGGCGTTCGCCGTGCTGGCCTAGCCGCGCTCCATGTAGGTGCCTTCGTTGGTGTCGATCTTGATCTTCTCGCCCTTGTTGATGAAGGGCGGCACCTGCACCGTGATACCGGTTTCCAATTTCGCCGCCTTGAACGTGTTGGTGGCAGTGGCGTTCCTGATGCCGGGTTCCGTGTCCACCACTGTGAGCACCACCGAGGGCGGGATCTCGACGCCGATGGCACGGCCGTTGTGGAAGTTGATCTGCACTTCAGTGTTGGGCAGCAGGTAGCCCGCCTGGCCTTCGAGGGATTCGGCGGGCAGGGTCAGCTGCTCGTAGTTTTCCTTGTCCATGAACACATAGCCGCCGCCGTCCTGGTAGAGGAACTGCATCGCGCGCGGGTCGACGAAGGCGCGCTCGATCTTGTCCTCGGTGCGGAAGCGCTGGTTGGTCTTGGTGCCCGCCTCGATATCCTTCATCTCGACCTGCATGAACGCGCCGCCGCGGCCGCCGACGTGCACGTGATAGCACTTGAGCACGCGCCACACGCGCTTGTCCCATTCGAGCAGGTTGCCGACGCGGATTTCGACTGCGGAGACCTTGGCCATGGCGGAAGGGCAGACGGAAAAGGGCGCGAATTCTACACTGATTCCGAGGGCTGGCGCTAGAATTCCTTCTCCGTATGGACGCGCCGCGCTTCGACCCCAAGAGCTTTGTCGCCGGGCTGCCCAGCCTGCCCGGGGTGTACCGCATGCTCGGGCCGGCGGGCGAGGCGCTCTACGTCGGCAAGGCGGGCGACCTGAAGAAGCGGGTGGCGACCTACTTCCACAAGAGCGTGCCCAGCCCGCGCATCCGCATGATGCTGGCGCAGGTGGCGCAGGTCGAGGTGACGGCGACGCGCTCCGAAGCCGAGGCGCTGCTGCTGGAGAACAATCTCATCAAGAGCCTTGCACCGCGATACAACATCCTGTTCCGTGACGACAAGTCATACCCGTACCTGACGATCAGCGGACACCGCTTTCCGCGCCTGGGGTTTCACCGCGGCGCGCGCGACGCCCGCAACCGCCACTTCGGGCCGTTCCCGCACGCTTCGGCCGTGCGCGAGAGCATCCAGCTGTTGCAGCGAGTGTTCCGGCTGCGCACCTGCGAGGACACGATGTTCGAGAACCGCTCGCGCCCCTGCCTGCTGCACCAGATCCGCCGCTGCACCGCGCCCTGCACCGGGCTCATCGGGGAGCAAGCCTACGCCCAGGACGTGCAGCACGCCGAACTGTTCCTGAAGGGGCGCGAAGACGACGTCATGCAGCGCCTCACCGAGCGCATGCAGGCGGCGTCCCGGGCGCGGCAGTACGAAGCCGCGGCAGGCTATCGCGACCAGGTGCGTGCGCTGTCGCGCGTGCAGGCACGGCAGTACGTGGAGTCCGATCGCGGCGTGGACGCCGATGTCGTCGCCTGCGTGGTGAAGGGCGCGATGGCCTGCGTGAACCTGGCGATGATCCGCGGTGGACGGCATGTCGGCGACCGCAGCTTCTTTCCCGCGAATGCGGACGCGGCTGCGCCGGAAGAGGTGCTGCAGGCTTTCCTCGAACAGCACTACGTGGACCAGCCGCCGCCGCCGCTGGTGCTGGCGAGCCACGCGGTGGAGTTCGACGCGGTAGTGCCGGCGCAGGGAGAGCGGCGCGTGTGGCTGGCCATGGCGGCGAAGAACGCGGAACTCGCGCTGGAGCAGCGCGCGCGGGAGCGCAACGCCCAGGAAGATCGGCTGGCCGCGCTGCGCGAAGCGCTCGGCTTGCCGGATTCGGCGCAGCGCATCGAGTGCTTCGACGTGAGCCATACCATGGGCGAGGCTGCCGTCGCATCCTGCGTGGTCTACGACCGGCAGGTGATGCAGAAAGGCGAATACCGGCGCTTCAACCTGCGCGACATCACGCCCGGTGACGACTGCGCGGCCATGCGCCAGGTGCTGACCAGGCGCTACGAGCGCGTCAGCGCGGAGGAGGGCAGGATGCCCGACCTGATCTTGATCGACGGTGGCAAGGGTCAGGTTTCAGCGGCGCGGCTGGCGCTGGCGGAGATCGGCCTGCACGAAGTCGCCGTGGTCGGCGTCGCCAAGGGCGAGCTGCGCAAGCCCGGTCTGGAGGAGTTGATCGTCGAAGCCGAGGAGCGCAGCTTGAGGCTGCCGCCTGTGCACCCGGGCCTGCACCTGATCCAGCAGATCCGCGACGAGGCGCACCGCTTCGCGATCGTCGGCCACCGGGCTCGACGCGCAAAGTCGCGTACCACCTCCGCGCTGACCGAGATCCCGGGCATCGGAGCGCAACGGCGCCAGCGCCTGCTCGCGCACTTCGGCGGGCTGCGCGAGGTGCAGGCAGCGGCCGTCGACGAGATCGCGCAGGTCGAGGGCATCAGCCGGCCACTGGCCGAGCGCATCTACAAGGCGATGCACTGATGCCGCTCAATCTACCCAATCTGGTCACTTGGCTGCGCATCATCATGATCCCGCTCATCATCGGCGTTTTCTACCTGCCCGATGCGTGGTTGTCGTATACGGGAAAGAATGTCGCCGCCTGCGCGATTTTCGTAGTCGCGGCGTTCAGCGACTGGCTGGACGGCTATCTCGCGCGCGCGCTCAACCAGATGTCCGCCTTCGGCGCATTCCTCGACCCGGTGGCCGACAAGCTGATCGTGGCAGCCGCGCTGATCATGCTGCTGCAACTGGAGCGGGTCGAGCCGGTCATCGCGCTGATCATCATCGGCCGCGAGATCGCCATCTCCGCATTGCGCGAGTGGATGGCCAAGCTCGGCCAGTCGGGCAGCGTCGCGGTGGCGTATATCGGTAAAGTGAAGACCGTCAGTCAGATGATCGCAATTCCGCTGCTCCTGTTCCACGATGACCTGTTCGAGGTGCTGAACACGCAATGGCTCGGCACCATTTTGATCAACGTGGCCGCGGTGCTGACCGTGATCTCCATGCTGCACTACCTGCGCCGCGCACTGCCTCACGCGCGGGGATGAGCTATAATTTCCGGCTCCATGACGCGGGAGTAGCTCAGTTGGTAGAGCGCAACCTTGCCAAGGTTGAGGTCGCGAGTTCGAGACTCGTCTCCCGCTCCAGATTAGGTTAGGGAAGGCCGGGAGGCCTTCCCTTTTTCATTGCATCCCCGGGCGGGATGGCAGAGTGGTCATGCAGCGGCCTGCAAAGCCGTGGACGCCGGTTCGATTCCGACTCCCGCCTCCAAACTTCCTCGCCCCGTCGCTGCCCGGGTGGCGAAACTGGTAGACGCATGGGACTTAAAATCCCTGGGCCGCAAGGCCGTGCCGGTTCGAGTCCGGCCCCGGGCACCAGGATCAGGCCGGGGCGAGGGTCAGGCGGATGCGGTTGCGGCCGAACAGGTAGGCATAGTCGCGCGTGGCCGCGAGCTCCTTGGTCAGGAGCACGCCGAGACCCCCGATCTTCCGCATCGAAACAGTGGTATCCACAACCGGCTCGCTCAAGCGTGCGTAAGGATTGAACGGCGGCGCCTTGTCCTCGTACACTAGCTGCACCGCCCCGTCGGATCGCGTCAGGCCGATCCACACCGGGGCGTCGCAATCGCCGCGATGCCCGTGCTTGACGGTGTTCGTGAACAGCTCCTCCAGCACCAGGTTGAGGCGCAGGCACTCCTGGCGCGGCAGCCCGGAATCGGCGCAGAATGCCTCCAGGAAGGCCTGTAGCGGCCGGAGCTGGTCCAGGCGCGCAAGAAACTGTCCGGCTCGGGCGTAATTCACGGTCTTACCTGTTCTCCCCGGGCATTATAGAATCTCACTAATCGAGCAGGAGGAATCATGCGCCAAGTCTTTGCAGCTGCGGCAGTTGCGTCAGTTCTGGCGGTCGCGGGCACCGCTTGGGCCGATGACGTCGGCCAGGTCAAGACCGCGAAAGGGAGCGTGCATGTCGAGCGCGACGGCAATCGCCTGCCCGCGAGCGTTGGCATGCCGATTCGCCAGGCGGATGCCCTGGTCACCGGTGCCGATGGCTCGGTCGGGGTCACTTTCAGCGACAACAGCCTGTTGTCCGCGGGCCCGAACAGCGTGCTGGTGGTGGACCGCTACGATTTCGACAGCACCACGCACGCCGGGCATTTTGACGCTTCGCTCAAGAAGGGAACCTTGGCCGTGGTTTCGGGCAAGATGGTTAAACAGTCCCCCGACGCGATGAAGGTGCGTACGCCTGCGGCGATCATGGGCGTGCGCGGCACCGAATTCATCGTGCAGGTGGAAGAGCCAGCGAAAAAATAGATGGGGGTCGTGATCGCCGCGCTGGTGATGGCGCTCATCGTCTATTCGCACCAGCAGGTCGGCGACGAACTGGTGGTCGTGCTGCCCGGGCCGGACGGGAAGGTGGGTACGGTAGTGGTGGAGCGCGGCGGCGAGCGGGCGGTGCTCAACCAGCCCTTTGCAGCGAGCCGCATCGTGAGCGGCAGCGGCCCCCAGGCACAGCGCCTGGGGGAAGGCGAAGTGCGGCGGGAGTTCGGCTCGGTGCTGGCCGCGCTGCCCGGGCGCCCCAAGTCCTTCCTGCTCTATTTTCTCGAAGGCTCGGACGAGTTCACGCCGGAATCGCGCGTCGAGCTCGACAAGATGCTGGCCGAACTACGCGAGCGCGACGCGCCCGATGTGGTGGTCATCGGGCATACGGATCGCGTCGGCAACGTGCAGTTCAACGACCGTCTTTCCCTGCAGCGCGCCGAGCGGGTACGCGGCGAGCTGGTGAAGCTGGGCATCGCCGAGGCCCGCGTGCAGATCGCGGGGCGCGGCGAGCGCGAGCCGCTAGTCCCGACCGACGACGAGATCGCCGAGCCTCGCAACCGGCGCGTCGAGATCAGCGTCCGCTAGTTGCTCATTGACGGGCGCCGCGGCGACGCGGCCGTTCCAGCGCAAGCAAAGCAGCGTCAGGTCGTCGGAGGGTTCGGCAGCGCCGACGAAGCGGCTCACGTCGGCACGCACGGCGGCCAGCAGGCCGGCGGGCGCAATACCCTCCGGCAGCGATTGCAGCACCGCCTGCAAGCGCGCCACGCCGTACATCGCCCCGGACTCGTTCATCGCCTCCGTGACGCCGTCTGTGACCACACAGATCCACTCGCCTGCGGCAATCTCCCGGTAGGCAACTGGGTAGGCGTAGTTCTCGATTACGCATAGCGGAGGCCCGCCTGCGTGCACCAGGCGCGCCAGCTTGCCGCCCGGCGGCCGCGCGAACGGCGGCTCGTGCCCCGCATTGCAGAACTCCAGCATGCCGGTGCGCGTGTCCAGGATGCCGGCGAACGCGGTGATGAACAGCGATTCCGGGTTCTCATTCGATACCTCGGCATTGGCGCGCACCATCAGGCCGCCGACATCCTCCGCGTGCCGCGCCGCGCTCTTCAGCAGCGTCTTGGAGAGCGCCATGAACAGGCTCGCCGGCAGGCCCTTGCCGGACACATCGGCGACGATGAAGAACAGCCGCTGCGCATCGATCATGAAACAGTCGTAGAAGTCCCCGCCGACGGTGCGGGCGGGCTCCAAGTGCGCGTCGATGCCGAAGCGGACCTCGTGCGCGAACAGGGTGGCGGGCACGGGGAGCAATCCCATCTGGATGCGCCGCGCAGATTCCAGTTCGCCCGTCACTCGCGCCGCCTGCTCGCGCAGGCGCCGGCGCTGCTCGTCGGCCTCGCTCAATGCCTCCGCCAGCACGATGCCGAACACGGCGGTGGCCCCGATCGCCGGCCAGGCGACGTCGAGCAACATGCCCTCCTGTGCGAAGCCTGCCACGCCCAGCGTGCCGAGCGCCGCCACCACCGCCGCGTACAGCGCGACCGATCCGCCCACGCCCAGCACGGGCACGCCGAAGGCGAGCACCAGCGCGGCGGCGGCGAGCAGAGCCATTTCCAGCGAATGCAGCACTGCCGGCCGGCGCAGGTAGGCGCCGTCGAAGATCTGTTCCAGGATCTGGGCATGGATCTCGACTCCGGGCACGCGCTCGCCGAGCGCGGTGGTCTGATAGTCCAGCAACCCGAGCCCGGTGACTCCGATCAGCACCAGCTTGCTGTCGATTTCCTCGGGCGCGACACTGCCATCCAACACCTTCGCCGCGGACACGAACCGCGCCGGATCATGCGGTCCGTAGCGGATCCAGAAGCGGCCGTCGGCGTGGGCGGGGATCGCGACGTCGCCGAGGCGGAGCTCGATCTGGTCGCGCCCGCGCCCAACCAGCGACAGGGCGGCGCCCGTCGCCACGCGCAGCATCTCGACGCTCAGCGCCGGCACGATGACATTCCCCACCACGCCCGCGACCAGCGCGCGTCGGATCACGCTGCTCTCCGGGTCGACGCTGAGCAGGCCCCTCCCAGCGGCAGCGCGATCGATCACCGGCAGGCTTTGCAGGTGCCCGGCAAAGCGGCGTAGCGCGAGCTCAGGAGCGTCGACGATGCCAATCGGCGCCGCCGCTGGAGACCGCGGAAACCTTGGATCCGGCGCCTCGAGGCCTGCGACGCCGAGCACGACGTTGCGGCCGCGGATGGCCGCGGCCAGCGCAGCGTCATTCGATGGCAGGGAACGCAGGCGTCGCGCCACGTCCGTCGACAACTCCTGCACTTCCTGCGCCACTTCGGCCGGCGAGAAGCGGTCGCGCTCGGGGAACAGCAGGTCGATGCCGATCACGGCGGGTTTCGCGGCGGCGACGCCGGCGATCAGCTGGGCGATCCTGGTGCGCGGCCAGGGCCATTGCCCGTGCCGTTCCAGCGCCTGCTCGTCGATCGCGACAATGACCGCCGGCGCGCTCCGCCGCTCGCGCGGGAAAAGCCTCTGGTAGCCGTCGAACAGAGCGTTACGCAGCGCATGCACGAACTGCGGCTCCGCGGCGAGCAGGGCCATCAACGCGACCACCAGTGCCAGCGGGCCCGCCCGCTTGGACCAAGCGGATCTCAGACGTCGATCTCCAGGCCGTCGTAGGCCGCAGAAACCTGCAGCGCTTGCGTGCCCCGGGTCAGCTCTTCGAAGCGCCGCGTTTCCCGCAACACGCCCTCGATGGTGGAATCGTCGTAGGCCGGCTCGTGGTGGAACAGCACGAGGTGCTTGACGCGCGCCATCTGGCAGAGCTCGACGCCGATGATGTTGCTCGAATGCCCCCAGTCCGCCTTCACAGAGATGGCGTCCGCAAGCGAATACATGGCATCGAACACCACGAGATCGGCTTCATGGAAGAACTTGACGAAGCGCTCGGTCTGCGCGCGCTTCTCCAGCTTGTGCTCCGAGTCGGTGGTGTAGACGAAGGACTTGCCCGGCGCCTCGAAGCGATAGCCAAAGGAGTCGCCGGAATGCATCTGCGGCGCGGGCGTCACGCGGATGCCGGAGATCTCACGCGTCTCGCCGGGCGTGAGCCGCACGAACTCGATATCCGCGGCCAGTTGCGAGAACTCCACCGGAAAGCAGGGCGGGGCCTGCTGCAGGCGGAAAGCATGCTCCAGCACGTCGTGGCAGCCATGGATGCGGATGCGCGTGCCCGGGACATAGGCCGGCCCGAAGAACGGGAAGCCCATGATGTGGTCCCAGTGGACATGCGACATGAACACGTTGACCGTCGCCGGCCTGCCCGCCTGTCGCGCCAGTACGTGAGCGCCGAAAGGGCGCGCGCCGCTGCCCATGTCGCAGACGAAGTATTCATCGTGACCGGTTTCCAGCTCGACGCAGGCCGAATGTCCGCCGAACGTGTGCGACAGGGAGAAGTCGAGGTGCTGCTCGGCGTAGGCGTAGGCCTCGCCGATCGACCCGAAGCTGCGGCCTGCGGCGCGCATCAGCGCCGCGGCGATCTTGTCGCGGATATCGGCGGAAGTGAGCGCGACGGGGATCGAACCGCGGGTGCCCCAGAAGCGGACGCGCACCCGATCTATCCCCGGTCGAAAGCGGCGGCCGCGGCTGGCGACAGCGAAGCGAGCGCGTCGCGCACTTTCGGGTAGGCCTCGAACACCAGATTGAAGCGCGCGATCTGGAAAATCTCGGCCACCACCGGCTGCATGGAGGCGATGACGATGCGGCTGTTCTGGGCTTTGGCCTGCTTCGCTGCCAGCATGAAGCAGCGCAGGCCAGCGCTTGAGACATACTCCAGGCCCGACAGGTCGAGCACGATCGGCATGCCGTCCCTTGCCGAGCGTTGCAGATGCGGCGCGAGTTCCTCGCGAAAAGTCTCGCAGTTGTCGTGGTCCAGCCGGCCGGCGGGCGCGAGTACCAATGCGGTGTCGTAGAGACGGTGGGCGAGCGGCATTTTTTCTTGGTTCTCCGGTGCCTATTGTCTGCAAAGCCGGGGCCGACAGCAACCGCTAGAATCGAGCCACGGCCGCTATGGGCAACGATCGCGTGCGCGGCGCGGCGCGCTGGCTGGCCGAGCGCGTTCCTGGGCAACTGGTCCAGGAATGCGCTGTGCCGCGGATCCTTGAAGCGCGCCAGCCGGCGCATCGCCGCCCTCACCTGCTGTTCGTCAGCGGGGGAGGGGGCAAGGCGCTCGGCGAGCATGGTTCCCCAATCGGCATAGAATCGACTCTATGAAGATTTTCGACCTGCTGTGCGGCACCGGCCACCAGTTCGAGGGCTGGTTCGCCTCGGCTGAGGACTACGCGCGGCAAAAGGCTCGCGGGCTAGTCGCCTGTCCGACCTGCGGCGCGCTGGAAGTGGATCGCGTGCCGTCCGCGACCCGGTTCAACACCGGGGCGCCCCAACCCGCTCCCCGCGAACAGGCAGGGCAGGACCCCTTGGCCCTCGCGCAGAAGCTCTACTCTCGCATGCTGGACGAGTTGCTGACGAAATCTGAGGATGTGGGCACGGAGTTCCCGGCGGAAGCACGGCGCATTCACAACCAGGAGGCGCGTGCGCGGTCGATCCGCGGGCAGGCAAGCCAGGAGGAACACGACGCCTTGGTAGACGAGGGGATCCCCGTAGCGAGGCTCCCGATACCGCCTTCGGGGCGCTGGCACTGAGGGGTTAGGCCAGACTTAAGTTGATCAATGTGTA
>JBGQFF010000091.1:0-11059 GCA_041496745.1 Gammaproteobacteria bacterium
GAAAGCGGATGGTCCTGCCCTCCACTCCGGTCACCTCCGCGCTCGCCGTGACGCGCATGCCCACCGGCGTGGCGGCGATGTGGCGCACGTTCAGCACGGTGCCCAGGCTCTGGTGGCCGGGCGGCAGCAGGCGCTCGATCGCGTCGAGCGCCGCCGCCTCGATCAGGTTGATCATCACCGGCGTGGCGAGCACGTGCACGCGGCCGCTGCCGACGCGCGGCGCGGTATGCTCCTCTCCGACAATCAAGTCGGCGCGACCCTGGAGTCCCGGCCTGAGCGCTTCCATGTGGGGCCAATGATAGCCGTTAAGCGAAGAACAGGCGCCGTGGCCGCGCTGCGCTCTGCGCTGCAGAAGTCGCTGGAGCAGATCGCGGCGAACGCGCCCGGCGCCGCAGCCGGCACGGATCCCGAACACCTGCACCAGATGCGCGTCGGCACGCGCCGGCTGCGCGCAGTGCTGCGCGCCTCCCGCAAGCTCTGGCGCAAAGACGACGTGCGTGCGCTGCACCGGCAAATGCGCGAGCTCGCTTGCGTATCCGGCCCCGCGCGGGACTGGGACGTCTTCATGCACGATGCGCCCGCAGCGCTGCGCGCCCGGGCGCGCGCGCCGCAGCGCCTGGCGCACGCGGCGCTGCGGCGCGTGCTGCAGGCGAGCCCGCCGCTGAGACTGCCGCGAGCGATGAGCGGAGCGCAGCAGGACTGGCCCGCGTTCGCGCGCAAGGCACTCGAGCGCCTGGACCGCAAGGCGCGGCGGCGCGCCGATCTCACCGAGTGGACCGACCCATCCGAGCGCCACGCGCTGCGCGTCCGCCTGCGGCGGCTGCGCTACGTCTCGGAATTCATGTCGGGCGCGTTCCCCGGCCGCAGCGCCAAGGCGCTGATCCGCAGCCTCAAGGACCTGCAAGACCTGCTCGGCGCGCTAAACGACATCGAATCGGCGCGGCGCTTGACGCGCCAATTGTCCGGGCGCAAAACGCCGGCGTGGGCGCGTGAACGCAAGCTGTTCGCGCAACTTCCCGGCGCGTGGCGGCGCTTCGCCACCGCGCGGCGCTTCTGGCTATGATAGCCGCATGAACCCGCGCGTCGTGATCCTCGGCTGCGGTTTCGGCGGGCTGTTCGCGGCACGCGCACTGCGCGGCGCGCCGGTCGACATCACGGTGCTCGACCGCACCAACCACCACCTGTTCCAGCCGCTCCTTTACCAGGTGGCGACCGCCGGCCTCGCCGCGCCGGCCGTCGCGGAGCCGATCCGGCGCATCCTCGCGCGCCAGAAGAACACCACCGTGCTGTACGGCGAGGCGCGGCGCGTGGACCTGGCCGCGCGCAAAGTGGTGCTGGAGAACGGCGAGGAAATCTCCTACGACCGCCTGATCCTCGCCACCGGCGTCACCGACAGCTATTTCGGCCACGACGAGTGGCGCGCGCACGCGCCGGGGCTGAAGACCCTGGAGGACGCCTTCGAAATCCGGCGCCGCATCCTGCTCGCCTTCGAGCACGCCGAGCGCGAGGCCGACCCGGCGAAGCGCGCCGCCTGGCTCACCTTCGTGGTGATCGGCGCGGGCGCTACCGGCGTGGAAATGGCCGGCACGCTCGCCGAGATCGCGCGCCACACGCTGACAGGGGAATTCCGCAGATTCGATCCGCGCAACGCGCGCGTGGTGCTGGTCGAGGCCGCCGAGCGCGTGCTGCCGCCCTACACGCCAGATCTGTCCGAGCGCGCGCGCCTGCAGCTCGAGCGACTCGGCGTCACCGTATGGCTCGGCAGGCGCGTCACCGGCATCGACGAACGCGGCGTGCAGCTTGGTGGCGACCGGCTGGAGGCGAAGACCGTGATCTGGTGCGCCGGCGTGGCGGCGACGCCGATCGGCGCCACGCTCGGCGTGCCCCTCGATCGCGCCGGCCGCGTCATCGTCGAACCCGACCTTTCGGTGCCCGGGCATGCGGAAGTGCAGGTGGTGGGCGACCTCGCGCTGCTCGCCTCGCACCAGCCGCCGATACCCGGCGTGGCGCCCGCCGCCAAGCAGATGGGGCGCCACGCCGCACGCAACATCCTCCTCGCCCTGGCGGACAAAACGCCGCTGCCCTACCGCTACCGCGACTACGGCCAGCTCGCCACCATCGGCAGGAGCTCCGCAGTGGCGATGTTCGGCAGGGTGCACATCTGGGGCTGGCTCGCCTGGGTGGCCTGGCTCACCGCGCACATCTACTTTCTCATCGGCTTCCGCAACCGCCTGGTGGTGCTGATCGACTGGGCCTGGGCCTACTGGACCTCCGAGCGCTCGGCGCGCATCGTCGTCGGGCCCGGCGGGCGGCCGGACGCCTAGCGGCGCTCAGCGCCCCCGGCGCGACTCGGCGATGTAGAAGCGCGCGCGCTCGGCTTCGTCGGCGCAGCGCTCGAAGTTCTCCAGCGCCTGCTGCGTCTTGGCGCTGGTCAGCAAGCCCAACGCCTTGGCATGGCTCACGCTGCCGGCGAAGCCTTCCACCTTGGCGACGTCGAGGTCTTTCCATGCCGCGTCGAGCCGCTCGGCGCAGCGGTCGCGGCCCTGCATGGTGGTACCGCAGCCGGCGAGCGCCGCCAGCAGCGTGAGCAGGAGGAGTGTTCTCATCGACTCATTCTAACGTCCCCACAGCCAAGCGGCGCCGCGCACGCCGCTCGCGTCGCCGTGCTTGGGCGGCAGGAGGCGCGTGGCCACCCGGTCCGAGAACACGTGCCGTTGCCACAGCTTCGGCACTTCCTCGTAGAGGCGCGCCACGTTGGAGACGCCGCCGCCCAGCACGATCACGTCCGGGTCAAGAATGTTGATCACGCCCGCCAGCGCGCGCGCCAGTCGCTCCGCGTACCGGCCCAGCGCAGCTTCCCCTCCGTCGCGTTCGAGCGCCGGCCCTGACAGGTAGGTCTCGATGCAGCCGGTTCTGCCGCAATAACAGGGACGTAGCGGCAGGTCCCGGGCTTGGGGCAGGGGCAGGGGGTTGTGGCCCCATTCCCCGGCGATGGCGTTCGGGCCCGTGAGCACCTCGCCGCGCACCACGATGCCACCGCCCACGCCGGTGCCGAGGATCACGCCGAACACCACCTCGGCACCCTCCCCGGCGCCATCCACGGCTTCGGACAGCGCAAAGCAGTTCGCGTCGTTGGCCAGCTTCACTTCCCGGCCGGTCGCCTTTTCAAGGTCCTGCTTGAGAGGCTTGCCGATGAGCCAAGTCGAGTTGGCATTCTTCACCAGCCCGGTGACCTTGGAGAGCGCGCCGGGAATGCCGATGCCCACAGTGCCGTCCCCTGCCTCGCGCACCAGGGCGGCGACCGCGGCGAGCGTCGCCGCGTAGTCGCCACGCGGCGCGGGAATTCTCTTGCGGAAAGCCTCGTTTCCCGTGGTGTCGAGGGCGAGCGCCTCGATCTTGGTGCCGCCCAGGTCTATGCCGATGCGCAACATCGGCGCCAACTATATCTACAATCCGTGCATGCAAACCCTGGAAAGTTTCGATTACGTGCTCGTCGGCGCCGGCACCGCCGGCTGCCTCCTCGCCAACCGCCTGTCCGCCGATCCCGCGGTGTCGGTGCTGCTGCTCGAGGCGGGCGGCAAAGACGACTGGTTCTGGATCGACGTGCCGGTCGGCTACCTGTACACCATCGGCAACCCGCGCACCGACTGGTGCTACAAGACCGAGCCCGACCCGCATCTCGCCAACCGCTCGATCCACTACGCGCGCGGCCGCGTGTTGGGCGGCTGCTCCTCGATCAACGCCATGATCCACATGCGCGGGCAGAAGGAGGACTGGGACTATTGGGCGTCGCTGGGAAATCCCGGCTGGTCGTGGAACGACATGCTGCCGCTGTTCCAGGGGCTGGAGGACTACGAGCACGGCGCGGTGGATACCTACGGCGCGGGCGGCGAGGTGCGCGTGGAGGATCCGCGCGTGCGATGGGAGATCCTGGATGCCTGGAGGGCGGCGGCCAAGGAGTGCGGCATACAACCCATTCGAACCTTCAACACAGGAGACAACACGGGCTGCGCGTACTTCCAGATGAACCAGAGGCGCGGGGTAAGGTGGAGTGCAACCAAGGCGTTCTTGCGTCCGGTCATGAGTCGACCCAATCTGACTGTTGTTACCCAGGCACAAGCGACTCGGCTGAGATTCGAAGGGCGTGCCGCCGCGGGTGTCGAGTTTCGCGCCGGCGGCGACTCGCGCTACGCCAAAGCCTCGCGCGAGGTGATCCTCGCCGCCGGCGCGATCGGGTCGCCCCAACTGCTGCAATTGTCGGGTGTCGGCCGCGGAAGTTTTCTGCAGGGGCTCGGCATTCCCGTGGTGCACGATCTGCCCGGAGTTGGCGAAAACCTGCATGACCATTTGCAGATCCGCATGCAATACAAAGTGAGCGGCGTGAAGACGCTGAACGAGGCGGCGAACAGCCTCTTCGGCAAAGCGGCGATGGGGCTGGAGTACCTGCTGTTCAAGACCGGCCCGCTCACCATGCCGCCGTCGCAGCTCGGCGCCTTCGCCAGGAGCGACCCCGCACAGCCCACCGCCAACATCGAATGGCACGTGCAGCCGCTGTCGCTGGACAAGTTCGGCGACCCGCTGCACCCCTTCCCC
Source organism: Gammaproteobacteria bacterium (assembly GCA_041496745.1). Classification (GTDB taxonomy): domain Bacteria; phylum Pseudomonadota; class Gammaproteobacteria; order Burkholderiales; family SG8-39; genus JAABQT01. The sequence continues at coordinate 4,594 of JBGQFF010000091.1, forward strand.
GCCATCACGCCGAGCGTCTGCAACCTGCGCCCGACCTCGCGCGGCTGGGTGCGCATCAAGGCCACCGACGCCGCGGCCTACCCTGAAATCAAGTTGAATTACCTGTCTACGCCCGAAGACCGCAAGGTGGCGGTGGAGGGCATGCGCTTCACGCGCCGCATCATGGCGGCCGAGGCGCTCGCGAAGTACCGGCCGGAGGAGTTCCGGCCCGGGCCGGCGGTGCAGACGGAAGCGGACCTGGAGCGCGCCGCGGGCGAGCTGGGCACCACCATCTTCCACCCCATCGGCACCTGCAAGATGGGCCAGGACGCGCTGGCGGTGGTGGACGAGCGCTTGCGCGTGCGCGGCATCCAGCGCCTGCGCGTGGTGGACGCCTCGATCATGCCGCGCATCACTTCGGGGAACACCAACGCGCCCACCTACGCGATTGCCGAGAAAGGCGCGCGCATGCTCCTCGAGGACGCCGGCGGGGCTTGAAATCCGCCGCTGGCGCCTCCAGCTTGCGCTAATATTCCGCGCCCGTTTCCACGCGGCATGAGGAGACAATCGAGATGAAGCGCGTCGTCCTGTTCCTGGCCACCAACCTGGCGGTGGTCCTGCTGCTGTCGGTGATCATCAACCTGTTCGGCCTGGACCGGTGGCTGGCGGCGGAAGGCATCGACTACACCGGGCTGCTGATGTTCTCGGCGGTGGTCGGTTTCGCCGGCTCCTTCATCTCGCTGCTGATATCCAAGACCGCGGCCAAGTGGTCCACCGGCGCCCACGTCATCGACGGCTCGGAAGGCACCACTCAGTACTGGCTGATGCAGACCGTCAAGCGCCTCGCCGACAAGGCAGGCATCGGCATGCCGGAAGTCGCCGTTTACGAAGGCGCGCCCAATGCCTTCGCCACCGGGGCGTTCAAGAATTCCTCGCTGGTGGCCGTGTCCAGCGGGCTGCTGCAGTCCATGAGCCGCGAAGAGGTCGAGGCGGTGCTCGGCCACGAGATCGGCCACGTCGCCAACGGCGACATGGTCACCCTCACCCTGATCCAGGGCGTGGTGAACACCTTCGTCGTGTTCCTGTCGCGCATCGTCGGCTTCTTCGTCGACAGGGCGATCTTCCGCACCGAGCGCGGCGTCGGGCCGGGCTTCTACATCACGGTGCTGGTGAGCCAGATCGTGTTCGGCATCCTCGCCTCGATGATCGTCGCGTGGTTCTCGCGCCAGCGCGAGTTCCGCGCCGATGCGGCCTCCGCGGAACTGCTCGGCAATCCGCGGCCGATGATCAACGCCCTCGCCCGCCTGGGCGGGCTCGAACCCGGCGCGCTGCCTCCCGCGATCCAGACGGCGGGCATCACGAACAAACCCTCGGGCATCTTCGCCCTGTTCTCGACGCACCCGCCGGTCGAGGAGCGCATCGCCGCGCTGCAGGCGCGCGCCCCCGGCCAGGTCTAGTCGCCATGGCACCGTAGGGTGGGCCTCGGCCCACCCTACATCTTGAACTGCTACGATTCCGGTCGTGAAGATCGGAATCGTCGGCGTGAGCGGCTACGGCGGCAGCGAACTGCTGCGGCTGTGCGCCGGCCACCCCTCCTTCGAGGTCGCCTACGTCGGCGGCGAGTCCACCGCCGGCCAGGCGCTCGCGCAGCGCTTTCCCGCGCTGGGAGGCCATCCGGCCGGCAAGCTCGTCATCCAGCCGTTCGTGCCGGAGAAAATCACCGGCGTCGACCTGCTGTTCGTCTCCCTGCCAACCGGCAAGTCGCGCGAACCGCTCTCCCGGGTGGCGAAGAGCGTGAAGGTCGTGGACGTGGGCGGCGACCACCGCTTCGTCGAGGGCTGGACCTACGGCCTCACCGAGCTGCCCGGCCAGCGCGAGAAGATCCGCGGCGCATCGCGCCTGGCGAATCCCGGCTGCTATCCGGCCGCGGCGCTGCTGGCGCTCGCGCCGCTGGTGAAGGAAGGCCTCATCGAGCCCGAGGGCATCGTCATCGACGCCAAGAGCGGCATCACCGGCACGGGCCGCGGAGGCGCGAGCGACTTCGGCTACGCCGAAACGAACGAGGACGTCTTTGCTTACGGCCTGGAAGCGCATCCACACGTGCCGGAAATGGAAAAGGCACTGGCGCAGGTCGGCGGCAGGAAATCCACCATCGCCTTCACGCCCCACCTCGTGCCGATGACGCGCGGCATCCTCGCCACCTGCTACGCGCGGCCCAGCGGCGCCGCGGATGCCAAACGGTTGTACGCAGCGGCGCAGGCCAGCTACCGCAACGAACCCTTCATCAAGGTGATGCCGCTCGAGAATGGCCGCAGCGCGCACACCGGCTGGGCCACCGGCTCGAACCTCGCGTTCCTGTCCTACGCCGTGAACGCCCGCACCGGGCTCGTCGTGGCGCTCGGCGCCATCGACAACCTCGGCAAGGGGGCATCGGCCCAAGCGCTGCAGAACGCCAACCTGATGACCGGGCAACCCGAGACCGCCGGACTCTCCGGCCTGCCGCTCTGGCCGTAGAACCCGCAGGCTCGCGCCGCTGGGTCGATACCCTGCTGGCGTGGTACTTCGTCTCGGTCTGGGGCTCGGGCTACCTCGCCACGAAGGTCGGGATTCAGTACGCGGCGCCGTTCACCTTCCTTTCGCTGCGCTACGCCGTCGGGCTGCTCTGCCTGGCGCCGGTCCTGCTCTGGCTGCGCCCGCCTTGGCCGGCTTCACGGCGCGAACTCGCGCACATCGTGGTGGCCGGGCTGCTGATGCACGGCATCCAGCTTTCGGGCAGCCACTATGCGCAGTACCTGGGGCTCTCCGCCGGCATCGTCGCCTTGCTCCTCGCGGCGCAGCCGCTGCTCACGGCGGTGATCGCCCGGCGCTGGATGCACGAGCGGCTCGCACCGAGGCAATGGACGGGCGTTGCGGTGGGCCTGGCGGGCGTGGTGCTCATCGTCTGGCACCAGATCGACGTGCGCGAAATGACGCTGGGGGCGCTGGTCGCCGTCATCGTGTCGCTCGCCGGCGTCACCGCCGGCACCCTCTACCAGCGCGTATTCTGCCCCGCCGTGAACCTCACCAGCGCGGCCTGGATCCAGTTCGCCGCCTCGCTCCTGATGCTTGCGCCGCTGGCGTTCGCCTTCGAAGGCGCGAAGGTGGACTGGAGCTGGCCGTTGTTGGGCTCGATCGCCTTCCTCGTGATCCTCGCCTCGATCTTCGCCGTCAACGCGCTGCACACCCTGATGCGCCATGGCCAGGCCACCAAGGTGACCAGCATCCTGTACCTGACGCCGATCTTCGCCGTGGTGCTGGAGTACCTGATGTTCGACGTGGTGCCGAGCGCACTGACGCTGGTCGGCATCGCCGTCACCTGCCTGGGCGTTGCGCTGGTCACCGCCGGCAAGCTGCGACAATCCATGGCGTGACGCTCGCCCTGGCGATCCTGCTCACCGTGCTGACCCATGTCGCCTTCGTGGGCAGCCGGGTGACGGTGGCGCTCTACGGCATCCACCTCGGGGCGACGCCGCTCACGGTCGGCGTGCTAATGTCGCTCTACGCCTTCCTGCCGATGCTGCTCGCGGTCACCGTGGGCAGGATGGTTGATCGCATCGGCCCGCTCAAGCCGATGCTCTACAGCTCGGTCGCCCTGGTGGCCGCGGTGGCGCTGCCGGGACTGTGGCCGGGCCTCGCCGCCCTGCACCTCGCGGCGATGCTGATCGGCACCAGCTTCCTTTTCTACCACGTGGCGCTGAACAACGTCATCGGCCAACTCGGCAAGCCCGCCGACCGCGCGGTCAATTTCAGCTGGTTTGCGCTCGGCTTCTCCATCAGCGGCTTCTGCGGCCCGCTGCTCGCCGGCTTCGCTATCGACGGCGTCGGCCATCGCGCCGCGTTCCTGATGCTCGCGGCGTTCCCCGCACTCGCCTGCCTGGTGCTCTACTGGCGCCGCCACCTGCTGCCGGGCGCGGCCGGCGCGCAGCACCAGGGCGGCGAGCGGCGCATCGGCGACCTGCTGCGCGACCCGCGGCTGCGCAGCGCCTTCATCGCCAGCGCGGTGCTGGCGATGGGCTGGGACCTCTACACCTTCGTCATGCCGGTCTACGGCTCGAGCATCCGGCTCTCGGCCTCGACCATCGGCATCGTCATGGGAACTTTCGCCGCGGCCACCTTCGCCGTGCGGCTCGCCATGCCCGCGGTGTCGCGGCATCTCAAGGAATGGCCGATGGTGATCACGGCGATGGGTGTCGCCGGCGTGTCCTACGCCCTGTTCCCGCTCGCCAAGAGCGTGCCGCTGCTGATGGCGCTCTCCTTCCTGCTCGGCCTCGGCTTGGGCTGCGCCCAGCCCTTCATCATGTCGCTGCTCTATGCCGCCTCGCCGCCGGGGCGCCAGGGCGAGGTGATCGGGGTGCGCACGACCATGCTCAACGGCAGCCACACCGTCCTGCCGCTGGTCATGGGCGCGCTCGGCGCGGTGCTGGGCATGGGCCCGGTGTTCTGGTCGATGGCGGCGTTCCTGTTCTCCGGCGGGTGGTTCGCATGGCGGCGGGTAAAATGAGGCCCGCCATGCGCCGCGTCACCCTGACCCAGTTCCTCATCCAGCGCCAGCATGCAGGCAAGATCAACGCCGACCTGCGGCTGCTGATCGAGACCGTCGCGCGCGCGTGCAAGGCGATCAGCACGCGGGTCAACAAGGGCGCGCTCGCCGACGGCCTCGGCTCGGCGGGCACCGAAAACGTGCAGGGCGAGGTGCAGAAGAAGCTCGACGTGCTGTCCAACGAAATCCTGCTCGAGGCCAACGAATGGGGCGGCAACCTCGCCGCCCTTGCCTCGGAGGAGATGGAGCTGCCGCGGCCCATCCCGACGCATTTCCCCAAGGGCGAGTATCTGCTGCTGTTCGACCCGCTCGATGGCTCCTCCAATATCGACGTCAACATCTCGGTGGGCACCATCTTCTCGGCGCTGCGCTGTCCCAAGGCGGCGAGCGGCGAGCAGTGCGAGGCGAACGAGGCCGCTTTCCTGCAGCCCGGGCGCCAGCAGGTGGCGGCGGGCTTCGCGGTGTACGGCCCCACCACGATGTTCGTGCTCTCGGCGGGCGACGGCGCGCACGGCTTCACCCTGGACCGCGAGAGCTTCACCTTCGTGCTCACCCATCCCGACATCCGCATCCCCGAGGACACGGCGGAATTCGCCATCAACGTCTCCAACCGGCGCCGCTGGGAGCCGCCGGTGCGGCGCTACATCGACGAGTGCCTCGCCGGCACGGACGGCCCGCGCGGCAAGGACTTCAACATGCGCTGGGTGGCCTCCATGGTGGCGGACGTGTTCCGCGTGCTCTCGCGCGGCGGCATCTTCATGTACCCGCGCGACGCCAGGTACAAGGAGGGCCGCCTGCGGCTGATGTACGAGGCGAATCCCATGGCCTACATCGTCGAGCAGGCGGGCGGCGCCGCCACCGACGGCAGGACCCCGATCCTCGACCTGCAACCCAAGGGCCTGCACCAGCGCGTGGCGGTGATCCTCGGGTCGAAGAACGAAGTGGAAAGGGTGACCGCGTATCACCGCTAGAAAAAAAGCCGGGGGGCTCGCGCCTCCCGGCCTTTTCTTGACTCCCCTGAACCGGTTACTTCAGGTGCTTGTTGACCAGCTTGGTCATCTCGAACATCGAGACCTGCGACTTGCCGCCGAACACCGCCTTGAGCTTGTCGTCGGCGTTGATCATGCGACGGTTCTTCTTGTCCTGCAGGCTGTTGCGCTTGATGTAGCCCCAGATCTTCTTGGTCACTTCGGTGCGCGGCTGGGCGCTCGAGCCGATGACCGCCGCGAGCGACGCGCTCGGGTTCATCGGCTTCATGAACGCCGCATTCGGCTTACGCTTCTTGCCTGCCTTCTTCGCTTTCTTCTTCGCCATCTGTGTTTCTCCTCTGAACGGAACGAAACTCTGGAGATCCGGATATTTCCCGCCGCGGAGCAGCGGTGGGCGAAAGATGCCGAATCCAGAGGAGCATGTCAATGTCTCCGAGGGAAAATCACGAACTATTTCCGCTCGGCGCGGCGCGCACGCGATAGGCGCACCGCCGCATGAGCGCGGCGCGCGCGCGCCGCGCTCATGCCTCCAACACTCAGCAGCGCGCAGCAAGCTGCTGATTTACGCGTCCATTCTTATAGAATCCCCCCTATGAAAATCACCGACCTGCGCCAGGAGTACATGCGCACGGGGCTCGCGGAAGCCGACGCGCACGCCGACCCCCTGGTCCAGTTCCAGCGCTGGTTCGAGGACGCCCAGGCGGCGCAACTGCCGCTGGCCAACGCGATGACGCTCGCCACGGTGTCCCCGGCCGGCGCGCCCGCCGCGCGCGTGGTGCTGCTGAAAGGCCTGGACGGCGGCGGCTTCGTCTTCTACACCAACTACGCGAGCCGCAAGGGGCGCGAGCTCGCCGCGCAGCCGCGGGCCTGCCTGGTGTTCCTGTGGTCCGACCTCGAGCGCCAGGTGCGCGTGGAAGGC
>JBGQFF010000092.1:0-10879 GCA_041496745.1 Gammaproteobacteria bacterium
CGCATGGGCGAGGGCTCGGGCGAGGGCTCGATGCTGCGCACCTGGTTGGAGCTCATGGCCGAGCTGCCGTGGAAGATGGATCCGCAGAAGGCGGTGGACATCGCCGAGGCGCGCAAGGTGCTGGATGAAGACCACCACGGCCTGGAGAAGGTGAAGCGCCGCATCCTCGAGTACCTGGCGGTAAGGAAGCTCAACCCCGAGGGCAAGAGCCCGATCCTGTGTTTCGTCGGGCCGCCGGGGGTGGGCAAGACTTCGCTCGGCCAGTCGATCGCCAAGGCCACGGGACGCAAGTTCCAGCGCGTGGCGCTGGGCGGCCTGCACGACGAAGCGGAAATTCGCGGCCATCGGCGCACCTACATCGGCGCGCTGCCGGGCAACGTGATCCAGGCGCTCAAGCGCGCGGAGACGCGCTCGGGCGTGCTGATGCTCGACGAGATCGACAAGCTCGGCATGGGCGGCTTCCACGGCGACCCGTCCTCGGCCTTGCTCGAAGTGCTCGACCCGGAGCAGAACGCGAAATTCCGCGACAACTACCTGGGCGTGGACTTCGACCTGTCGCGGGTGCTGTTCATCGCCACGGCGAACGTGCTCGACCCGATCCCGGGCCCCTTGCGCGACCGCATGGAGATCATCCAGCTTCCCGGCTACACCGAGGAAGAGAAGCTGCAGATCGCGCGCAAGTACCTGGTGAAGAAGCAGCTCGAGGCGAACGGACTGAAGGCGGAGCAGGCGTCGGCCAGCGATGCGGCGATCCGCGAGATCATCGCCGGCTACACGCGCGAGGCGGGCGTGCGCAACCTCGAGCGCGAGATCGGCTCGGTGCTGCGGCATGTCGCGATGCGCATTGCGGAGGGCAAGGCTGAAAGCGTGGCAGTGGACGCGGGCGACCTGCACGCCATCCTTGGCGCGAGGAAGTTCGAGAACGAGGTGGCGCTGCGCACCTCGGTGCCGGGCGTGGCCACGGGGCTCGCCTGGACGCCGGTGGGCGGCGACATCCTGTTCATCGAGGCCGCCAAGGTGCCGGGCTCGGGCAAGCTCATCCTCACCGGGCAACTGGGCGACGTGATGAAGGAGTCCGCGCAGGCGGCGCTCACGCTCGCCAAGACCTGGAGCGGCGATGCGCTGGACAAGACCGACATCCACGTGCACGTGCCGGCGGGGGCGACGCCCAAGGACGGCCCGAGCGCGGGGGTGGCCATGTTCCTCGCGCTGACTTCGCTGCTGCAAGGCAAGCCGATCCGCTCGGACGTGGCGATGACGGGCGAGATCTCGCTCCGGGGGCTGGTATTGCCGATCGGCGGGGTGAAGGAAAAGACCCTGGCCGCCCTGCGCGCGGGCATCACGACGGTGATGCTGCCGAAGCGGAATGAAAAGGACCTCGAGGACATCCCGGCCGAGGCGAAGGAAAAGCTCAACTTCGTCTTCCTCGAGAAGGTGGAGGACGCGGTGCGCACCGCAATCCTGTAGGTTGGGCCCATGGCCCAACGTTGGGCCGTTGGCCCAGTGTTGGGCCGTTGGCCCAGTGTTGGGCCGTTGGCCCAGTGTTGGGCCGTTGGCCCAACCTACAGCCAGCCGGTTTTGCGGAAGCGGTAGAAGAGGTAGGAGTCGATGGCGACCATCACGGCAATGGTCACAGGGTAGCCCCAAGCCCACTTGAGCTCGGGCATGTGCTCGAAGTTCATGCCGTAGACGCCCGCGATCATGGTGGGCACCGCCACCAGGGCGGCGTAGGCCGTGAGGCGCTTGGTGTTCTCACTCTCGCCGATGGTGATCATGGCGAGGTTCACCTGGATCGCGGTGGTCACCGTGTCGCGCAGGGTGTCGATCGACTGGTTGAGCCGGAACAGGTGGTCGTAGACGTCGCGGAAGTACTCTCCCAGCCCGGCGCACACCTGCGGCACGCGTCCGCCGTACAGGCGCCCCGAGGCTTCCAGCAACGGCGTCACCGCGTGCTTGAGGGTCATCAGTTTTTGCTTCACGTAGTACATCGCCTCGATGTTCTCGCGCGGCGACTTGCCGGAGAAGATCTTCTCCTCGAGCGCCTCGAGCTCGGTCTCCACGGCATCCAGCACCGGGGCGTAGCGGTCCACGACCGCGTCCATCAGCGCGTAGAGCACATAGCCCGAGCCGCGGCGCAGCAGCTCGGGCTCGCGCTCGCAGCGCGCGCGCACCTCCTGGAAGCCGCGCTCGGCGTGGTTCCTGACCGACAGGACATAGTTCCTGCCGATGAACACGTCCATCTCGCCGACCTTCAGCTCGTCGCCCGCCACTTCGACCGTGTGCAGCACGGCGAACAGCGAATCGCCGTACTCGTCGATCTTGGGCCGCTGGTGGCCGTGGTGCGCGTCCTCCACCGCCAGCGCGTGCAGGTCGAACTCCTCCTGCATCTCGCCGAGTTCGGCGGCGTCGGCGTCGCGCAGCGCCACCCAGACGAAGCAGTCCGGCCGGCTGAGGTAGGACTTGATCTCGCGCCGGGTGATGTCCGCGAGCTTTTTCCCGTCCTGGTAGACGGCGCAGTTGACCAGCATGGGCCGGAATCCTAGCACTGTAAAATGCGCCGTTCAGGGGGAACACATGCCTGCCATCAGCCGCCGGGCGCAGAGCCTCGGCACCGAAAACGCCTTCGTCGTCCTCGCCGAGGTGAACGCCCTCGCGCGCCAGGGCAAGGACATCGTCAGCTTCTGCATCGGCCAGCCGGACTTCCCGGCGCCGGACAACGTGCAGGAGGCGGCGATCCGGGCGATCAAGGGCGGCAAGCACGGCTATACGCCCTCGGCCGGCATCGACGAGTTGCGCGCGGCGGCGGCCAGGTACATGGCCGGCATGCGCGGCGGGCTGCCGATCCGGCCTGAAGACGTGGTGGTCGGCGCGGGGGCGAAACCGTTCATCGCCTACGCCATCCTCTCGACCACCGACTACGGCGCGGGCGACGAGGTGATCTACCCGAACCCGGGGTTCCCGATCTACGAATCGCAGATCGTGGCCCACGGCGCGAAGGCCGTGCCGATCCACCTGCACGAGGCGCGCGATTTCGCGTTCGACCCGGCGGATCTGGAACGCCTGATCACGCCGAAGACCAGGCTCCTGATCCTCAACACCCCCCACAACCCCACCGGGGGCCTGCTGTCGAGGAAGGATTTGGAGGCGATTGCGGCGATCCTGAGGAAGCACCCGGACGTATGGATTTACGCCGACGAGATCTATTCGCGGCTGTGCTACACGGGAGAATTCTTCTCCATCGCGCAGCTGCCCGGCATGTACGAGCGCACCATCATCTCCGACGGCGCCTCGAAGGCCTGGGCGATGACCGGCTGGCGCATCGGCTTCACCTCCAACCCCGTGCTCGCGCCGCATTTCACGCGCTGGATCACCAACACCGAGTCCTGCGCCTCGCAGATTTCGCAGTGGGCGGCGCTGGAGGCGATCACCGGACCGCAGGACGCGGCGGCGATGATGCGCGCGAGCTTCCTCGAGCGGCGCGACCTGATCGTGGGGTTGCTCAACAAGGTGCCGGGCGTCGCCTGCCGCAACCCGGGCGGGGCGTTCTACGCCTGGCCCAACGTGACGGAAGCCTGCAAGATGATCGGCGCGGCGGACTCCGAAGAGTTCCGCAAGCGCCTGCTGCACGAGGCGGGGGTCGCGGTGCTCGCCGACATCCATTTCGGTTCGCGCGTGCCGGGCGAGGGCCAGCACGTGCGCTTTTCCTACGCGGCGTCCAAGCAGGCGATCGAGCAGGGCGTGGCGCGCATGGCCGAGTTCATCAAGAAGAACACGCGCAAAGCCGCATGAGCCGCTGGCGGCCCAGCGTCACCGTCGCGGCGGTGATCGAGCGCGGCGGGAGATTCCTTTTCGTGGAGGAGATGGCGAACGGGCAGCGCGTGCTCAACCAGCCCGCCGGCCACCTCGACCCGGGCGAGTCGCTCGCGCAGGCCGTGGCGCGCGAGGTGCTGGAGGAGACCGCGCACCGCTTCACGCCCACGGCGCTCCTTGGCATCTACCGCTGGCGCTACGACAAGGAGGAGGACGTCACTTTCCTGCGCTTCGCCTTCCTCGGCCGCGTGGACGGCGTGGAGGAGGGGCGTAAGCTCGACAACGAGATCATTGCGGCTGTCTGGCTGACGCCTGCCGAGCTGGCGGCGCGGCGCGCCGAGCACCGCTCGCCGCTGGTGCAGCAGTGCGTGGACGACTACCTCGCGGGAAGGAGCTTCCCGCTCGAAGTACTGTCGAAGTCCTATGCCTGAAAAAGTCGTCGTCGGGATGTCCGGCGGGGTGGATTCGTCGGTGGCCGCGCTGCTGCTCAAGCGCGCGGGGTACGACGTCGTCGGCCTGTTCATGAAGAACTGGGAGGACGATGACGACGACGAGTTCTGTTCCACGCGCGAGGACCTGGTCGACGCGGCCGCCGCGGCGGATGTGATCGGCGTGGAGCTCGAGGCGGTGAACTTCGCCGCCGAGTACCGCGAGCGCGTGTTCGCGAGTTTCCTCGCCGAGTACGCGGCCGGGCGCACGCCGAACCCGGACGTGCTGTGCAATGCCGAGATCAAGTTCAAGGCGTTCCTCGAGCGCGCCATGCAGTTGGGCGCCAAGCGCATCGCCACCGGGCACTACGCGCAGTTGCGCGAGAAGGACGGGAAGGTGGAACTGCTGCGCGGCGCGGACGCGGGCAAGGACCAGAGCTACTTCCTGCACCGGCTGACCCAGGCGCAGCTCTCGCGCGTCATGTTCCCGGTAGGGCACCTGAAGAAGCCGGAAGTGCGCCGCATTGCCGCGCAAGCCGGCCTGCCGAATCACGCCAAGAAGGACTCGACCGGCATCTGCTTCATCGGCGAGCGGCCGTTCCGCGAGTTCCTCAACCGCTACCTGCCGAAGACGCCGGGGCCGATCGTCACGCCCGGGCGAAAACGGCTCGGCGAGCACATCGGGCTCGCCTTCTACACCATCGGCCAGCGCAAGGGCATCGGCCTCGGCGGCCGCAGGGATGAAGGGCGCGAGCCCTGGTACGTGGCGGAAAAGCGCATGGCGACCAACGAGCTGGTGGTGGTGCAAGGCCACGACCACCCGCTGCTGTTGCGCTCCTCGCTGCAAGGGCTGGACGCGAGCTGGGTGCTGGATGCGCCGGCGGCCGGCACGGCGCATTCGGCCAAGACCCGCTACCGCCAGGCCGACTCCGCCTGCACCGTGGCGCGCGTCGAGGACGAGGAAATCGCGGTGGCGTTCTCGCAACCGCAGCGCGCGGTCACGCCAGGCCAGTCGGTGGTGCTCTACGACGGCGAGGTCTGTCTGGGTGGAGCGGTGATCGCTTAAGTGGTGGGAACGGTGTCGGCGAACGCCGGGCGTTCCATGAGCTTGTCGTAGTGCTTCGCCAGCCCCTTGTAATGCGCGCGCCAGTCGATGCCGGCGGGTTTCCTGAAGCCGATCCAGCCGAGGCAGCAGCCGAGCGCGATGTCGGCCAGCGTATATCGGTCGCCCTGGCACCAGGGCTTGTCGCCGAGGTCGGCCTGCAACTGCGCGAGGCCGCGGTGCATGCGCGCCGCCTGCTTGCCGGTCCAGGCCGCGCTCTGCTCGTTCTTCGGCCGCAGCGACTCGTAGCGCACCAGGATGCCCGCATCCAGCACGCCGTCGGCGAGCGCCTCCCAGCGCCGCACCGCGACGCGCTCGCGCTTGTCCTCGGGGATGAGCCGCGCGATGGGCGAGGCGTTGTCGAGGAACTCGACGATCACGCGCGAGTCGTAGAGCGCCGTGCCGTCGTCCAGCACCAGCGTGGGGATCTTGCCCAACGGGTTGTGGGCGTTGACCGGGTTGTCCACCGGCTGCACCTCCACTCTCTCGATGTCGCAGTCGATGCGCTTCTCGGCGAGCACGATCCTCACCTTGCGCGTGTAGGGACTGGCGGGGGAAGCGAGCAGTTTCATCGTCATGGCGGGCGCGGATTATATATGATGGGGCCTATGCCCACGGCGCTTGGCGCGATCTCGCCTCTCGATGGCCGGTACGAGAAATCGGCCGATCCCCTCAGGCCCTACTTCAGCGAAGCTGCCCTCATCCGCCACCGCGTGCTGGTGGAACTGGAGTGGCTGAAGGCCCTTGCCGCCGAGCGCCGCATCCGCGAGCTCAAGCCCTTCTCGCGCCCGACCGTGGCGGCGCTCGAGCGCCTGGTGGCAGGTTTTTCCGAGAAGGACGCCACGCACATCAAGAACATCGAGGCCGAGACCAACCACGACGTCAAGGCGATCGAGTACTGGCTGAAGGGCAAGCTGGCGAAGAACGCGCAGGTGCAGCGCTCGCTCGAGTTCATCCACTTCGCCTGCACCTCGGAGGACATCAACAACCTCGCCTACGCGCTGATGCTCGCGCATTCGCGCGACCGCGTGCTGCTGCCGCGGCTCGATGCGCTGATCGCCGCGCTGCGCGCGCTCGCGCGCCGGCACGCCGCAAGACCGATGCTCTCGCGCACCCACGGCCAGCCCGCCTCGCCGACGACCCTGGGCAAGGAGATGGCGAACTTCGCGCAGCGCCTCAAGCGCGCACGCGAGGCGATCGAGCGCGTAGCGATCCTCGGCAAGATCAACGGCGCGGTGGGCAACTACAACGCGCACGTCGCCGCCTACCCGGGCTTTCCCTGGGAGGCGTTTTGCCGGCGTTTCGTCGAGCGCCTCGGCCTGGAATTCAATCCCTACACCACGCAGATCGAGCCGCACGACTCCTACGCGGAACTGTTCGACGCCTACGCGCGCGCCAATACGGTGCTGCTCGACCTCGACCGCGACCTGTGGGGTTACGTGTCGCTCGGCTACTTCCGCCAGAAACCCAAGGCGGGCGAGGTCGGTTCCTCCACCATGCCGCACAAGGTGAATCCGATCGACTTCGAGAACTCCGAGGGCAACGTCGGCGTCGCCAATGCGCTGCTGCGCCACCTCGCCGACAAGCTGCCGGTGTCGCGCTGGCAGCGCGACCTGTCGGACTCCACCGCGCTGCGCAACGCCGGCACCGCGCTCGGCCACACGCTGCTCGCCTACGGCGCCTGCCTGCGCGGCCTGGGCAAGCTGCAAGCCGACCCGGCGCGCATGGCCGAGGACCTGGAAGCGAACTGGGAGGTGCTCGCCGAGCCGGTGCAGCAGGTGATGCGCAAGCACGGCGTGCCCGACGCCTACGAGAAGCTCAAGGCGCTCACCCGCGGCAAGCGGCTCGAGCGCCGGCAGCTCGCCGCCTTCATCCGCTCGCTGCCGCTCCCGGCCGACGCGAAAAAGCGCCTGCTCGCGCTCACGCCCGCGTCCTACATCGGCCTCGCGCCCGCGCTGGCGAAGCGCGTTTGAAGCTGCTCCTTGCCGGGTTGTTGCTGTTGGCGTTGCCGGCGCATGCGCGCGAAGTGGTGACGCTGCAAACGCGCCCGGGGGTGACCCTGTCCTTCTTCATCGCCGGCATGGGGGAGGTCAAACCGCAAGCCGCGGCGCTGATGCTGATCGGCGGCGGCGGCAACATCCGCCTGCGCATGGAGAACGGCCAGGTGAAGTTCGGCGCGCAGAACTTCCTGCCGAGATCGCGGCGCGAGTTCATCGCCGAGGGCATCCTGCCGGTGATCCTCGACAACCCCACCGACCAGCAGGCCGGCGCCGGCATGTCCGATGAATTCCGCGCAAGCGCCGCGCACACCGCCGACCTGCGCGCGGTGCTGGCCGAAGTGAAGCGGCGCTACCCCGGACTGCCGGTGTTTCTGGTCGGCACCAGCCGCAGCACCATTTCCGCCGCCCACCAGGCACGCGCCCTGGACGGCGAGCTGGCGGGCGTGGTGCTGTCCTCGTCGCTCTTCTGGGTGGGCCGGCAGCCGGCGCTGTCCGCGTTCGATTTCTCGAGCGTGAAGATCCCGCTGCTTATCGTGCACCACCGCGAGGACGCCTGCCAGAGCACGCCGTACCGCGACGCGGCGCGGCTCGGCAACACCTATCCGCTGGTCTCGGTGAAGGGCGGCAAGCCGCCCGAGACCGGCCCCTGCGACCCGCTGTCACCGCACGGCTACTACGGCAAGGAAGCCGAGACGGTGGGCGCGATCGCCGCCTGGATGCTGGGCAAACCCTACCCCAAAGACATCCAGTAAGTAGGCGGCCGATGCTGCACGCCGCCGTCATCGCGCTGTCGTCGTTCCTGCTGTTCCTGGTGCAACCGCTCATCGCGCGCCTGATCCTGCCGTGGTTCGGCGGCGGCGCGGCGGTGTGGACCACCTGCATGCTGTTTTTCCAGAGCCTGCTGCTCGCCGGCTACGCCTACGCGCACGCCTCGAACGCGAAGCTCGCGCCCCGCCGCCAGGCCATCCTGCATATCGCGCTGCTCGCGGCGGCGGCAGCCGCATTGCCGATCGCGCCCTCGGAGCGCTGGAAGCCGCTCGGTGACGAAGAGCCCATCACCGCCATCCTGCTCCTGCTCGGCGCCGCGGTCGGGCTGCCCTACCTGCTGCTCTCGGCCACCAGCCCGCTGGTGCAGGCCTGGTTCGCGCGCGCGCGCCCCGGGGCGAACCCGTACCGCCTGTTCGCGCTGTCGAATGTCGCCTCGCTCGCCGCGCTGGTCGGCTACCCGCTCGTGGTGGAGCCCTTCCTTTCCAACGGCGAGCAGGTGGCGGGCTGGTCGTGGCTGTTCGGGCTGTTCGCGCTCGCCTGCGCGGCGCTCGCCTGGAAGAGCGGCGCGCCGACCGCCGCGAACGCAGCGGCGCTGCCCGACGCGCCGCCGCCCGGCCGGTCCGCGGTGCTGCACTGGCTGGCGCTGTCGGCGACCGGCTCGGTGATGCTCCTCGCGGTGACCAACCATGTCACGCAGAACGTGGCGGCGATCCCGCTCCTGTGGCTCGCGCCGCTGACGCTGTATCTGGTTACCTTCATCCTCGCTTTCGAAGGCGGCTGGTACCGCTCGCAGATCTTCTGGAGCTTCTGCCTGGTGTGGCTGATCGGGATGGCGTGGCTGCTGGTGGACACCGACTACCAGTTCGACCTGCCGATCCAGCTGGGCATCTTCCTCTCGGGCCTGTTCGTCACCTGCTTCTTCTGCCACGGCGAGCTCTACCGCCTGCGGCCGCCGCCGCGGCACCTGACCATGTTCTATCTGGTGGTGTCGGCCGGGGGCGCGCTCGGCGGACTGCTGGTGGCGGTGGTGGCGCCGCTCGCCTTCAACGGCTACTACGAGCTCGGCCTGGCGATGGTCGCGGTGGCCTTCCTCGCCGCGCTGCGCTGCGCCACGCTGCACGACCTCGCGCGCAATATGAGCCTCGCCGTGCTGCTGGGGGTGACCGGCGCGGCGATCTACGACGGCCTGCGGTTCCAGGAGAACGTGCGCACCGCGTCGCGCAATTTCTACGGCGTGCTGCGCGTGAAGGAGTACGGCACGCCCGGCGAGGCGAACCACCTGCGCCGCCTGCTGCACGGCGTGATCCTGCACGGCGAGCAATACCTGCATCCGGACCAGCGCGGCATGGTGACCACCTACTACCAGCACGGTTCGGGGATCGGCGCGGCGCTGCTCGCGCGCCGCGAGCGCCCCGGGCCGATGCGCGTCGGCGTGATCGGCCTGGGCACCGGCACGCTCGCCGCCTACGGCCGCAAGGGCGACACCTACCGTTTCTACGAAATCAACCCGCGCGTGATCGACGTCGCCAGCCGGGAGTTTACCTACCTGGCGGACAGCGAGGCGACGATCGAGCTGAAACTCGGCGACGCGCGTTTGAGCCTCGAGCACGAGCCGCCGCAGAATTTCGATATCCTGGCGGTGGATGCCTTTTCCAGCGACGCGATCCCCGTGCACCTCATCACCAGGGAGGCGCTGGCCCTGTACCTGCGCCAGGTGAAGCCCGACGGCATCGTCGCCTTCCACGTCTCCAACCGGTTCCTCGATCTGGTGCCGGTGGTGGCGCGCATCGCGCGCGAGAACGGCGCGCACGCGGTGGCGGTGTTCGAAGGCGCGGACGAGGACGAATCGCGCACGCAGAGCGACTGGGTACTGGTGTCGCGCGACCCGAAGGCGCTGCAGGGCAATGAATTCGAGACGGTGGGCGCGGAGCCGGCCGAGGACCGCGAGGGCCTGCGTACCTGGACCGACGACTACTCCAACCTGATCCAGATCCTCAAGTAGCTAGACGACGGCGCCTTCGTTGCGGTCCTTCTCGAGGTTCTTCGCCGGCCGGATGAACTGCGCGCGGTCCACGCCGAGCCACATCACCAGCGGGCTGGCGACGAGCACCGAGGAGTAGATGCCGAAGAGGATGCCGATGGTGAGCGCCAGCGCGAAGTAGTGCAGGGCGGGCCCGCCGAACACCAGCATGGTGGTGACCATCATCTGCGTGCAGCCGTGGGTGATGATGGTGCGCGAGATCACGCCGGTGATGGAGCTGTCGATCACTTCCGGCACGCTCGCCTTCCTCATCTTGCGCAAGTTCTCGCGCACCCGGTCGAACACCACCACCGACTCGTTCACCGAGTAGCCGAGCACCGCCAGCACCGCCGCCAGCACCGGCAGCGAGAACTCCCACTGGAACAAAGCGAAGCAGCCCAGGATGATCACCACGTCGTGCAGGTTGGCGATGATCGCCGAGAGGCCGAAGCGCCATTCGAAGCGCATCCACAGGTAGAGCACGATGCCCACGGCGGTCACCAGCAGCGCGAGCGCGCCGTACTCGGCCAGCTCCTCGCCGACCTGCGGCCCGACGAATTCCACACGCCGCAGTTCGACCGCCTTGCCGTCGACTTGCAGCAGCTGCATCACCTTCTGCGACACGGCGGCGTTCGACTGGTTCTTTTCCGGGTGCATGCGGATCAGCACCTCGCGCGAGGAGCCGAAGTTCTGCACCTCGGCCTTGAGGCCGGCCTTCTCCAGCGCCTGGCGGATGCGGTCCACGTCCGCC
>JBGQFF010000093.1:0-10739 GCA_041496745.1 Gammaproteobacteria bacterium
CATGAAAGGCACGCCCTTCTCGGTGGCCTGCAGCCCGGTATGGATCATCGGGCAGGTCGCGTCGATCATCTTGAGTTTCCCTCTTTCCACTGCCTCGGTGAAGCGCGGCGCGAGTCCCGCCTCGCCCAGCGTCACCGCGCTGGTCTCCACCTCGCGCACGCAACCCGCGCCAATCAGCAGGTCCGCGCACAGGCCGAGCACCGGAACGCCCAGCAGTTTCAGGTCCTTCGCGCCGCGCCGGATCAGTGCGCGCACCACCTCCATCGCCACCGGCGAATAGTCCGGCGGCAGGCCGATGCACGCGCCGTCGGGGATCTCGCGCGCCAGCGCCCCGGCGCCGGCGAGAAAGCGTGTCTCGTTGGAGGGCAACGCGCTCATGCCGTGCCACCGACGGTCAGCGCGTCGATGCGCAGCGTCGGCTGCCCCACGCCCACCGGCACCGACTGGCCCTCCTTGCCGCAGGTGCCCACGCCCGAATCGAGCTGCAGGTCGTTGCCGATCATGCTCACGCGCGTCAGCGCATCTGGCCCGTTGCCGATCAGCGTCGCGCCTTTCACCGGCCGCGTCACGCGGCCGTCCTCGATCAGGTACGACTCGGACGCCGAGAACACGAATTTTCCGTTGGTGATGTCCACCTGGCCGCCGCCGAAGTTCACCGCGTACAGGCCCCGCTTCACGCTGCGGATGATCTCCTGCGGGTCGTGCGGGCCGGCCAGCATGATGGTGTTGGTCATGCGCGGCAGCGTGAGATGCGCGAAGGATTCGCGCCGGCCGTTGCCGGTGACCGGCATCTTCATCAGGCGCGCGTTCAGGCTGTCCTGCATGTAGCCGCGCAGCACGCCGTCCTCGATCAGCACGTTGCGCCGCGTCGGGTTGCCCTCGTCGTCCACGGTGAGCGAGCCGCGCCGGTGGGGCAGCGTGCCGTCGTCGATCACGGTAACCCCCGGCGCCGCGACGCGCTCGCCCAGGCGCCCGGCGAAGGCCGAACTGCCTTTGCGGTTGAAGTCGCCCTCCAGCCCGTGGCCCACCGCCTCGTGCAGGAGGATCCCGGGCCAGCCCGGGCCGAGCACCACGGTCATGGTGCCCGCCGGCGCCGGGCCCGCACCGAGGTTGACCAGCGCCTGGTGCACCGCCTGCTGCGCGTATTCCTCGAGCACAGCGTCGCTGAAATGCGAGTAATCCGTGCGCCCGCCGCCGCCCGCGCTGCCGCTCTCGCGCCGGCCGTCCTGCTCGGCGATCACCTGCACCGACAGGCGCACCAGCGGGCGCACGTCGGCAGCGATCGCGCCGTCCGAGCGCGCGATCAGCACCACCTCGTATTCGCCGCCGAGGTGCGCCATCACCTGCGCCACGCGCGGATCCCTCGCCCGGCACAGGCGCTCGAGCCTTTCCAGCATCGCGACCTTGGCATCGGAGCCGAGCGAGGCGAGTGGATCGAGCGGCTGGTAGCGCTGCGGGGCGCCGGGCCTGCGCGCCACCCGGGTCTTCTTCCCGCCGCCCGCCGCGGCGATGGCGCGCGTCGCGCGGGCCGCATCCTCCAGCGCGCGCATGCTGATCTCGTCCGAATACGCGAACGCGGTCTTGTCGCCCGAGATGGCGCGCACCCCCACCCCCTGCTCGATGGAGAAGCTGCCCGACTTGACGATGCCCTCCTCCAGGCTCCAGCCCTCGGCGCGCGTGTACTGGAAATACAGATCGGCGTGCTCCACGCGGCGGCGCGACAGCGCGGCGAACACCGCGTCCAGCCGGCGCGCCTCGAGGTCATAAGGGGCGAGCAGGCACGAATCGGCGGTGGCAAGCAGGGTATCAGTGTCCATGTTCTTCAGTCCTTCAGTTGCCCGAGGGCGCCGAGGGCGCCGCGGAGGAAGCAGCCGATTTGAGCTTTTCCACCTTCGGGTCGGCCCAGCTGCCGGTAATGCCGTACTCGAAAGCGAACATCTGGCCCAGCGGATCCTTCAGCACGCGCTGGCCGAGGAAGGTGACGATGCCGGCGATCGGGTTGATGATGCCGACCACCGTCGCCGCGGAGTCGCCCAGCTTCGGCGTGACGCGCACGCGCAGGTCCTGCGTCTCGCGCGCGAGGTCCGCCTTGCCCTTCAGCACCACGTCGGCCGCCGAACCGCGCATCCTGAAATCCTGGGTATCGAGCACGCCGCGGGCGATCTGCGCCGTGGCGTCGATGCGATCCCACTTGAATCCCTTGGAGAACACGTCGCGGAAATCCAGCGTGATGCGCTGCGGCAGCATCTGCAGGCTCATCAGCGCCACCAGCTTGCCCACGCCGGGATCGATCTCCAGGAACTGTCCGTCGGCGGCATGCGCTTCGACGCGGCCCGTAAGGCTCGCATAGTCGATCGCCGTCGGGCCGCCATTCCAACTCACCGAGGCCTGCGCCTTGGCGTTGCCGCCTTTCACCAGCCCGGGCTGGCCGAAGCGCTCGAGCATCAGGCCGACGTCGCTCGCCTCCACGTCCACGCTGAGCGAGGTGCTGGCGCCCGCCCCCGTGCGCCAGACGCCCGTGGCGATGAGCGAGCTGTCCAGGTTGCGCATCGCCACGCGCTCCAGCATCCAGTCGGCGCCTTCATGGTGCGCCACGATCTGCATGCTGCCGAGTTCCTTGCCGCGCAGGCTGAAGCTGTCGGCGATCAGGTCCAGCGCCGGCAGATCCGCGAGGTCGCGCGCCGCCTGCGCCCCGGGGATGTCGGGCGGGATGGCGAAGCGCGACAGGCGCGCCACCAGTTTGCCGCCGTCCGCCGTACGGTAGGCGAGTTCGCCCGAGATCTGCGCCGATTCCAGGTCCGCCGACCAACCTTCCTTCTGCGTGGCGGCCTTGACCACGACGCCGCTCAGGCGCTTGCCCAGCGCGTCCAGCGTGCCGATGCGCAGGT
The DNA here is from genome assembly GCA_041496745.1 of Gammaproteobacteria bacterium. Lineage (GTDB taxonomy): Bacteria > Pseudomonadota > Gammaproteobacteria > Burkholderiales > SG8-39 > JAABQT01. Next base: position 2,889 of record JBGQFF010000093.1, read on the forward strand.
CCGTGCGCAACTGGAGGCCTTCGCCGGCGGCGCCCCCGCTTCCGCTGCCCGCGAACAACGGCAACCAGCGCTCCAGTTCGAGGCTCTCCAGCGTCCCGTAGAGCAGCACGGTGCCGCGCTCCTGCGGCATGCGCAGCGGCCCGCCCGGCGGCGAGAACGCCACCGCCGCGCGCTCGAGCGACTTCTCGCCTTCGCCCTGGCGCAGCAGCTCCGCTCGCAACAACCGGCCGAGCGTGATGAAGGTACGCTGGCCGGCCTCACCCGCGACCACCGAGACGCGCAGCGGCATTGCCGTGTTCTCCGGCTTGGCGAGCGGCGGCGGCAGCTCGCTCGAAACGCCGACCATGCTGGACTCGAACACCACGCGCGGCGCTCGGTTGTTGCGCGCGCTGACGGTGGCCGTGTAGGGCGCCGAGCCTTGCAGAATGCCTTGCCATGCGCGGCCGAGCAGCGGCTCGACGCCAGCGACGGTAAACGAGCCGCGCGCCACGACGCTCAGTTCGCCGCCGCGGCTCGTGCCGCCATTCAGCGCGATCGCGCCGCCGAAGATCCGGCCGCTCGCCTCGCTGATCGAGAAGGTCCGCTCGGTGAACGAGAGCGTGCCGTTGGCGCGCTCCAGCGGCGGCAGGAGCGGATCGAAGTGCACGGTGTTGCCGATGAAGCGGTACTCGCCCTCCACCCGGCTGGCGGCCAGCTGCGCCAGCGGCAGGACCAGCTTGAGCCGCAGCCGCCCGCTGCCGCTCGCGCTCATGTCATCGGTGAAACCTCCGATCATGCCGCGCACCGGGCTCTGGCGGATGTAGTCGAGGAACTCCGCCGTGCGCCCTTCCGCGCTGCCCTGGATCAGCAGCTCGGCGCCGGGCGCCCCGAGTTGCGCGATCGCCACGTGCACGTTGGCGGCGCTGGCGCCGAGAATGCGCGCCCTGCGGCCGGTGATCTGCATGCGGTTGCGATCGAACAGCAGCTCGCCGTCGATGTCCTCCACCCGCGGCCAGCCCTGGGCGTACTCGAGCGTCGCCTCGCGCACCTGCGCCTGGATGCGGAACTGCCCCTTCGCCGGGTCGACGAATGGGAAATCGCGCAGGTCGCCCAGCAGGCGCAGCCGCGCGTCGTTCGATTTTCCGCCGCGGATCGCGCCGACCAGCCAGGCGCGCTTCCGTTCGCCCATGATCGAGGTCAGCGGCAGGTAGCGGTGCAGGTTGCGGGCATTGACGCGCGACAGCTGCGCGTTGAGGTCGATCACCCCGGGCCCCTCGCCGGTGTACAGGTAATTGCCGGATGCGCTGCCGGCGAAATCCTCGTTGGCATAGCTCAGCCCGGCGAGGCGCACGCTGATCCCCGCGGCAGGCGTGCGCTCCCAGCGCAGCTCGCCCTCCAGGGCATCCAGGCGGATGCGCGGCTCGGGGAAGATCTTCGGCAGGCCGATCTCGGCGTTGCGCGCGGCAAGGTGCACCTCGCCGCGCGACTCGGTCGCCTGCAAGCGGCCCGACAGGTTGGCGAAGCCCGGTATCGCGCGCCACGGCGTCATGGTGAGGGCGTCGAAGCGGGCGCGCGCCTCGAAACGGGCCTGGTCGGGCAGTTCACCGGTCCAGCGGAAATCCACGTCGTGCAACCTGCCCTGCGGAGCGAGTTCCGCGAGCAGGGCGCGCAGGTCGCGTGGAAACGGCAGGTATTCGGCCAGCCGCGCGAGCGGCCCTAGCTCGATCAGGTCCGCGCTCACGGCGCCGCGCGCCGACTGCGCGCCTTCGGCCGCCTCCCAGCTCGCACTGAAGCTGGTGCCGCTCAGCGGCTCGCCCTGCTCCGGCGCGAGGGCCAGGCGGCGGGCGCCGAAGTCGTAGCCGCGCGCGGTCTGGCGCCCCAGCACGCGCCCGGTCACGCTGGCGATCGCCAGCACCGGCAGCTCGCGGCCCAGTCGCGCCACCACCCCGGTCAGTGCCACATCCGCCGTGGCATCCACCACCTTGCCCGCGCCGAAGCTCGCCCACACGCGCAGCGCGCCCTGTCCGGCACTTACGTCCACTGGATAGTCGAACCAGGCGCGCCAGGCGGCGAGGTCGGTGTAACCCAGTTCGGCGTACACCCGCCCATTCCACGATTCTGGGCGCAGAGCGCCGCTACCGGCGATCGAGGCGCGCAGTTCCACGCTCGCGCCGAGCTCGCGCGGCGGGCGCGCCGACAGGCCGATCTGGTGCACGTCGCCGCGGTTGCGCAGGCGCAACTGCAGGGCGCGCAGGGCCAGCGGCGGCGCCCCGCGCAGCTCGTCCACCCAGTCGATCTCGGCGTTGCGGATCACGATCTCGCGCTGCTCCAGGACCCAGCCGGCAAGCCGGCCGTCGCCCGTCCCGGCTCCCTGTGCCGCCTCCAGCGTCACGCCTGCGACATGGATTGCGCCTCGCGCGTCGCGTCGCACCGTGAGCCGTGGCCCTTCGATCGCCAGCGTGTGCAGTCGCAGCTCGCCCGCCAGCAGCGTGCTCCAGGCCACCACCGGTTCGACCGCGGGCAGCACCAGCGCCTCGCGCCCCTCGCGATCAAGGACGCGCAGGTCGGATACCACCAGGCGCGGCCGCAAGCCGTCCCAGTCGGCATGCAGGCCGCCAATTCTTACCGGCAGGCCGACAGCGCGGGTCAGTGCCGCCTCCACCTCGACCCGGTAGTTCTCCACCTGCGGCAGCAGCCAGAAGCGCAGCGCGAGAAACACGGCGGCGAAAGCGAAGAAGACGGTCCACGCCAGAGCTTCCAGCGCGCGCAGCAGCACGCCGGCGACGGCGGATCGATCCGAGGTTTGCATCGCGCTTTGCGTTGCCCCTATAGTCGTGTGGGCTTCAGGTGGAAATAACGCTCGACCAGCAGGTTTGGGGCACCGCGCCGCAGAAAGTTCTTGCGGCGCATCGCGCTCGCACTCCATTCTAGCCGTAAATGCCCGATCCGATTGGAAAAATCTCCCTTTCGCGCCATGCCGAGCGCGTGCTGAGCGCGCATCCGGAACTGGCCGCCGAGCTGGCTTCGCCAGCGCCCTTCACGCGCGCCGAGATGGCAGCGGCGCTGCAAGGCACGCCACAAGACGACGAAGCCGCGCTCAAGCGCCGGCTGCGGCGACTGCGACTGCGCGTTCTACTGCGCGTCATGGCGCGCGACCTCGAGGGCAGCGCGGACCTGGCCGAGGTCTGCGCGACGATGAGCGATCTCGCCGAGCTGCAGATCGCCGCGGCGCTGGATTGGACCGGGGCGCGCGAGCTGGTGGTGGTGGCGATGGGCAAGCTCGGCGGCCGCGAGCTGAACGTCTCCTCCGATGTCGATCTGATCTTCCTGCACCAGGACGGCGCGGATGCGCCGGCGCTGGAGCGCGCCGGGCGCAAGCTGATCGCCCTGCTTTCCGAGATCACCGGGGACGGGTTCGCGTTCCGCGTCGACATGCGCCTGCGTCCCTATGGCGATTCCGGCCCGCTGGTGACCAGCTTCGAAGCGCTGGAGACCTATTTCGTGACCCAGGGGCGCGAGTGGGAGCGCTACGCCTGGATCAAGGCGCGGCCGATCACGGGCAACGGCCACGATGAACTCGACGCCATCGTGCGCCCCTTCGTGTACCGCAAGTACCTGGACTACGCGACGCTGGCGGCGATGCGCAGCCTGCACGCCGAGGTGCGGCGCGAGGTCGCGCGCCGCGACCTCGCCGAGCACGTCAAGCTCGGCCCCGGCGGCATCCGCGAGATCGAGTTCGTGGCGCAGGCGCTGCAGCTGGTGCGCGCAGGTCGCGATCCGGCGCTTGCGGTGCGTCCCACGCTGGAGGTGCTCGCGCGCCTGGGCGAGCACGGCCTGCTGCCGCCCGCGGCCGCGCGCGAACTGTCCGAGGCCTACGTGTTCCTGCGCAACACCGAGCACCGCCTGCAGTATCTCGACGACCTGCAAACGCACACGCTGCCGCAGGACGCGGAGGACCGCGTACGCATCGCGCGCATGAGCGCCTGCGCTTCCTGGGACGAGTTCAGCGCGCGGCTGCAGGCGCACCGCGACGCGGTGCAACGGCACTTCCAGTCGGTATTCGCCGAATCGCAGGCCGCCGAGGGGCCGGACGTGTGGCAGGACGACCGCCAGGCCGTGGCGCAGGCGCTCGCCGCGCGCGGCTTCCGCAACGCCGCGATGAGCGCCGACCGGCTCGCCGCCGTGCGGCGCAGCCAGCGCTACGCGCTGCTGCCCGCGGATTCGCGGCGCCGCGTGGACGCGCTGGTGCCGGCGCTGGCCGCCGCCGCTGCGCGCTGCGGCGATCCCGACGCCACGCTGGCGCGCGGCCTCGACCTGATCGAAGCCATCGCCCGCCGCGCCGCCTACCTCGCGCTGCTGGCCGAGCATCCGGAGGCGCTGGAGCGCGTCACGAAAATCATCGCCGCCTCCAGCTGGGCGGCCGAATTCGTCACGCGCCACCCGCTGCTGCTCGACGAGCTGCTCGACGACCGCGTGCTCTACGCGGCGCCGGACTGGCCGGCGTTCGAGCGCGCGTTGCGCGCAGCGCTGGACGCCGCCGCGGGCGACGCCGAGCGGCAAATGAACGTGCTGCGCGAGCAGCACCAGGCGCAGGTGTTCCGCCTGCTGGCGCAGGACATCGCCGGCCTGCTGACGGTGGAAAAGCTCGCCGACCATCTTTCCGAGCTCGCCGACCGCGTGCTCGGCGTGACGCTGGAGCTGTGCTGGTCGCAGCTGCGCACCCGCCACCGCGAGGCGCCACGCTTCGCGGTGGTCGCCTACGGCAAGCTCGGCGGCAAGGAGCTCGGCTACGCCTCGGACCTCGACCTGATCTTCCTCTACGACGACGCTGACGAACGCGCGCCCGAGAACTACGCGCGTCTGGCGCAGCGCCTGAACAACTGGCTCACCACGCGCACCTCGAGCGGCGCGCTGTTCGACACCGACCTGCGCCTGCGTCCTTCGGGCGAGGCCGGTCTGCTGGTGTCGTCCATCGTGGCCTTCGCCAAGTACCAGGAGGAGTCGGCGTGGGTGTGGGAGCACCAGGCTCTCTCACGCGCGCGCGCCTGCGCGGGCGACGCTCAGGTCGGCGCAGCCTTCGAGGAGATCCGGCGGCGCATCCTGGTCCGGCCGCGCGACGCCGCCTCGCTCGCCAAGGAGGTACTCGCCATGCGCGAGCGCATGCACGAGGCGCATCCGAACGCCTCCGGCCTGTTCGACGTCAAGCACGACCGCGGTGGCATGATCGACCTGGAGTTCATCGTGCAGACCCTGGTGCTGGCGCACGCCGCCCGCCATGGCGAGCTCACCGGCAACCTGGGCAACATCGCGCTGCTCGGGATTGCGGCCGGCCTGGGGCTGATCCCGGCGGGCCTGGCGGTACAGTGTCGCGAGGCCTATCGCGCGTTCCGCCGCATCCAGCACGCGCTGCGGCTGAGCGGCGCGCAGTACGCGCGCGTGCCGCTGGAGCGGGCGGCGGCGCACGCCGCCTCGGCGCGCGCGCTGTGGGCGCAGGTGTTCGGCCCGCCTGCACCCGGTTAGATCGCCTCACGCGGCGCGCGCGGCAACTGCGTCCCGCGCCGCAGCGGCCCGTCGACCACCGAGGCCAAGCCGGCGAGCGCGTCCAGCAGCGCGTCGCGCTTCAGCCGGTAAAGCACGCGCTGGCCCTGCCGCTCGGCCGACACCAGCCCGGCGCGCTGCAGCACCGACAGGTGGCGCGACACCGCCGGCGCGCTCATGCCGAAGCGCAACGCAAGGTCGGTGGTGGAGAGCGCCGTCTGCGCGAGGAAGGCGATCACCTGCCGCCGCGGCATCGAGGCGAGCGCGGCGAACACGCGCTCCTGAGGATTAACAGTCATGTTAATAGTATGGCGCATTTTTCGCGCCTGTGGTTAGAATTGCGCCTCACTCGAGGAGAATCCGTTTCATGGCGAAAGCAAAAGCGGCGCCCAAGACGCCGCTCTCGATGGCCGACCGCGACGGCTGGATCTGGCACGACGGGAAACTCGTGCCCTGGCGGTCCGCCACCACCCACGTCCTCACGCATTCGCTGCACTACGGGCTGGCGGTGTTCGAGGGCGTCCGCGCCTACAAGACGATCCACGGCACCGCGATCTACCGCCTGCAGGAGCACACGCAGCGGCTGATCAATTCCGCGCACATCTACATGATGAAGATCCCGTATTCGAAGGATCAGCTGATGCAGGCGCAGATCGACGTGGTGCGCGCCAACGGCCACGAGGCCTGCTACGTGCGCCCGATCGCGTTCTACGGCTCGGAGAAGATGGGCGTCTCGCCGGTCGGCGCCAAGGTGCACGTGGCGATCGCCGCCTGGCCCTGGGGCGCCTACCTCGGGCCGGACGCGCTGGAGAAGGGCATCCGCGTGAAGACCTCGTCCTACGCGCGCCACCATGTCAACGTGACCATGGCGCGCTCGAAGATGTCGGGCACCTATCCCAATTCGGTGCTGGCGACGCTGGAGGCGACCATGCACGGCTACGACGAGGGGCTGCTGCTCGACGTGGACGGCTTCGTCGCCGAGGGCGCGGGCGAGAACATCTTCATCGTCAAGGACGGCGTGATCTGCGAGCCGGAGCTCACCTCCGCGCTCACCGGCATCACGCGCGCCTCCGTCATCGAACTCGCCGCGGGCCTCGGCTACAAGGTCGAGGCGCGCCGCCTGACGCGCGACGACATCTACATCGCCGACGAGTGCTTCTTCACCGGCACCGCCGCCGAGGTGACGCCGATCCGCGAGCTCGACAGCCGCGTCATCGGCGCGGGCAAGGCCGGCCCGGTGACCAAGAAGCTGCAGAAGGCGTTCTTCGACGTGGTTACCGGCAAGGACCGCAAGCACAAGCACTGGCTGACGCCGGTGCCCATGAAGAAAGGCAACGGGTGAACACCGATACCGCGCGGCAGGTGAACGTCACCGAGAAGGACCTGCCGCTGCATTGCCCGATGCCGGGGGCGCCGCTGTGGTCGCGCCACCCGCGCGTGTTCCTCGACGTGGTGCAGCACGGCGAGGCGCTGTGCCCCTACTGCGGCACGAAGTACGTCTACAAGGGAGCGCCCGTCAAAGGGCACTGACGCTTGGCGCGCTTTCTCGTCGTCGCCCCGAACTGGATCGGCGACGCGCTGATGGCGCAGCCCCTGCTCGCGCGGCTGCGCGAGAAGCTGCCGCGGGCCCGCCTCGACGTCCTCGCCCCCGCCTGGGTCGCGCCGGTGGTGCGCCGCATGCCCGAGGTCTCTGGCGTCATCGAGACCGCGTTCGAGCACGGCAAGCTCAGGCTGCGCGAGCGCTGGAAGCTCGGCCGCACGCTGAAGGCACTGGGTTATGACCAGGCGATCGTGCTGCCCAACACCTGGAAATCGGCGCTGGTGCCCTTCTTCGCCGACATCCCGATCCGCAGCGGCTACGTCGGCGAGTCCAGGTACGGGCTGCTCAGCCTCATCTACAGGAAGCAGCGCGAGCGCGAGCCGATGGCGACGCACTATGCGCGCCTCGCCGACAAGCCGGGGACCGAGGTCAAGTTGCCGCTGCCGGATCCGAAACTCAAGGTGGATGGGCAAGCGGCACAGCGTGCGCGCGAGCATTTCGGCATCGCAGAGCGTTACGCGGTGTTCTGCCCGGGCGCCGAATACGGGCCCGCCAAGCGCTGGCCCTATTTCAAGGAACTGGCCGAGCGCTTCGACCTGCCGGTGGTGCTGCTTGGGTCGGCGAAGGAGCGCGGCGAGGCCGCGGCGATCAAAGGACGCAACCTTGCCGGCGAGACCACGCTCGACGAGGCCATCGATCTGATCGCCGGCGCGCAGCTGGTGGTGGCAAACGACTCGGGCCTGATGCACGTCGCGGCGGCGCTCGACCGGCCGCAGGTGGCGCTGTTCGGCTCC
>JBGQFF010000094.1:0-10696 GCA_041496745.1 Gammaproteobacteria bacterium
ACCTTCTGCGACACGGCGGCGTTCGACTGGTTCTTTTCCGGGTGCATGCGGATCAGCACCTCGCGCGAGGAGCCGAAGTTCTGCACCTCGGCCTTGAGGCCGGCCTTCTCCAGCGCCTGGCGGATGCGGTCCACGTCCGCCGACTCTTTGTAGCTCACTTCCATCAGCGTGCCGCCGGTGAACTCGACCGAGAAATTGAGGCCTTTGTGGGCGAGGAAGAACACCGCCAGCAGGAAGGTGATCAACGAGATGATGTTGAACACCAGCGCGTGGCGCATGAACGGGATGACGCGCCGGATCTTGAAGAATTCCATGGCCTAGGTCACTTCCACGCCGTGTTGCCGATGGCCAGCCGCTCGACCTTGCGGCGGTGGCCGTAGGTCACGTTGACGATGGCGCGCGACACCACTACCGAGGAGAAGATGGAGGTGAGGATGCCCAGGCAGTGCACCACGGCGAAGCCGCGCACCGGCCCGGTGCCGAAGATGAGCAGCGAGAGGCCGGCGATCAGCGTGGTGATGTTCGAATCCAGGATGGTGCCCCAGGCGCGCTCGTAGCCCGCGGCGATCGCCGCCTGCGGCGTCGAGCCGCCGCGCAGTTCCTCGCGGATCCTCTCGTTGATCAGCACGTTGGCGTCGATCGCCATGCCGAGCGTCAGCGCGATGGCGGCGATGCCCGGGACCGTGAGCGTCGCCTGCAGCATCGACAGCAGCGCCACCAGGAACAGCAGGTTCACGCCCAGCGCCGCCGACGAGATCAGGCCGAACACCACGTAGTACACCGACATGAACGCCACGATGGCGAGAAAGCCCCAGCGCGTGGAGTTGAAGCCCTTCTCGATGTTGTCGCGGCCGAGGCTCGGGCCCACGGTGCGTTCCTCGATGATCTCCATCGGCGCGGCCAGGGACCCGGCGCGCAGCAGCAGCGCCACGTCGGCCGCCTCCGTCGTGCTCATGCGGCCGGAGATCTGCACCCGGCCGCCGCCGATCTCGGTGCGGATCACGGGCGCCGTCACCACCTCGCCCTTGCCCTTCTCGATCAGCAGGATCGCCATGCGCTTGCCGACGTTCTCGCGCGTCACTTCCTTGAAGATGCGCGCGCCGGCGCCGTCCAGCGTGAGGTGCACCGCCGGCTCGTGGGTCTGGTTGTCGAAGCCGGGCTGCGCGTCGGTGAGCCGGTCGCCGGTGAGCACTACTTGCTTCTTCACAAGCAATGGAGCGCCGTTCCTCTCGACGTAGTACTCGGTGCCGAAGGGCACCTCGCCGCGCGCCGCCGCCGCCAGGACATCCGGCGTCACCCTCTCCTCGTCCACCATGCGGATCTCGAGGGTGGCGGTGCGGCCGAGGATGTCCTTCGCCTTGGCGGTGTCCTGCACGCCGGGCAGCTGCACCACTACGCGGTCCGCGCCCTGCTGCTGGATCACCGGCTCGGCCACGCCCAGCTCGTTGATGCGGTTGTGCAGGGTGGTGATGTTCTGCTTGAGGGCGAATTCCTGGGTGCGTTTGGCGGCCTCGGGCTTGAGCGTGGCGACCAGCAGCAAGTCGGCGCCCTCCTCGCGCTCGCCGAACGCCAGATCGGTGATGCCGGCGGCGATGACTTCGCGCGCCTTGGCGCGCGTTTCGGCGTCGCGAAAGCGAACTCGCAGGGACTGGCCCTCGCGCTCCACGCCGCCGTGGCGGATGGTCTTGTCGCGCAGCAGGCTGCGGATGTCGCCGGTGAGACTCTCCAGGCGCTTGGTCAGCGCCGCCGGCATGTCCACCTGCAGCAGGAAGTGCACGCCGCCGCGCAAGTCGAGGCCGAGGTACATCGGCAGCGCATGGATCGCCGTCAGCCAGCCGGGCGAGGCGGAAAGCAGGTTGAGCGCCACCACGTACGACGCGTTGGCGGGGTCTGGATTGACTGCCTTGTCGATCGCGTCCTTCGCCTTGAGCTGGATGTCAGTGTCGGCGAAACGCACACGCGCGCTGTTGGCGTCGAGGACGGCCCCGGTGTAGGGGATGGAGGCCTGGGAGAGCGTGCTCTCGATGCGCTGCAGCAGCGCGTTGTCCACGCGCACGGTCGCCCGGACGCTGGACACCTGCACCGCGGGGGACTCGCCGAAGAAATTCGGCAGCGTGTACAGCGCGGCGAGGGCCACGCACAGCGCGACCAGCGTGTACTTCCAGGCGGGGTAGCGATTCACTCCAGGGACGCTATTTCAGGGACTTCATCGTGCCCTTGGGCAGCAGCGTCTGCACCGCGGAGCGCTGCACGCTGATCTCGATGCTTGGCGCGATCTCGAGGCTTACATAGGCCTCGCCCATCTCGCTGATGCGGCCGACCACGCCGCCGGCGGTCACCACCTCGTCGCCCTTTTGCAGCGCCTCGACCATCTGCTTGTGCTCCTTGGAGCGCTTCATCTGCGGCCGGATCATCAGGAAATACAGCAGCACGAACATCAGGATGATGGGCAGCAGGCCCATGAATCCGGCATCGCCGCCGACGGCGGCGGCCTGTGCGTACGCGTTGGAAATGATCACTGCGGGCTCCCCAGGAAAGGGCGCGAATTATAGCAGCAGCCTGCGCTCTTCCAGCAGCCGCGCGGCGGTCCCGGCGAGCCGCCCGCCCTCGATGGCGGCGCGCAGCTCGCGCATCAGTTCCTGGTAGTAGTGCAGGTTGTGCAGGGTGTTCAGGCGCGCACCGAGGATCTCGTTGGCCTTCTGCAGGTGGTGCAGGTAGGCGCGGCTGAAGTTGCGGCAGGCGTAGCAGCTGCATCGCGCGTCGAGCGGCGCCGGGTCGTCGCGCCAGCGCGCGTTGCGGATCTTCACGTCGCCGTGGCGCGTGTAGAGCCAGCCGTTGCGCGCGTTGCGCGTCGGCAGCACGCAGTCGAACATGTCCATGCCGGCGAGCACCGCGTCGATCAGGTCCTCGGGCGTGCCCATGCCCATCAGGTAGCGCGGCCGGTCCTCGGGCAGGCGCGGCGCGGTGTGCGCGAGGATGCGCTCGCGCTCCTCCTTCGGCTCGCCTACCGCGAGGCCGCCGATGGCGTAGCCGTCGAAGCCGATCTCCTGCAGCCCGGCGAGCGACGCCTCCCTCAGGTTTTCGTACACGCTGCCCTGCACGATGCCGAACAAGGCGTTGGGCGAACCGGAGAAGGCGTCCTTCGAGCGCCGTGCCCAGCGCAGGCTGAGGCGCATCGATTTCTCGGCCTGCTTCTCGGTCGCCGGGTGCGGCGTGCAGTCGTCCAAGATCATGGCGATGTCGGAATCGAGCGCGCGCTGCACGCGCATCGACTCCTCAGGCGTCAGCAGCAGCCGGTCGCCGTTGATGGGGGAGGCGAACTTCACTCCTTCCTCGCTGATCTTGCGCAGCGCGCCGAGGCTGAACACCTGGAAGCCGCCCGAGTCGGTGAGGATAGGGCCGTCCCAGCCCATGAAGCGGTGCAGGCCCCCGTGCTTCGCGATGACCTCCGTCCCTGGACGCAGCCACAGGTGGAAGGTGTTGCCGAGCACGATCTGCGCGCCGACCTCCTTCAGCTCCGCCGGGGACATGGCCTTCACCGTGCCGTAGGTGCCCACCGGCATGAAGGCGGGCGTGTCGACCGCACCGTGCGCGAGTTGCAGGCGCCCGCGCCGCGCCGCGCAGTCGCGCCGGCTGACCGTGAACTTCATGCGGCGCGCTCGATCAGCATGGCGTCGCCGTAGGAGAAGAACCGGTAGCGCTTGGCGATGGCGTGCGCGTAGGCGCGGCGGATGTTCTCCAGCCCCGCGAACGCCGCCGCGAGCATCAGCAGGCTCGACTTGGGCAGGTGGAAGTTGGTGAGCAGCCGGTCCGTGAGCAGGAACCGGAACCCCGGACGCACGAAGAGGTCCGTTTCGCCGCGCAACTGCCCGCTGAGCGCCGCGCTCTCCAGCGCGCGCAGCGAGGTGGTGCCCACCGCCAGCACGCGGCGCCCGGCGATCGCGTCCATGGTGTCGCGCGGTACGGCATAGTGCTCCTTGTGCATGCGGTGCGCGTCGATGTCCTCGGCGCGCACCGGCAGGAAGGTGCCGGCGCCGACGTGCAGCGTGACGTGGGCAATGCGCGCGCCGCGCGCGGCCACCGCCTCCAGCATCGCGCGGTCGAAGTGCAGCCCCGCGGTGGGCGCGGCCACCGCGCCCGGCTGGCGCGCGTACACGGTCTGGTAGCGCTCGGCGTCCGCTGCGTCGGGCGCGTGCCGGATGTAGGGCGGCAGGGGCACCGCCCCGCAGCGCTCCAGCACCGCGTGCACGTCCTCGGCAAAACGCACCCGGTAGAGATCCTCCTCGCGCCCGACGACGGTCACGCGCGCTCCGTCGCCGACCCGCAGCTCGCCGCCCGGGCGCGGCGGGTGGCTGGAGCGGATCAGCGCCAGCGCCTCGCGCGCGCCGGTGACGCGCTCGACGAACAGTTCGATGCGCCCGCCGCTCTGTTTGGCGCCCGCGAGGCGCGCCTTGATCACGCGCGTGTCGTTGAGCACCAGCGTATCGCGCCGGCCGACCAGGGAGGGAAGGTCGGCGAAGGCGAGGTCTTCGAGCCGGCCGCTCGCCGCATCGAGGCGCAGCAGTCGGCTCGCGGCGCGCTCGGGCGCCGGGCGCTGGGCGATGAGCTCCTCGGGCAGCGCATAGTCGAACTCCGCGAGGCGCATGTCGCGGCATTATAGGGTTCTATAATTCCGCTCCCCGCGCCGGAATGGCGGAATCGGCAGACGCAGCGGACTCAAAATCCGCCGGTGGCGACACCATGAGAGTTCGAGTCTCTCTTCCGGCACCAGGGCCCGGCCGCAATGCGTTGCCGGTTCACGTTTTCTTGCTTTCGCGTCAGCCGCTTAGCTGGACAATGGGGAAAGCGCGGGGTAGGCTAGTCGCGTCCGCTTTTCATGGGAATTGCATGGCGAAAGCGCAGCTTCTCGTGCTGCCGGCAGCGCGCAACACGGCGATGGTGGTCGACGACCAGTCGACCGGCCGCGCCATCCTCGAGCAGGTGGTGCGCTCAATCGACGAGCGGGTGTCGGTGGAAGGCTTCGGCCGCCCGGTGGACGCGGTGGTGTGGGCCACGCGCCACATCGCCGACCTGGTGCTCGTCGATTACATGATGCCGGAGATGAACGGCATCGAGCTGGCGAAACGCCTGCGCGCGCTGCCCGGCTACGAGCACGTGCCGATCATGATGGTCACCGCGCACGACGACCGCAAGGTGCGCTATGACGCGCTGGACGCGGGCGTCACGGATTTCCTCACCAAGCCGGTGGACGCGCGCGAGTGCATGGCGCGCTGCAGGAACCTGCTCACCCTGCGGCGCCAGCACCTCGCGCTGGAAGACAAGCGGCGCCTGCTGGAGAGCATGGTGGAGGAGGCGACCCGCGAAGTGCGCGACCGCGAGAAGGAGACGCTGATGCGCCTGGCGCGCGCCGGCGAGTTCCGCGACGAGGAGACCGGCTACCACCTGGTGCGCATGGCGCGCTATTCGCGCCTGATTGCCGACACCATCGGCCTTGAGAACGAGGAGGCCGAGACCATCGAGCTCGCCGCGCCGTTGCACGACATCGGCAAGATCGGCATCCCCGACCAGATCCTGCTGAAGAAGGGCAAGCTGGAGGGCATGGAGTGGGACACCATGCGCAGCCACCCGCTCATCGGCCACGAGATCCTCAAGGGCAGCGCTTCCAAGTACGTGCGCATGGGCTCGCTGATCGCGCTCGGCCACCACGAGAAGTACGACGGCTCGGGCTATCCCAACGGCCTGGTGAGCGACCACATCGCCCTGTGCGCGCGCATCGTGGCGGTGGCCGACGTCTACGACGCGCTCACTTCGGCGCGGCCCTACAAGAAGGCCTGGCCGAGCGAGGAGGCCTTCGCGTACCTGCGCCAGCAGCGCGGCCAGCACTTCGACCCGCACCTGGTGGACGCTTTCGCCGGCGTGCAGGGGGATGTCGAGCGCATCAGGGGCGAGCTGCGCGACCCGGAGGCCGCGCGCGCATGATGCCGGGCGCCAGCCTGCTGCGCTGGATGCGCGCGCGGCTCGCCGCGCGGCCCGACACCGAGCACGAGCAGGCGATCGTGCGCATCGCGCTATACGTGGTGCTGTTTTTCTACCTGCTACCAGGCGCGCTGAACGAGTCGGCGGGCGCGCTGGACACCGGGCGCCTGTACCTGGCGGTGCTGATCGCGTTCCTGGCGTTCTCGGTGCTGCTGTTCGCCGGCATCCTGGTCGAGCCGGGCGTGTCGATGACGCGCCGGCTGGTGAGCGCCACGGTGGACGTGAGCGCAGTGACCTTCTTCATGGCGCTGTCCGGCGAGCACGGCGTGCCTATGTTCCTGTTCTACATCTGGATCACCCTGGCCAACGGCTTCCGCTACGGCCAGCGCTACCTGCTGTTCGCTCTGGCGCTGTCGGTTTGCGGCTTCGGCGTGGTGCTGGTGGTGGACGAGTTCTGGTCGAAGCACCGCACCGAGGGCCTCGGCATGGGCATTGCCTTCATTGCGCTGAGCTTCTACGTGCGCTCGCTGGTGACGCGCATGTTTGACGCTGTGGCGCGCGCCGAAGCCGCCAACCAGGCCAAGCGCCGCTTCATCTCGGTGGTCAGCCACGAAATGAGGACGCCCCTGAACGCCATCATCGGCATGGCCGACCTGATGCGCGACACCACGCTGTCGCGCGAGCAGGCGGACATGCTGCAGACGCTGCGCGGCTCCAGCAACGTGATGCTGGGCCTGGTCGAGGACGTGCTCGACTTCTCCAAGATCGAGGCCGGCAAGCTGGTGCTGGAGCGCACCGACTTCGACCTGCACGCGCTGGTGAACAGCACCAGCCGCATCCTGCAGGCGCAGGCGCAGGCGAAGAGCGTCGAGTTCGTAGTGTCGATGATGCCGGAGGTGCCGCCGGCGCTGCGCGGGGACGCGCACCACCTGCGCCAGGTGCTGATCAACCTGGCCGGCAATGCGGTCAAGTTCACCGAGCGCGGCAGCGTCACGGTGCACGTGTCGCTGCAGGAGGAGACCGAATCCGCCGTGCGCGTGAAGTTCTCGGTGCGCGACACCGGCGTGGGCATCGCGCCGGAAGCGCAGCAGCGCATCTTCGAGAGCTTCACGCAGGCCGACCAGTCCACCACGCGGCGCTTCGGCGGCACGGGGCTGGGCACCACCATCGCCAAGCAGCTGGTCGAGTTGATGGGCGGCAGGATCGGCCTGGAGAGCGCGGTCGGCCTGGGCAGCACCTTCTGGTTCGAGGTCTTGCTCGACAAGCAGGCCGAGCGCGCGGGCGCCGGCGCGGGCGAACTCGCCGGGGCGCGGGTCCTGCTGGTCGGCTTCCCGGACGCGCGCGCGCAGCCCATCGCGCTGTCCCTGGAAGCATGGGGCGCGGTGCTGGTGCGCGCCGCCACGCTGGAAGAGGCCGGCGACCGCATCGTCGCCGACATCGCGCTGGCCAAGCCCTACCACAGCGTGCTGCTGTATTCGGAGCGCGGCGACCCGCAGCTGGCGCGGCGCTTCCGCCGCGTGGCGCCGGAGCCGGTGCCGCCCACGGTGCTCGCCGCGCCGCGCGAGGCCGAGGTGCAGCGTTTTGCCGCGCTCTCGGGCGGCTTCGGCGCGGTGCTCGAGCTGCCCATCGACAAGCGCCAGCTGTTTCACGTGCTGCATGCCATCGCCTCGGCGGACGAGGTGCGCGAAGGGGTAGTGCGGCTGCAGGACTACGCCAGGCGCGACCCGGGCGCGCGCCGCCTGTCGGTGCTGGTGGCCGACGACAACCCCACCAACCGCGAGGTGCTGGGCAAGATCCTCGAGCGCGCCGGCCACGGCGTGACGCTGGTTGCCGACGGCGACCTGGCGCTCGACGCGATGGAAGCCGGCCACTTCGACATCGTGCTGCTCGACCGCAACATGCCCGGCCTGAGCGGCCTGGAGACCCTGCAGGCGATCCGCCTGATGACCCGCGGACGCGAGCGCCTGCCGGTGGTGATGCTATCGGCCGACGTGACGCTGGAAGCGAAGCGCGAGTGCCTGGAGGCGGGCGCCGACAGCTTCATCGCGAAGCCGGTGGAAGCGCTGCGGCTGCTGGACGAACTGCGCAACCTGACCTCGGGCAAGGGCAAGGAGGCCGAGCGCGCCGCCCGTCCGGCGGCGGCCGCGGCGCCGGCCCCGGCCAGCGCCGAGGCGGCAAACGCGGAGACGCTCTCGCACCTGGAGGAACTGGGCTCCACGCCCGACTTCCTCGAGCGGCTGGTCGGGGTGTTCATCGCCGACAGCCAGTCGCTGCTCGCCAAGATGGAAGCCTCGGTCGCGGCGCGCAATTTCGGCGAGTTTCGCGCCCACCTGCACGCCATGAAGGGCTCGGCGGCGAGCATCGGCACCGAGCGCCTGACGCGGCTGTGCGCGACGCTCGGCAAGTACAGCGACGCCGAACTGCGCCTGCAGTCCTCCGGCCTGATGCGCTCGCTGCACGAGGAGTTCGAACTGGGACGCTCGGCGCTCGAGCGCTACGTGCAGGAAAAGCGCAGCCGCTCCGCAAGCTAGCGCCGCTGTTTCAAGCGCCGCCGCGCGGCAGCGGCGTTCTATCCACTACAATCCCGGCTTCTTCTCCTGGAGCCAGGGATGTCGTTTTTCATCACGTTGGTCGAAGACAGCGACGCGGGCCGGCGCGCCCTGGAGGACGAACCGCGTGTGCACGCCATGATCCACCACGGCCTGAACCTGGAGGAGTACCGCGCCTTCCTGCACGACCTGTACCACATCGTCTGGCATTTCTGCCCGGTGATGGCGGCCGCGGTGGCGCGCTGCGGGGACGACTTCCGCGACGTGCGCTACGCGCTCTACGAGCGCATCGAGGAGGAGAAGGGGCACGAGGCCTGGGTGCTGGAAGACATCGGGGCGATGGGGGGCGATGTCTCCGCGGCCGGGACCGTGCCGCCGAGCATCCCGGTGCAGGCGATGATTGCGTTCAACTACTACGCGGCCGAACGCGTGCATCCCTGCTCGGTGCTCGGCATGCTCTACATGCTCGAGGTGGTCTCCTCCGTGTACGGCGGCCGGGTGTCGGACTCGATCGCGCGCGCGCTGGGCAGGGACGTGGCGGCAGGAGGCTTCAAGTTCCTCACTTCACACGCGACCATGGACGTCGACCACATGGCGAGCCTCAACCGACTGCTGAAGACGGTCACGGATCCCGCCGCGCAGGCGGCGATCATCCACTCCACCAACGTCAACTTCCACCAGTTCGGCCAGATCTTCCGGCCCGGCGGCTCGCTCGCGCCGGCCTAGGCGTCAGCCCGCGGCTGCCATCGCCTCGGCCGCGGCCTCGGCGGTGATGTCGACGACGTCGCCCTGCTCCATGCGCCGCATCTGCGAGCGCACGATCCGGCTCATCATCTTCAGGTCGCGGTCTTCGATGCGCAGCGCGGCGTCCACCCAGGTCTCGGCCACGGCGTCGAGCTCCTCGCGCGTGATCGGCGAGACCTGCTGGCGCGCGCGGTGCACGGCCTGCATGCCGTTGCGCCGGCGGTCGTTCCTCATGATCCACTCGGTGACCGCGGCCTCGCCCTGGCCGTCCTTCGCCAGCACGTCGACGATGCCCATCTCGTGCAGCTTCGCCGCCGGCAGCATCTTGCCGGAGAGGATCAGCTCCTCCGCGGCGCGCAGGCCGATGCGGCGCGACAGCAGGCTGCAGGCGCCCATGCCCGGGAACAGGTTGAACAGGATCTCGGGCAGGCCCAGCTGCGCGGACTCTTCCGCCACCAGGATGTCCGAGGACATGGCGCATTCGAAGCCGCCGCCCAGCGCGTCGCCCTGCACCAGCGAAATGGTGGTGAGGGTCGGGCAGAAGTAGTTCTGGATGCGCGGGTACATGTTGTCGACGCACAGGCGCGCGTAGTGCGCGAGCGCGTCCCGGTCGCGCGCCTTGATCAGCAGCACGAACAGCGCCAGGTCGCCGCCCAGGTTGAACACGCGCGGCGCGCGCGAGCCGCACACGTAGTAGTGCGCCTTGCGCAGCTCGCCGCCGACCTCGACCTGGCCGCCGTTCACCGCCAACGCGCTGTCGTGCAGGCGGATGTCCTTGAGCAGGCCCAGACTGAAGCAGGGCGTGCCCTTCGGGTTGAAATAGCCCCACACCGCCCCCATGGCGGGATCGAACTCCGTTGCGTACTGCGAGTTTGGTTTACTGTATGGCAAGCGCAGGCCAATTACATCGCGCATGTTGCTCATTTGTTGCTCCTTCCCCGTAAAGAAGGCCCCCTTGGCGGGGACCGATGCCCAAGGCCCGGACGGTGCGTCACCCGCGGCGGGCCTCCCAGCGATAATTTAACGCTGTTTGACAATCCATATGCAAATCAAAGTTATCCCGGCGTATTGCTCCGGAACTTCCCAATGTGCGATTCCGCACGGCGGCGCAGGACTGCGTAGTTTAGGCAGGGCCCGGCGCCAAGGCGCGGGCGCGGGCGCGCAGATGGAGCGCCTGTTTCAGCAATTCCTGTTGTAAATCCGCGACATCGGGTATCCGAGGTGCAATCCTGGCACGCGCGGCCAGGGCCGCAGCCGTTCCGGCCGCAGGCGAGCAGCCCGTCGAGCTGCTGCGGCACCAGGCTGCCATAGGGAATGGAGATATTGGGGAACTTCGGGGAGAGGCTCGGCGAGACGCCGATCTCGTCGTCGAAGGCATCGTCCGAGGCCCATTGCGCGCGCAGCACCTTCTTCACGCCGACCAGGCG
>JBGQFF010000095.1:0-10672 GCA_041496745.1 Gammaproteobacteria bacterium
ATCGACGAGGCCGGGCTGGTGCAGACGGTCGCCAACCTGGTCGAGCACTTCGGCCGGGAAACCGGCATCGCGGTGTTCTTCCAGAACGAGTGCCGGGCGCTCGCGCTCACGCCGGCCCAGGAAATCCAGGTGTTCTACATCATCCAGGAGGCGCTCACCAACATCCGCAAGCACAGCGGCGCGCACAATGTGCGCATCCTGCTCAACAACGAGGATGATCTGTACACCGTGCTGATCGAAGACGACGGCCTGGGCATGGCCGGCACCGCCGAGGGCATGCCGGGCGAGCACGCGGGCCTGGCGATCATGCGCGAGCGCACTGAGCGGCTGCAAGGCCAGATCGTGATCGAGAGCGAGCCCGGCGAGGGCACGCGCATCGTGCTGATGTTCAACGCGCCGCCGCCGGCCGGCTCGGCTGCCGCCGCGGCGCGACGCTGACATGCGGGTGCTGCTGATCGACGACCACGCGCTGGTGCGCAAGGGCATCGAGGAGCTGCTGCAGAGCCGCGGCGTCCAGGTGGTGGCCTCGGTCGGCTCGGGCGAGGAAGGCGTGCGGCGCGCGCGCGAGTTGTCCACCGACCTGATTCTGCTCGATGTCAAGATGCCGGGCATGAACGGCATCGAGACCTTGAAGCAGTTGCGCGCAAGCGGCGTCAGCGCGCCGGTGGTGATGCTCACCATGAGCCGCGAGGACGCCGACCTGAGCGCGGCGCTGCGCGGCGGCGCGCGCGGTTATCTGTTGAAGGACATCGAGCCGGAGGAGCTGGTGCCCGCGCTCGAGGCGGCGCTGCAGGGCGACAACGTCGTGGCCCGCGAATTGGTCGGAACCCTGGCGCGCCTCGTGGGCAGCAACACCGGGCCGCAACCGGCGGCGCGGCGCCCGGCGGCGCCCTTCGCCGAGCTCACGCCGCGCGAGCTGGAGATCCTGGGGTGCATCGCCGACGGCTTCAGCAACAAAATGATCGCGCGCGCCCTGGAAATCACCGACGGCACCGTCAAGCTGCACGTCAAGGCGATCCTGCGCAAACTCGGCATGCGCTCGCGCGTGGAGGCCGCGGTGAGCGCGGTCGAGCACGGGCTGGGCAGGAACAGGAGAAAGTCCGGGCCTCCGCCCGGCGCATGATGGAACGCGCCCGCACGGTGCTCGATTCGCGCAAGGCGCCCGATGCGCGCAGGGCGGCGCGCGAGTTCGTCGCGCAGGCGGGGCGCGACGCCGCATTCCAGCTCGAGGCCTGCGTAAACTGCGGCCAGTGCGCCGACGCCTGCCACTTCCATCTGGTCACCGGCGATCCGCGCCATGCGCCGATCTACAAGCTGCGGCCGATGCTCAAGGCGTACCAGCGCGAGGCGGCCCCCTTTTCGTCGGTGAAGAAGGCGCTCGGCCTCGCGCCGCCGGAGCTCACGGCCGAGGAGTTGCGCGAGTGGTCCGAGCTTGTCTACGACTCCTGCAACCTGTGCGGCCGCTGCACGCTCGTTTGCCCGATGGGCATCGACATCGCGGGCCTGGTGCGCCTGGCGCGCGAGGGCATGGCGGCGGGCGGCTTCGCGCCGGCCGATCTGTACAAGGCCGCGGAGCGGGCGCTCGACACCGGCAGCCCGATCGGCGTGCGCTGGCCGGCCCTCAAGCGGCAGATCGAGCTGCAGGAACAGGAGACGGGGCTGCACGTGCCCGTCGACGCCGAGGGCGCCGAATACATGGTCGTGCTGACCTCGATCGAGATCATGGGCTTTGCGGAGATCATCGGCGCCCTGGCGCGGATCTTCCGCCAGGCGGGCGCAACGTGGACCATCCCCAGCGCCGGCTTCGAGGCAACTAACGTAGGGGTGCAGATGGGCTCGCGCGACGTGGCGGCGGAGCTGCTCTCGCGCATCGTGGGCGCGGCCGAGCGGCTTAAAGTGAAATGCGTCATCAGTCCCGAGTGCGGCCACGCCTACTCGGCGCTGCGCTGGGAAGGCCCCAATCTCCTCGGCCGGCGCTATGGCTTCGAGGTGGTGCAGATCGCCGAGTTGCTGGACCGGTTCGTGCGCGAGGGCCGCTTGCGCCTGCGCGGCAAGGACCAGCGGCGCCTGACGTTTCACGACCCATGCCAGCTGGTGCGGCGCGGCGGGCTGACCGAGGCGCCGCGCCGGCTGATGGACGGGGTAAGCGCGAATCTCGTCGAGATGCCCGGGTCCGGCGCAGCGAGCTTCTGCTGCGGCGGCGGTGGCGGCGTAAGCGCGATCCACCGCGCCGAAGGCCTGCGCTTCGCTGCATTCGAGTGCAAGAAGCAGCAGATCGAAGCCACCGGCGCGGAGGCGCTGGTCACCGCGTGCGGCAATTGCCGCAACGTGCTCGAAGAGGCGATCGAGCACTACGGCATGACCTTGCCGGTACTCGGGCTGACCGAGCTGGTGGCGCAGTACCTCGAACCCGAAACGCGCGCAGGATGACGGCCATGGAGCTTCTGCAATTTGCGCGGGGACCGGCGCTGTGGGCCTCGCTCGCCGTGCTGGTCGCGGGCAGCCTCTGGCGAGTCGTCGGCATCCTCCGGCTCGGGACCACGCCGGATCTTTCCGAGCCGCGCAGCACGCGGCTGCTCGCCGGGGCGATGCACGGCATCTTCGCGCGGATGATTCCGAGGAAAGAGTTCCGGCACAGGGGCAAGCTCGGCGTCTGGAACGGCTATGTCTATCACCTCGGGCTTGCCGTGATCGTGTTCGGCTATCTGCCGCACATCCATTTCGCAGAGCGCCTGACCGGGCTGGCGTGGCCGCCGCTGCCGGGGCCGGTGGTGTACCTGTGCGCAGGCCTCACCTTCGTGTCGTTGTTCATCGCGCTCATGGAGCGCCTCAGCGACCCGGTGCGCCGCCTGCTGTCCGGCTTCGACGATTATTTCAGCTGGTTCGTCGTCGTGCTGCCGCTCGCCACCGGCATGATCGCGATCCACCAGTCGACCGCGCCGGGCGCCGCCCCCGCGCCACCGCTCGATCCGCTGCCGCTCGCCATCCACCTGTTGAGCGTAGAGCTGCTGTTCCTGTGGTTGCCGTTCGGCAAGCTGGCGCACGCGTTCCTGGTGTTTGCTTCGCGCGGGGTCACGGGGGCCGCGCTGACGCGCAAAGGCGCCGCCTTGTGATCAGGACTCCAGCGTGTTGACGAACAACTGCTCGCGCGGCAGCCCGTGCTCGAGCAACTGGAACTCGGCCGCGTTCGCCCACGGCCCGGGCCCCGAGACGTAGACATCGCAATCGCCCAGTCGCGGATGATCCTGCCGCACCTGTTGCAACAGGCCCTGCAGGACGGTTTCGTCGGACAGGGCGCCCTTGGCCGTCAATGGGGTGTAGCGGAAGTTGTCCAGGGCATCGCTCCAGGAGCGGCACAGATTGTCAAGGTAGTGGCCGCCTTCGCCGGAGGCGATCCAGACCAGGTGCAGCGTCTCGGCCGCGTCGAGCGCCATGGCGTGCTCGATCAGGCTCTTGATGGGCGCGAAGCCGGACTCCCGCGCGATGAAGATGAGCGGGCGATGCGATTCCTCGTTCAGCACGAACTCCCCGCGCGGCCCGGTGACGCGCAAGGTGTCCACGCCCTTCAGAGCGCCGAACACGCGCTCGGCGAAGGCGTCGCCGGCGCGCCGCCGTATGTGGAATTGCAGGTTGCGGTCGTCGCAGGGGCAGCTCGCCACGGGCAAGGATGCGCTGACGCCGTCGGCCAGTGACAGCGACGCCGATTGTCCGGCGAGAAAGCGCAGCCGGTTGCTGCGCGGCGTCTGCAGGTGCAGCAGCCGCACGTCGTCGCCGAGCGGGCTCACGGACTTGACCCTGGCGTCGATGGTCTGCAACGGCATGTCCGCCGCGCCGTGCGCCTCGCGCGCCTCGATCACGAGGTCGGTCAAGGCGGTGTGGCAGCACATCAGCACGACCCCGGCATTCTTCTCGGCCGCGGTGAGGGCGTAATCGGAATGGCGCGTTCTGTGCGCCTGGCCCGAAAGGATCCGGGCCTTGCATTTTCCGCAGCTGCCGATGCTGCAGCCGTAGTCGAGCGACAGCCCCGCCAGCAGCGCCGCCTCCAGCAGGCTGTCGTTGCCGTCGACGAGAAACTCGCGGCCGCTCGGCTTGACCTGTACGTGCGCGGTCATGATCTATCATAGCGAAGCCCCCGCGCACGCAGAACGCCATGGACTTCCTGCCGATCTTCCTCGATATCCGCGAGCAGCCTTGCCTGGTGGTGGGCGGTGGCGAGGTAGCTGCGCGTAAGTGCGCGCTGCTGCTGCGCGCCGGCGCGCGGGTGACGGTGCTCGCGCCGGCGCTGAGCGCGGCCTTCGACGCCGATCTCGCGGCGGCCCGCATCGAGCACCGCGCGGCGAGTTTCCGGGACGAGGACCTGGTGGGGGTCGCGGTGGCGATCGCCGCCACCAGCGACGCGGCCGTGAATCGCGCGGTCGCCGCCGCGGCCAGGGCGCGGCGCATCCCGGTGAACGTGGTTGACCACCCCGCGCTGTGCTCGTTCATCCTGCCCTCCATCATCGAGCGCGCGCCGCTCATCGTGGCGGTGTCGAGCGGCGGCGCCTCGCCGGTGCTGGCGCGGCTGCTGCGCGCGCGCCTGGAGAGCCTCATCCCGGCGGGCTACGGACGTCTCGCCGCGCTGGCGGGGGCGTTCCGCGATCGGGTCAAGGCGCGCTTCAAGCCGCCGGAGCGGCGGCGCTTCTGGGAACGCGTGCTGCAGGGCCCGATCGCCGAGCTGGTGTTCAGCGGCCGCGACGCCGAGGCGCGCCAGGCCCTGCAGGCGGCGCTCGGGGACACGCGCCTCGCCTTTGGCGGCGGCGAGGTGTCGCTGGTCGGCGCCGGCCCGGGGGATCCGGACCTGCTCACCTTCCGCGCGCTGCGCCTCATGCAGCAGGCCGACGTCGTGGTGTACGACCGGCTGGTATCGCGGCCGATACTCGACCTGGTGCGGCTCGAGGCCGAGCGCATCTACGCCGGCAAGGAGCGCGCGCAGCACGCCCTGCCGCAGGAGGACATCAATCATCTGCTGGTGCGCCTGGCGAGGGAGGGCAAGCGCGTGGTGCGCCTCAAGGGCGGCGATCCGTTCATCTTCGGGCGCGGCGGCGAGGAGATCGAGTCGCTCGCCGACGCAGGCATCCCCTTCCAGGTGGTGCCCGGCATCACGGCGGCGGCGGGCTGCGCGTCCTACGCCGGCATTCCGCTCACGCACCGCGATTACGCGCAGTCGGTGGTGTTCGTCACCGGCCACATGCAGAACGGCAGCATGAACCTGAACTGGAAGGCGCTCGCGCAGCCGCGCCAGACCATCGTGTTCTACATGGGGTTGCTCAGCGTGGACGTGCTGTGCCGCGAGCTGGCCGCGCACGGCCTGCCGGCCTCCACGCCGGCCGCGCTCGTGCAGGCGGGCACGACGCCGCAGCAGCGCGTGCTGACGGGTACCCTGGATACGTTGCCGGGCATCGTGCGCCAGGGCGGCGTCAAGGCGCCGACGCTGATCATCATCGGGGAGGTGGTCACGCTGCGCGATCGCCTGAAATGGTTCGAACCCGCGGCATGAGAGTGTGATGACGCAAGAATTCGTCGAGGCAGGAAAGGCAGGCGAGCTTGCGCCCGGAGCCATGAAGCGCGTCGAACTCCGCGGCCGGCGCATCCTGCTCGCCAACGTGGAGGGGCGCTTCTACGCCGTGGACGATACCTGCACCCACGAAGAGGCTTCGCTCTCCACGGGCGTGCTGCAGGGCGAGCTGGTCAAGTGCCCGCTGCACGGCAGCCGCTTCAACGTGCGCACCGGCAAGGCACTGGAGGAGCCGGCGGAAGAAGACCTCAGGACCTATCCAGTGCGGCTGGAAGGCGAGCGCATCCTGATCGATCTGCGCGAAGCGGGGACACCATGAGCGCCCGCGCGCTGCCCGCCGATCCCGCGGCCCTGATGCACTCCATCCTCAAGCGCATCGCCACCGGACCGGAGCTGAGCAAGGACATCTCGCGCGAAGAGGCCTGCGCCGGCATGCGCCTGGTGCTCGACGGAGAGGTCGACCCGGTGCAGGCCGGGGTATTCCTGATCGCGCTGCGCATGAAGCGCGAGACGGACGACGAGAACCGCGGCGTGCTCGAAGCCATCCGCGAGGCGACCCGCCGCGCCACCGCGCCGGTGGACGAGGTGCTCGACATCGGCGACCCCTACGACGGCTACAACCGCACGCTGCCGGCCGCGCCTTTCCTGCCGCCGGTGCTCGCCGCCTGCGGCGTCGCGGCGGTCTCCCACGGCGTGGAGCGCATGGGACCCAAGTACGGCGTCACGCACCGGCAGGTGCTGAGCGCCGCCGGCCTGCCGGTGGATCTGGGGCCGGAGGAAGCCGCCGCGCGCCTGGGCGACCCCGGCATCGGCTGGGCCTACATCGATCAGAAGGCGTTCTGCCCGAAGCTCTACAATCTTGCCGCCCTGCGCACGCTCATCGTCAAGCGGCCCGCCATCACCACTGTAGAGGTGCTGGCCGGGCCGGTTCGCGGCCGCCTGAAGACCCATCTGGTCACCGGCTACGTGCACAAACCCTATCCGCGCATCTACGCGCTGCTCGCGCGCCACGCCGGCTTCGACTCCGCGCTCATCGTGCGCGGGGTCGAGGGCGGCGTGATTCCTTCGCTCTCCCATGGTGGCAGGGCATTCCACTATCACGGCGGCGGCGAGGAGAGCTCCACGGATTTCAAGCCGGCCGACCTGGGCATCGAGCAGTCCGAGCGCGCGCCGCGCATTCCAGGTGCGAACGACGAGGGCGAGGGCGAAACGCCGCTCGACACTGCCACCGTGGCGAAAGCCGCCGCCGAGGCCGGCATGGCGGCGCTCGCGGGCCAGCCCGGCGCTACGCGCGACGGCTTGGTCTACGGCGCCGCGCTGTGCCTGTGGCATCTCGGGCGCCACGGCAACCTGGGAAGCGCTGCCGCCGCCGTGCGCGGCGCAATCGATGGCGGCATAGCACTGGAGCACCTGCGATGAACGAAGCCAATCCCGCGCAACTCGTCCCCTACGTCACCGGCGGCGCGTTCGCGCTCGCCTTCATCTTCGGCGCCGTGGGCAACAGGACCAATTTCTGCACCATGGGCGCGGTGTCCGACTGGGTCAACATGGGCGACCTGAACCGCATGCGCATGTGGCTGCTGGCCATCGCGGTGGCGCTCATGGGCTCGAGCGCGCTGCAGCTCGCCGGCGTGGTGGACTTCTCCAAGTCGATATACACCGGCTCCGGTTTCACCTGGCTCTCCTACATCGTGGGCGGGTTCCTGTTCGGCGTGGGCATGACGCTCGGCTCGGGCTGCGGCTCGAAGACGCTGATCCGCATCGGCACGGGGAACCTCAAGTCGGTGATCGTCTACGTGTTCCTCGGCATCGCGGCGTACATGACTCTGCGAGGCCTCTTCGGCGCGTTCCGCGTAGGCGTGCTGGAAAAAGCGGCGATCACGCTCCCCACGGGGCAGGACCTGCCTTCGCTGCTCGCTGCCGGGACCGGCATGGCCAAGGCGACCTGGACGGCGATCCTCGCCGCCGTGATCGGCGGCGCATTGGCCGCGTTTGCCTACGCCAGCAAGGAATTCCGCTCGAGCTTCGACTACACCCTGGGCGGCGTGGTCACGGGGCTCGTCGTTGTCGGCGGCTGGGTCGTGAGCGGGGTGGTCGGCCACGTCGCCGAGGATCCGCAGACGCTGCAGGAAGCCTTCGTCGCCACCAACACCGGGCGCATGGAATCGTTCTCCTTCGTTTCGCCGATGGCGTTCACGCTCGAGTACCTGATGCTGTGGACCGACAAGTCGAAGATCGTCACCTACGGCATCGCCTCCGGGCTGGGCGTCATCGCCGGCTCGGCCGCTTACGCGCTCGCCACGCGCACGTTCCGCTGGGAGGGCTTTCGCGACGCCGAGGACACGGCGAACCACGTCGTCGGCGGCATGCTGATGGGCTTCGGCGGCATCACCGCGCTGGGCTGCACCATCGGCCAGGGGATCACCGGCATCTCCACGCTCGCCCTCGGATCTTTCATCACCTTCGCCGCCATCGTCGCCGGTTCCGCGCTCACGATGAAATACCAGTTCTGGCGGATGGGCGGCTGACTCTCCGAAATCGTAGAATTGGGCACATGAAACCCGCACTGCTGATCCTGTGTCTCGGATTCCTGCCGTTCGCCGCGTCGGCCGAAGGAACGTACTCGATCAAGGTCCTCACGCCCGAGACGGCGCTCAAGGCGGCGCAGGCCGCGCTGAAGAAATGCCGGGACAGCGGCTTCCAGGCCACGGTGGCGGTCGTGGACCGCATGGGTGTGACGCAGGTGCTGCTGCGCGACCGCTACGCCGGACCGCACACCGTGGACATGGCGCGCGCCAAGGCCTATACCGCGGTGAGCTTCCGCACCAATACCACTGCGCTCGCCGAGGCGACGCAGGCCGGCCGCCCGCAGAGCGGGGTTCGCCACCTGCCGGGCGTGGCGGCCGTGGGCGGCGCCTTGATGATCGAGGCGGGCGGCGCGCTGATGGGCGCCATCGGCGTCTCCGGCGCACCGGGCGGCAAGGAGGACGACGCCTGCGCGGCGGCGGGCATCGCGGCGATCCGCGACGACACCGAATTCTGAATTTAAAGAGGGAACCTCAGATGGACAAGGCCCTGCTTTCCAAAACCGCCGCCGCCATGGTCGCGCGCGGCAAAGGCGTGCTCGCCGCCGACGAGTCGAGCGGCACCTGCGAGAAGCGCTTCAAGACGGTGAATGTGGAATGCACTGAGGAGACGCGGCGCACCTACCGCGGGCTGCTCTTCACCACGCCCGGGGCGGAGCAGTACATCTCCGGGGTGATCCTGTTCGACGAGACCCTGCGCCAGAAGACCAACGACGGCTTGCTGTTCCCCGAGTACCTCGCCAAGAAGGGGATCCTCCCCGGCATCAAGGTGGACAAGGGCGCGATGGACCTGGCGCTTTGCCCCGGCGAGAAGGTGACCGAGGGGCTGGACGGATTGCGGGGGCGGCTGGCGGAGTACTTCAAGCTCGGCGCGCGCTTCGCCAAGTGGCGCGCGGTGATCACCATCGGCGAGGCGATTCCCTCGCACGCCTGCATCTATGCCAATGCGCATGCGCTCGCGCGCTACGCGGCGCTGTGCCAGGAAGCGTCCATCGTGCCGATGATCGAGCCCGAGGTGCTGCTCGAGGGCAACCACACCATCGAGCGCAGCGAAGAAGTGACCGAAGCCACGCTGCGCGCCACCTACGCGGCGATGGCCGCGCACAACGTGTCCCTGGAGCACTTGATCCTCAAGACCAGCATGGTGGTCTCGGGCAAGGAATGCGCGCGCCAGGCACCCGTGGACGAAGTCGCCGAGCGCACAGTGCGCGTGATCAAGCGCACAGTGCCCGCGGCGCAGCCCGGCATCGTGTTCCTCTCCGGCGGCCAGTCCGACGAAGCCGCCACCTCGCACCTGAACGCCATGGCTGCGATGAAGGGCCTGCCCTGGCCGCTGACCTTTTCCTTTTCGCGCGCGCTGCAGAACCCGGCGCTCAAGGCCTGGCGCGGCCAGGCGGGGAACGCCGCCACGGCGCAGAAAGCCTTCCACCACCGCGCCCACATGAATGGCCTCGCGGCGCAGGGCAAGTGGAAGGCGGAGCTCGAGAAACAAGCCGCTTGAAAATCGGGGTCAGAGCCCGATTTCCCTTGCGAGAGAAAATCGGGCTCTGACCCCGGTTTCGACGATGCGAGCAATGTACGAGTCATCGATCACGAGCCTCCCCCGACTTGGTCGGGGCAAGGTGCGCGACATCTACGCCGTGGGCGACGACAAGATGCTCATCGTCGTGAGCGACCGGCTCTCCGCCTTCGACGTGGTGCTGCCCGACCCGATCCCCGACAAGGGGCGCGTGCTGAACGAAATGGCCAACTTCTGGTTCGGCAAGCTCGGCCACATCGTGCCCAACCAGCTCACCGGCATCGACCCGCAGAGCGTGGTCAAGGGCGAGGACGAGAAGGCGCAGGTGAAAGGCCGCTCGGTGGTGGTGAAGAAGCTCAAACCTCTGCCCATCGAGGCGGTGGTGCGCGGCTACCTCATCGGCTCGAGCTGGAAGGACTACCAGAAGACCGGCAAGGTCTGCGGCATCGAACTGCCCAAGGGCCTGCTGCAGGCGCAGGAGCTCCCCGAGCCGATCTTCACGCCGGCGACCAAGGCGGCCGAAGGCCACGACGAGAACATCTCGTTCGAGCAAGCGGAGAAGCTGATCGGCAAGGAATTGGCGGCGAAGGTGCGCGACGTGTCGATCCGGCTCTACGTGGAAGCCTCCGACCACGCCGCCACACGGGGCATCCTCATCGCCGACACCAAGTTCGAGTTCGGGGTCGATGACAAGGGCAACTTGGTCCTCATCGACGAGGTGCTGACCGCGGATTCCTCGCGCTTCTGGCCGGCGGACTCTTATCGCGTAGGCATCAGCCCGCCCTCGTTCGACAAGCAGTACGTGCGCGACTACCTCGAGACGCTCGACTGGGACAAGACGCCGCCGGCGCCGAAGCTCCCGCCCGAGGTCATCGCCAATACGTCGCGGAAGTATCGCGAGGCGCTCGAGCGCCTCACCGGGAGAAAGCTCGCATGATCGGCATCGTGATTGGGTCGACTTCCGACTGGGTGACGATGAAGGCGGCGGCGAAGATGCTGAGGGACTTCGGCGTG
>JBGQFF010000096.1:0-10641 GCA_041496745.1 Gammaproteobacteria bacterium
GAGCACCGTGCGCTCGAAGCCCGGCGAGTAGTAGGTCCAGTTGGGTTGCAGCTTGGACAGCCGACCCAGGCGCTCGTGGCGGATGTTGACCTCGCCGGCGGCCAGTTCGTCCCGCGCGTAGGCCTCGAGCTCGGCGCTCGCTCCGGGATCGGTGCGGTAGAACAGCCACTCGCGCCTGAACGCTTCCTGCAGCCGCGCCAGCTCGTGGCACAGCGCGTCGTCGCGCAACCATCCGCCGAACAGGTCGTCCGAGGCGGCGTAGCGCGCTTCGCCCGTGGTGTAAAGATCCTCCAGCATGAAATAGGCGCTTGCCGTGCCGCCGTCCTCGCGCGGCCCGGTGAACCAGCCGCAGACGTCGCGCCGGCGCGGGATGTAGGCCACTGCGGCGCGCAATCCGGCGCCGCGCGGCGCATAGGCAAGGAACAGCCGCAGGGTATCCACGGTGTCAGCGCGCTTCGGGATAGCCGACCGACTGCGCGAGGATGATTCTCTGTTGCGGCGCGAGCCCCATCAGGCTGGCGAGCGCCGGGCGATCCACCATGCCGCGCACCACCGTGGCGAGCCCCTCGGAAGCGCAGAACAGGTACACGTTCTGCGCGATGAAGCCGGCATCCGGGCCGGCGTACTGGGCTTTGTCTTGCGCGCTGGCCTGCACCATGCGGGACAGATCCGCCACGTACACCAGGTTGACCGGCGCCCCGGCGACGAAGTCCTGCAACCCGGTCCGCGCGCGGATGTCGCGGTCGAGGCGCTTGCTCAGCACGTGCGCGTCCGCGTCGTACACGTACAGCCCGCCGGCCGTCGCCACGTACACGTCGATCTCTTCCCAGTCGTGCGCTGACGGCGCGGTGCGGCCGCTCGTTTGCGGCCGGTTCACGCCGAACGCCGCCCACAGGAGGTTGGAAAGCACCGCGGCCGGGAGCTCGCGCCGGCTGAACTCGCGCGAGCTGCGGCGCTGCTGCAGCGCTTCGAGCAGGGGCTTGCCGCCCGCCTGCTGCGGTGGCGGAAGCACGAGCACCTCGGGCGCAGGCGGGGGCTTCGCGTGCTCCGGTTCCAGCCCGTAATCCATGTGGCCCGCTGCCATGAAAAGATGCTGGGCGCGCCGCGCTCAGGCGTATTGAGCCAAATCAATTAGTGGCGCAGTCGCGGGAGACCAGCACCGCCTCGAGGCTGCGGTTGACGAACTCGGTCAGCCCCGCCCGGTTGAGGTGGTCGGTGTCGAAATACAAGCGGGGCTCGTCCAGCGCCGCCGAAAAATCGGCATGACAGACCTGCTGCGCGGACAGCGTGCGCGACAGCGCGGCGTCGAATGCCGCCTCCCCGGGAAGCTGCTCGCGGAACTGCGCCGGCACGGGCATCTTGACGACCACCATGCGCACGCCCGCCTGACGTG
Organism: Gammaproteobacteria bacterium; assembly: GCA_041496745.1. GTDB lineage: Bacteria > Pseudomonadota > Gammaproteobacteria > Burkholderiales > SG8-39 > JAABQT01. Next base: position 1,394 of record JBGQFF010000096.1, read on the forward strand.
CAAGCACCGCGATCGCGGCGAGCTGCTCGAGATAGCGGGAGAGCGCCGCTTGCGCGACCGGCTGCGGATAAAGATAGGCGATGCGCTTTTTGACCGCCGCCGCCGAAGGCCGGTACTCGCGCTCGAACTGGGCTTCGCCTTCCCAGACGTCGCGCTGGAAGCGCTCGCGGTTGTTGATCTTCGAGAAGCCGCTGGCGTAGTCGAGGACGGCACGGGCATCCACGCCCTCATGCCGGGCGTAATCCCAGAGGCGCCGGGCGATGGCCGGCTCGAACGGCGTGCGCCTCAAGAGCTTGGCATCGGCGAAGCGCTCCTCGTTCCAGGTGCGCGAGTAGAACGCGAATGAATCCACGACATAGAGCAGATTGCGCGCGCGATGCGCGCGCAGGAAATCCTCGAAGACGAAGCGGTTGTAGAGCGGTCCGGCGCCGGGCGCGGCCAGGTTCAGGATCCGCAGCCGCGTCTCGCGCTCCATCTGCGCATTGAAGTCGGCGAAATCCAGCGGCATGGCGTGCGAGGCGCCGAGGATCACCCAGTCGACGGTGCGGTCCTGGGCGGTGGCGATCTTGAAGAACGGATTGCTGCGACCGTTGTGAAGCGTGAGCCGCTCGGCCGCGTAATAGCCGCCCGCGTAGAGCGCGAGGCCGATGGCGATGAACAGAAGTGCCGATTTGCCGAGGCGTTGCATGCGTCAGAACTGCATGTAGATGAACTCGCGCGCCTGCCACCGGCCGAGGATCAGCAGTGCAAAGATGGCGAGGTAGTAGATGCCCCAGCGCACCGCCACCGGCGCGGCAGCCAGTCTCTGGAAAATCGACCGGCGCTCATCGACGATCTCGATGCCGATCAGGAACGCGATCAGGGCGAAGGCCGTGTAATGCTCCGCGGTGAACGGAAATCTCGACAGCAAGGACGGGATCTGGATGAGGTTCAAGGCGATCTTCTTGAGGATCAGCCATGCCTCGCCGAGCGAACGGGCGCGGAAGAACACCCAGGCGATGGCGATCAGGTGAAAGGTCAGCAGCACGCGCAGCGCGCGCAGCAGCGCGCTCCGGCTGATGCGCGGCACCCGTTCGCCGACGCGCCGCCAGAAGGAGCGCGTGGCGAGGCCCGCCCACTGGTAGGCGCCGTTGAGCGCGCCCCAGACGAGGAAGGTCCAGCCCACGCCGTAGCCGAGCCCCGCGTGCCACAGGCCGCTCAGCAGAAATACGAGCATCAGGTTCAGGTAGAGCCGCAGCGACCCGGCGCGGCTGCCGCCGAGCGGAATGAACAGATAGTCGCGGAACCAGCGGCCAAGCGAAATGTGCCAGCGCTCGCCCCAGAACTCGGCCGTGCTGCGCGAGAGATACGGCCGGCGGAAATTCTCCATCAGCTGCAGCCCGAACAGCAGCGAGACGCCGATTGCGATGTCGGTGTAGCCCGAGAAGTCGCAGTAGATCTGGAACGCGAAAAAATAGACGCTGATCAAAAGGTCGATCGGCGAGGCGAAGGCCGCGATGCCGAATATCTTGTCGACCATGGGCGCGAGGTTGTCGGCGATCACGACCTTCTTGACGAGGCCCCAGCCGATCAACTGCAACCCGAGCACCAGCCGCTCGGGATCGGCGCGCAGGCCCGCCGCCACCTGCGGCAGAAATGTGGTGCCGCGTTCGATCGGGCCAGCCAGGATCTTAGGGAACCACGCCAGGTAGAGCGCGACGTGGCCGGCGCTGTGCTGTCCCGGGAGGCGCCGGGCAAAGGTGTCGATGAGGTAGCTCACCGCCGAAAAGGCGTAGAACGAATACCCGACCGGCGTCGCGACGCCGAGCGCCGGCAGCGAGAGCTGGCCCGCAAGGAAGTCGTAGAACTTGAAGGCGAAGAGCGAGCCAATCACCACGACCAGGCCTGCGGCCAGGAGCAGGCGCCGCGAAAGCTCGCGCGACGTGCGCTCGAGCGCCAGGCCGCAGCCCCAGACGACGAGCGTCACAGCGCCCAGGTAAACGAGGTTGAAAGGCCGCAACGCCCCGTAGAAGACGTAGCTTGCGAGCAAAAGCCAAATCCAGCGCTTGCCGGCGGGAAGCACCGCGAACAGAATCAGCGCCAGCGGCAGGAAGACGAAGAATTCGAGCGAGGTGAACAGCATGTGTCACACCCGCCTTTCAACGCTCAGTAGGTCGCGCCCCCGGCGCGCAGCTCTTCCGGCACGTCGTCGATCGGGATCGCCGCATTGAGAACGAGGTAGCTCGCGAGCGCCTCGCGCTGCTCGCGCGTCAGCTTGATCTGGATGTGGCTTGGCTTGTTCATCGAGCCGAGCCAGGCATCCTTGGAACGTTTCTGCGTGATCACGACCGTGATGATATGGCAGCTCTGGCAATGCTCGAGCGCGAAGTCGCGCCCGTCGAGCGGCAGCAGCTTCTCCCAATTCGCCTGGGCGGGATTCGCGGGAATCCTGGCGGGCGGCAGCGGCAGGTTGAACGACAGGTAGTCGGCGAGCGTGAGCAACTCCTTATCATTCAGGCGTTGCAGTCCCGTGATCGCCTTGCTGTGGTCGCGCAGGTAGCTCAGCCATTCTTCGCGCGTGTGTTTTGCGCTCAGCAGCCCCTTCACTTCATCGGCCGGCGGGCGGCTCGCGAAGGTCTTCGCCAGAAGCGTTCTGCCCCCTAAGGGAATGAAGTCGAACACGTCGGCGGCCCAGGCCGCGAGCGCCCCGAGAAGCAATGCGGCGAGCGCGAGGGCCCTCATGTCAGTAGCGCAGCTCCTGCGGCACGTCCTCGATCTTCATCGGCATATTGAGGGCCGAGTAGCGCGCGAACTCCTCACGCTCCTGCGGGTTCATCTTCAACTCGCGATGGAAAGGCGAGAGGAACACGTTGCGCCAACCCTGTGCATTCCGTTTCTGCGTCAAGTGGCTCGCGAACAGCGAGTGGCAGGATTGGCACCCGTTCCACGCGAGGTCACGTCCATCCGGCGGCAGCGCGGAGGCGAGGTTGCCGCGCTTCACAGCGTCATCGGACAACGGCATGTTGACTGCGAGATAGGCGGCCAGCGTCGCGAGCTCTCGCTCGGTCAACGCCTTGTTGCGCGCAGCGGCGAAGTCGCGCCATTCCGGCTCGGTGCGGCGCGCTTGCGCGATCGCGCGCAGTTCCGCCTGGTCGGGGGGGGCGCCGAGCAGACCGAGCAGCAGCGCCCTGCCGCCCTTCGGCATGAAAGCGTTGTCCTCCCCCGCTGCCTGCGCGAACGCGAAGACGACAATGCCGAGAGCGGCCAGCAACCGCCAGCCCCCGTGCCTTGCCGCGGTCATGGCCTGCTCTTCGCCGCAGCCCTGTCGTCGAAGGAAAACACGGGCACGCGCAATTCGGCGCGCGCCTTTTCCGCCGGGAAACCCTCGCCGCGGAGCAAGTCGAGCCCGACGACCGTAGTGTCGTCATAGAACTGCTCGGCGCATGCCCCGCAGACGAGCGCGGGAATGCCCTCCACGACCACCAGCCGGTCGTCCTGCCAGAACGCGGAGCGCACGTGACTGGCGCTCACGTTGGCGCTGCCGCAGTTCGTGCAGCTCACCTGCGACTGCTGACCCGAATCCATCAACCGACCAGCTTCTTCGCCGCGGCGACGATGTGATCGGCGTTGGGCCGCATCCAGAGGAACATCTCCGGCGAAGCCGGCGGCGGCGCGTCGGGGAAAGCCACGCGCTTGAAGCGCGCGCCAACCACATTCTCGGCACAACGTGCGATCACTTCGGCGCCCGGGCAGAGCGTGTAATACGACTGGTCGACGGTCAGCAACCGCTTGGTCTTGCGCACCGATTTGACCAGCGTTTCGGTGTCCATCGGCTTCAAGCAGCGCAGATCGATCGTCTCGACCTTCATGCCCTGCTTTTGCAGCAGCGCGGTCGCCTTGAGCACTTCGGGCATGCCGCCTCCGGAACCGACGATCGTGATGTCGCTACCGATCGTACGTACGGCGGCCTTGTCGAGCGGCGTCGTGTACTGATCGTCCGGCACCTCGTCCATCAATGAGCGCAGGCCGTCCGCCCAAAGGTAGCAGACCGGATTGGGATCGCGGATCGCCGCGGCCATCATGCCCTTCGCATCCGCAGGCGTGGATGGAACAACCGTCTTGACGCCGGGGATATGCGCGTAATACGTGTCGATCTCGTAGTCCGAATGCTGGCCGGCGAAGCCGGGGCTCTGTCCGGTCATCTCCAGGATGAACACGATAGGCATTGACGCCACCCCCCCGGTCATCGAGCGCAGCTTGCCGGCGTGGTTCTGAATGACCTGGAAGCACATGCAGTTTCCCTGGTAGGGAATGTAGGTCACCGCCTTCGAACCGGCGAGGCCCGCGCCCAGGACGCAGGAGGCCATCCAGTTTTCGTCGATGCCGGTGTTCACCACGCGTTTGCGCCCGAACTCCTTCTCCAGATTGATCACCGGCTTGCCGGGAGTGGAAGCCACCGGCGGGGTGAGCTCGAAAATCCAGATCATGTTCTTGTCCTGGCGCATCTCGTACTGCACCGCCTCGAGGACTGCGTACATGAAGCTCTTGCGTGCCATGGTCTTCTCCTCAGCCAAATTGCCGGGCAGGTACCGCGCCCTCGACAAACACGTTCTTCAGACCGTCCTCCGGCTTGCAGAACGGCTGCTGGTCCGCCCACGCGAAGGCTTCGATCGCTTCCCTCCTGGCGGCGGCTTCGATCTCATCCGCCCGCGCGCGAGTCAGCACGCCCCAGTTGACGAGGGTATTGCGGCAGATGTCCACCGGATCGCGCTGCATCCAGGCGCGCACCTCGCGCTCCGGACGGAACGAGGAGATCGCCAGCGGGTCGTAACCGAACGCACCGAGCTGACCGGCCTCCGCGCCGGGCGCGCCCCAGTGGTTGTAGTAGCGGTAGGTCTTCGCCTCGATAAGGGTGGGCCCTTCGCCGGCGCGCGCGCGATCCACTGCGGTTTTCGCGGCGTTGTAGACCTGGAACACGTCCTGTCCATCCACCACCACGCCCGGTATGCGGTAGGTCCCGGCCGCATCGGCGATGTCCTTCATCGGCACGGAGAACGAATAGTGCGCGTACTGGTGATACAGGTTGTTCTCCAGCACGTAAATGAACGGCAATTGCAGCAGCGCCGCGTTATTCAGGGCGCTGTGGAAGTGCGGCGTAGCGTACGTGCCGTCGCCGCCGAAAACCACGGCCACCTGCTTGCTGCCCCGGGCGCGGAAGGCGAAGGCCGAACCGGTCGCGATCACGTGGCCCGGACCGATCATGCCGTCGGCGCCGATGAAGCCGCAGGACTTGTCGGAGATGTGCATCTCGCCGCCATAACCGCCGTTGAGGCCGGTGGCGCGGAAGTCGTACTCGGCGGCCATTTTCTTCGTGTCCACGCCTTTGGCGATGGCGTGGCCGCTCGGCCGGTGGGTGCTGTACACCAGGTCGAGCTCGTCGAACGGACCCTTGTTGCGCAGGGCGGAACACACGCCGACGGCGACCGCCTCCTGGCCCGCATAAAAGTGGTTGTAGCCCCGATACTTGGGATCGGTGATCATCTTGTCCACCATGGTCCGTTCGTACCAGCGGATACGAACGATGGTGTTGAACATCTCGGTCAACTTGTCGTTGGGCAGGTCCTTCGCCCAGAAACCGATCTCCCCGTTCGCCCACGCCATCCTGCTCACCACCGACATCGCTGCGCCGGCGCCTGCCGCAAGCTTCATGAAGCTGCGACGGCCTTCGGACTGGATGGAGTCGCTATCGGCGGGTGCCCGCGCCGCCTCATTGCTCTTGAGTTGCGTCATGACAGAACCTCCGCTTGTGGTCTTGATCCCGCGTTGTGCGGAACGTACACCTACAAAATAAAGGGGTATTGATCCAGCGCAAAGTCCGGCCAACTCGAATCTAGCCCCAGCGCAGCAGCAGCTCCCGCCCCGACGCGTAGTCGACGCGCGTGCCGAAGGCGCGGCTCTCGCGCTCCAGGGTGCGCTGCAGCCAGCGCGCCTCCTCCTCCGCGGCGTGCTGCAGGCGAAAGCGCCGCACGCGCATCGGCACCAGCGCCAGGCGCTGCAGCCTGCCGCTCGCGGCATCAAGCGTCGGGAAGACCATCAGGCACAGCTCGGGGCGGAACGCTGCATGGCCGCCGATCCCCTCGTAGTCGTTGAGGAAATCGCCGCAGCCGTAGAGGATCAGGCGCTCCCGGTAGATCTCGATCCCCCTGGGGTGGTGCGACGAATGGCCGTGCAGCACGTCGGCGGCGCCGGCGTCCAGCAGCCGGTGCGCGAAGGCGCGCTCCTGCGTCGACACCTGGTAGCCCCAGTTGCCGCCCCAGTGAATCGAGATCACCACAACGTCTCCGGCGCGCCTGGCGGCGGATACCTGGCGCACGACCGCGTCGCACGTTGCGGCGGAGAGGTCGGCCAGGAAGTTGATTCCCGCCCGGCCGCTGGCCGCCGCCCACGCGGGCGGCGCGCCCGCGCCTTCCATGGCATAGGCGAAGACGAGCACGCGGCCGCCGCCGGCAAGTTCCATCACCGCGGGTGCTGCCGCCGCGACCGCGTCGCGCCCCGCGCCCGCGGTACGGATGCCGGCGCCATGCAGCGTGTCGAGGGTCTCCTGCAGCCCGCGGTAGCCCCAATCCAGCACGTGGTTATTGGCGAGCACGCAGCAGTCGATGCGCGCCGCGGCGATGCAGGGCGCGTTGAGCGGGTGCATGCGGTAGTGGATGCCCTTGCCCGGCCACGCCTCCTCGGCGGCGGTGACGGCGGTCTCCAGGTTCACGATGCGCGCGCGCGGAGCCCTGCGCTGCAGCTCGTCGAGCGCGTCGCCCCACACGTAACCGAAATCGACGCGCCTGGGCAGCGGGCCCGCCGCCTGCTCCGCGAGCTCGACGTAGCCGAGCGCCGAGCGCACGTAGGGCTCGTAGAGCTGCGGCAGGCTCGGATGCGGCAGCACCTGGTCGATGCCGCGGCCGAGCATCACGTCGCCGCACAGGAACAAGGTCACGGCCATGCGCGCCGGGAAGGCAGCGGCACTTGAGCTAGGTCAAGACGCAGCAAGGTCGCTGTGCCAGCCTTGACGCATGCGCAAGTTGCAGCGAAGAGTGGTGGCGGGAGTGCTGATCGTGTTCGGCGCGGTGCTCATGTTCGCCGCGCCGGAAACCCGGTCCGGGGTCATCGTGATCGCGCTCGGTGTGGCGATCGAGATCGCCGGCATCGCCCTGGAGCGCCGGCGCTAAGGTCAGGAGGGACGACAAACCATGCAAATTCCCCTGCAGATCAGCTATCGCGGCATGCAGAGCTCGGCGGCGCTCGATGCCGCGGTGCGCGAGAAGGCCGCCAAGCTCGAGCAGTTCCATGCCCGCATCATGAGCTGCCGCGTGGTGCTCGAGCAGCCCGGGCGCCACCAGCAGCAGGGCAAGCAGTTCGTCGTGCACATCGACCTCATGGTGCCCGGAGGCGAGATCGCGGTGAATCGCGACCACCACGAGGACGTGTACGTGGCGCTGCGCGACGCGTTCGACGCCGCGCGCAGGAAGCTGGAGGACTTCGCGCGCGAGCAGCGCGGCGACGTCAAGCATCACGAGCCCACGCAATCGGGCACCGTGGCGCGCATCGTGGCCGAGGAAGGCTACGGCTTCATCGCCACTGCCGACGGCCGCGAGCTGTATTTCTCGCGCGACAACGTGGTGACGCCGCCGTTCGAGCATCTGACCTCGGGGACCGAGGTGCACTTCATCGAGGAGCCGGCAGCCGAGGGCGCGCAGGCGAAGCGCGTCAGCGCGCGCCACAGGCCGGCCGGCGGCTAGGGCTGGCGCGCGCGCGACTCGCGCACCCGCTCGCGGCTGATGGTGCGCACGAAATCGCCCAGTTCGTCCGCGACCAGCTCGAGCAGGTCGTCGATGGTGAGCAGGCCCGCCAGGGCGCCGCTGTGCGTCACCACCGGCACGCGCCGCACGCCGTGCTCGCGCATGGCGCGCAGCACCTCGGCGAGCCCGTCCTGCTCGCGCACCGCGAACACGCCGCTGCTCATCACCTCGCCGACCTTCAGCGTGCGCGCATCGAGTTCCTTCGCCACCACCGCCACCACGATGTCGCGGTCGGTGAGGATGCCGACCGGCACGCGCTCCGAGGCGCGATCGACGACCACGATCAGGCTGCCGACGTGATGCTCGCGCATCAGGCGCGCCGCCTCGGTCAGGGCCATGTCGCGGTAGGCGACCACCACTTCACGGTTGCAGATCTCTCCGGCGTTCATGGTTTCAGTCCTCCGGCCAATCCAGGAGCGGGTCCTCCACCGACGCGTCGTCGCCGGGCTTCGGCCATATGCTGCGGGGCTTTTCCTCGCCGCCGAGCAACGCGCGGCTCTCGGCGTTGAGGTCCTCGGCGCCGGTCCTCTCGCTGCGCGGCTTCACCGCGCGTACGGCGCGCTTGCGCTTACGTTTCATTGCGCTTCACGCCCTTGCGCACCCACACCCCGCGCGGGGCGCATTCCAGCACGTCGCTGCCGCTGCGCACGGTGTCGCCGATGGCGAAGGTTTCGCCGTTGAAATAACAGACGCCCGATTCCAGCTCCACGTCGGACATAGCGTCCCGATCGTCGTACTCGGAGTGGTCGACGATGGGCGAGTTCTTCAGCTCCGGATCGGGCGCACCGAGCTGCGGCAACGCATCTTTCAAGCGCATCTCCCAATGGCTTCGCCGCAATGCTCGCACCGGTGCGGTTCCGGGGCTTGATCTCAATCAACCGGTTTGTTGATTCCAGTCAAACCGGCGCGGTCTGGCAGCGCTAATTTACTTCGTGATGAAAAAGGAACTCATTGACGCCGCGTGGGAGCACGGCAGGACGATGCCCGAAGCCGACGCTGCGCTCTGGCGCCAGGACGCCTGCGGCGCCTGGATGCGGCGCGATCAGTACGGGCTGGAAAGCAGCGACTTCGGCTGGAGGGCGGAAAACATCTCCCCCGGCGGCGGGGACACGCCCGAGAACCTGCGGCCGTTCCACTGGCGCAACCGCTACGACGTCGCCGGTGGCCGGCCGCAGTGCCGCGTGTGCGCGGACCGCAGCGGCGTCCCCGCGGAGAAGTACGCCCGGCCGCCGCGCAACCGCGCGATCTGAAGGGTCGGGTGCCGCGCCGGCTAGCCGCCGCCGCGCGCGCCTTGCCCCGGATCAGCCGAACAGCCCGCCGACCCGGGTGCCGGCGATGCGGTTCACCACGTACAGGCTGGCCGCGCACACCACGATCAGGATCACGCCCAGCGCGGCGGCCTGGCTCTGCGAGCCC
>JBGQFF010000097.1:0-10597 GCA_041496745.1 Gammaproteobacteria bacterium
CGGATGTAGTGGAAAAAGCACCGGCGCAGGAAGGCGTCGGGCAGTTCCTTTTCGTTGTTCGAGGTGATGAACACGATCGGGCGCTGCCTGGCCTTCACCAGCTCGTGCGTCTCGTAGACGTAGAACTCCATGCGGTCGAGCTCGCGCAGCAGGTCGTTGGGAAACTCGATGTCGGCCTTGTCGACCTCGTCGATCAGCAGCACCACCGGCTGGTCCTGGCTGAACGCCTGCCACAGCATGCCCTTGACGATGTAGTTGTGGATGTCGTGCACGCGCTGGTCGCCCAGCTGCGAATCGCGCAGGCGGCTCACCGCGTCGTACTCGTACAGGCCCTGCTGCGCCTTGGTGGTGGACTTGATGTGCCACTCCAGCAGCGGCACGCCGAGCGACTTCGCCACCTGCACGGCGAGCATCGTCTTGCCGGTTCCCGGCTCGCCCTTGACCAGCAGCGGCCGCTGCAGCGTGATCGCGGCGTTGACCGCGAGCGTGAGGTCTTCGGTGGAGACGTACTCGGCCGATCCAGAGAAACGCATTAGGAATCCTTGGCGAAAATCGCATTATAAGCGCGCGTCTTGGGCCTGAATTCGCACAGGTCGCGGATCGCGCACGACGGGCACCTGGGCTTGCGCGCCACGCAGACGTAGCGCCCGTGCAGGATCAGCCAGTGGTGCGCGTGCCGGTGGAACTCCTCCGGCGTGAACTTCAGCAGCTTCGCCTCGACTTCGAGGGGATCCCTGCCCGGCGCGAGGCCGGTGCGGTTGGCGACGCGGAAGATGTGCGTGTCCACCGCGATGGTCGGCTGGCCGAACGCCACGTTCAGCACCACGTTGGCCGTTTTGCGGCCCACGCCCGGCAGGTCTTCCAGCGCCTCGCGCTGCGCCGGGACCTCGCCGCCGTGGCGCTCGACCAGCAGCTTGGAGAGCGCGATCACGTTCTTCGCCTTGGTGCGGTAAAGGCCGATGGTGCGGATGACCTCGCTCAGCCTCTGCTCGCCCAGCGCGAGCATGGCCTGCGGCGTATTGGCAGCCGGAAACAGCTTCGCCGTCGCGAGGTTGACGGACTTGTCGGTCGCCTGCGCCGAGAGCACCACGGCCACCAGCAGTTCGTAAGGCGTGCGGTAGTCGAGCTCGCTCTTCGGGTGCGGATTTGCCGTGCGCAGGCGGCTGAAGATCTCGTGGCGTTTGGCGGGATTCACCGGCGGGGCCGGCGCGCCAGCGCCGCCGCAAGTATCGCGCGGCGCCGGGCGCGGTCCGTCTGCGTGCGGGGCTCGTGGCCTGCCAGGCGTTTCCTGCGCTGCGCCGCGCGGCGCTTGGCGGCGCGCGCGTCCGCTTCGGTCCACGGCGCCTGCGCTGGCACCATCTCGATGCAGTCCACCGGGCAGGGCGGCAGGCACAGGTCGCAGCCGATGCACAGCGGCGCGATCACCGTATGCATGAGCCCGCGGGCGCCCGCGATTGCGTCCACCGGACAGGCGTCGATGCAACGCGTGCAGCCGATGCAGCGCGCCTCGTCGATGAGAGCGACAGCCGCGCGCTTCACGGCGCGTGGTATGGCCGTCCGGCGTCGCGGGCGAGTTGCGCGTGGACGACCTTGCCGCCCCTCACCTGGAAGCCCGTGCGCAGCGCCTCCGACACCTGGCCAGAGGCCAGCTCCAGCACCCAGGGCAGGGCGGCGTGCTCCAGTGCCAGGCTCGCGGTGCGCGCGCAGGCGGCGGGCATGTTCGGCACGCAATAGTGCACCACGCCTTCCTCCACGAAAATCGGCGCGCTGTGCTTCGTCGGGTGAGAAGTCTCCGCGATGCCGCCCTGGTCGATGCCTACGTCCACCAGCGCCGAGCCGCGGCGCATGCGTCGCAGCATGGCGCGCGACACGAGCTTGGGCGAGAGGCTCCCCGGCACTAGCACGCCGCTGATGATCAAGTCGGCGTCGGCGACCTCAGGGGCCGACGTCTCGAAGCGCACCCGGGGGTAGAGCTTGCGCAACGGCGCCAGCCTGCGCTCACTCCTCGCGTAGACGCTGGCCGCGGCCCCCATGCCGTGCGCAACGGCGAGCGCGTTCGCGCCGACGTTGCCGGCGCCGAGGATCACGACCTTGCCCGGCGGGACGCCGTCCACGCCGGGCAGCAGCACGCCGCTGCCGCCGTTGTGCTTCTGCAGGCACCAGGCGCCGACCTGCACCGCGAGGCGCCCGGCGATTTTCGACATGGGCTTGAGGATCGGCAGGCTGCCGTCGGCCTCGCCGACGGTCTCGAAGGCGACGTAGGTCGCGCCGGAGGCGAGCGCGGCATCGAGCAGCGCGGCATCGGGGGCGAAATGCTGGAAGCAGAACACGATCTGATCCCGGCGCGGCTTGCGCTGCTCGGCCGGCTGCAGCTCCTTCACCTTGACCACCAGCGCCGCTGCCCACGGGTCGTCCAGCCGCCCGCCGGCGCGCACGTAGTCTTCGTCTGCGAATCCGGTCTCGTCGCCTGCGCCCGGCTCGACGGACACCGCGTGGCCGGCCCGCACCAGCGCGCGGACGCCTTCCGGCGTCAGCGCGACGCGGTACTCGCCGTCCTTGATCTCTCTAGGCAGGCCGATATGCATTCGCTCACCAGGTCAGGGCCGCGATAAACGAGGCCGGTATACAGCTGCACCAGTGTAGCGCCGGCCGCCAGTTTTTCCGCCGCGTGCTCCCCGCGCAGGATGCCGCCAACGCCGATCAGTGCGGCCTCGCCCTTCAGCGCGGCGGCAAGCGCGGCGAGCGTGGCGGTGGCGCACGCGCGGATCGGCGCGCCCGACAAGCCGCCCGCCTCGGTCGCGTGCGGCAGGCCTTCCACGCCTTCGCGCGATACGGAGGTGTTGGTGGCGATCACGCCGTCGATGCCGTGGCGCCGCACCGCGTCGGCGATCTGCAGGATCTGCGTGGCGTCGAGGTCCGGCGCGACCTTCAGCGCCAGCGGCACGCGCCGGCCGTGGCGGTCGGCGAGCGGCGCGCGCATCGACGCGAGGCGCCCGAGCAGGGCGTCCAGCTCGTCCTTGCCCTGTAGCGCGCGCAAGCCTTGGGTGTTGGGCGAGGAGATGTTGATGCTGACGTAGCTGGCGCGTGTGTAAACGCGCTCCAGGCAGGCGGCATAGTCGTCGGCCGCTTTTTCCAGCGGCGTGTCGAAGTTCTTGCCGATGTTGATGCCCAGCACGCCGCGCCAGCTCGCGCGCGAAAGGTTCTCGAGGAACTCGTCCAGTCCCACATTGTTGAATCCCATCCGGTTGATGAGCGCTTGCGCGCGCGGCAGGCGGAACAGGCGCGGCCTGGGATTGCCCGGCTGCGGGCGCGGTGTCACCGTGCCCACCTCGAGAAAGCCGAAGCCGAGCTTCGCCAGCGAATCCACGTGCGCCGCATTCTTGTCCAGGCCCGCGGCGAGGCCGACCGGATTGGGAAAGTCCAGGCCCATCGCGCGCACCGGCGCGCCGGGCGCCCGGGCGACGCGCAGCAGCCCGAAGCGCAGCGGCGCGTCGGCCAGTTCCAGTGTCAGTTGGTGGGCGGTCTCGGCGTCGAGGGCGAAGAGCAGCGGCCGCGCCAGCGCATACAGCATGCTCAGAAGCGCATGCGGGCGAGATCGCTTTCGCTCAGGCGCCGCCAGCCGCCGCCGGTGAAGCCCTCGATCGGCATGAAGCGCGATTTGTACGCCATCTTCGGGCTCTCGCGAATCCAGTAGCCCAGGTACAGGTAGGGCAGTCCGGCCGCGCGGCAGGCCTCGATCTGCCACAGCACGTTGTAGGTGCCGAAGCTCGCGCCGCGCCGGTCGGGCTCGAAGAACGTGTAGACCGAGGACAGGCCGTCGGGCAGGTAGTCCATGATCGACACCATGGTCAGCTGGCCCTGGTCGCGGAACTCCACCAGCCGCGTGTCGACGCGGCTTTGCAGCAGGAAGTGCGAGTACTGGTCGCGGCTGTCGTTGTCCATGCCGCCGCCCGAGTGGCGGCGCGCCTGGTAGCGCAGGTACAGCGCGTAGTGCTCGAGCCGGAACTTGAGCGGCTGCACGTGCGCCGTGAGGCCGGCGTGCTCCTTCCGGGCGCGGCGCTGCGAGCGGTTGGCGACGTGCTCGGCGACCGGGATGCGCACCGGCACGCAGGCGCGGCAGCTGTCGCAGTGCGGGCGGTAGGTGAAGATGCCGCTGCGGCGGAAACCCGACTTGACCAGGTCGCCGTAGAGCTCGGTGTTGATCAGGTGCGAAGGCGTGGCGACCTGCGAGCGCGCCATCCGGTCCGCCAGGTAGCTGCACGGATAGGGCGCGGTGACGTAGAACTGCAGTACCGCATTCGGCAGGTCATTCAGCCGGGACATTCGGGTCCGATGCTCGAGTCCATTTCCCAGGTGCCTCGTCATAGTGTACCAACGCTGCGATTTCGCGCAAAAACGGCCGGCGCGGAATCTCGCGCGCGCCGAGGGACTCGAGCAGCGGCGTGCGCACCTGGCAGTCGATCAGGGGAAAGGCGCGCCGCCGCAGTTCCTCCACCAGGCCGAGCAGCGCCACCTTGGAGGCGTCGGCGGCGCGCGAGAACATCGACTCGCCGTAGAACATGTGCCCGAGCGCGACGCCGTACAGGCCACCGACCAGCTCGCCCTTGCGCCAGGTTTCGAAGGAATGGGCATGCCCGGCGCGGTGCAAGGCGAAATACGCCTTGCGCATGTCCTCGCCAAGCCAGGTGCCGCCGCCGTCCCGCCGCGGGCCCGAGCATCCCGCCAGCACTTCGCGGAACGCCGTGTCGATGCGCACTTCGTAGCCCTTGTTGCGCGCGTTCTTGGCGAGCGAGCGGCTCACCTTCAGTTCGGCGCAGACCAGCACCATGCGTGGATCGGGCGACCACCACAGGATCGGCTCGTCGCCCGAATACCAGGGAAAGATGCCGTGCCGGTAGGCCTCCAGCAGGCGCTCGGGCGACAGGTCGCCGCCCGCGCACAGCAGGCCGTTGGGTTCCTTGAGGGCTTTCTCGACCGGAGGGAAGCTGTCGCCGGGGCCGAGCCAGGTCAGCACTTCACTTGCTGCTTGCAGTAATTCTCGAGCTCGGTGACCACCGCGCTGCCCTGCACCGCGCGTCGCGGCGCACCGCCGTTGTCCAGCGCCAGGCGGAACTCGTACTTGGCGAAGAATTCGTTGAACATCTCGCCGCCGAGCGTGCCCACGGCGCGCAGCTCGTCGCTCGCCGCGTCGTGCTCGAGCAGGATCGCGGCGAGCGGCTGCGGCGCAGGGCCGGCGAGCACGCGAGCGCCCTCCGCGGGGTCGTACTGGCTGTGCTCGGAGCAGCAGTGGATGACGTTGGCGTGCTTGTTGCGCGCGCTCCTCTCGGCGCGGAAGCTGATGAAGCTGATGTCGCGCGTCGGGTAGGTGAGCTTGTGCGCGCAGATCGCCGAATAGGCGACGACGGAGTGCTGCGCGCCGACGCCGCCGCGCCATTCGTAGGCCTTGTGGTCGGCGGTCTTCAGCAGCGCCGAGGCCCTGGCCGGGCGCCCCAGGTTCAGCAGGAAGCAGGGCGTCGAGGCGTAGGGGTAGTGGAAGATCAGATTGCGGTGGGCGGGGATGGCATTTGCGCGCAATGGCGCGCCGTTTTCGCCCACTAGCCTGACCCTGTCGTAGAGCTGCGGCCGCGCGTCGGCGGCGAGGGCCGGCACGCCGGCGCTCGCCGCGGATGCGGCGCAGAACCTGATGAATTCGCGGCGTTGCATGCGCCGCATTGTAGCCTTAGAGGTTGTAGCCCTTCTCGTTGTGCAGGACGGTATCGAGGCCCTCGGTCTCCTCGTCGCCCGTCACGCGCAGACCGGCGAGCGCGTCGGTCAGCTTCAGCAAGAGCCAGGTGACGATGCCGGACCAGGCGCCCACGGCGAGCACGCCGGTGATCTGCACCAGCACCTGGCCGCCCATGGTCACCTTGTCGGGGTAGCCGACGCCGCCCAACGCGGCCGCGGCGAACACGCCGGTCAGCGTCGTGCCGAGGATACCGCCGACGCCGTGCACCGGGAACACGTCGAGCGAATCGTCCACGCCCAGCCTGCGCTTGAGGTAGCTGGTGGCGAAGAAGCAGATCGCGCCTGCGGCGCCGCCGATGGCGATCGCGCCCAGCGGCCCTACGAAGCCCGAGGCGGGAGTGATGGTGCCGAGACCCGCCACCATGCCGGTGACGATGCCGAGCACCGACGGCTTGCCGTAGCGCAGCCGCTCGCATAGCAGCCAGGCGAGCGATCCCGTGGCGGCGCCGATGTGCGTCACCAGCATCGCCATGCCGGCGCTGCCGTCGGCCGCCAGCGCGCTGCCGGCGTTGAAGCCGAACCAGCCCACCCACAGCATGCAGGCGCCGGACACCGTCATTGCCAGGTTGTGCGGCGGCATCGCCGTGTCGGGAAAGCCCTTGCGCTTGCCGAGCACCAGCGCGCAGACCAGCGCCGCCATCCCCGCGTTCAGGTGCACCACCAGGCCGCCGGCGAAATCCATCACGCCCATCTTCTGCAGCCAGCCGTCGCCCCACACCCAGTGCGCGATCGGGCAGTAGACGAACAGCAGCCACAGCAGGCTGAACAGCAGCATGCCGCCGAAGCGCACGCGCTCGGCGTAGGCGCCGATTACCAGGGCGGGGGTGATGATGGCGAAGGTGAGCTGGAACATGGCGAACACGGTTTCCGGGATGCTGCCCTTGAGCGTCTTCACTTCGATGCCGGAGAGCAGGGACTTGCCGAAACCGCCGAACCAGGCGTTGGCCGTGCCGGCGTCGCCGAAGGCGATGCTGTAGCCCACCACCACCCAGGCGAGCGTCACCACGCAGGTGATGGCGAAGCACTGCATCAGCACCGAGAGCACGTTCTTCGCGCGCACCAGCCCGGCGTAGAACAGGGCCAGGCCAGGCAGCGTCATGAACAGCACCAGCACCGAGGCGGTGATCATCCACGCGGTGTTGGCGGGATCGAGCTTGGGAGGTTCGGCCGCACCGGCGAGGGGCGCGACGGTCAACAATAGCGCAGGCAGAACTGCTTTGAGCAAACGAGCGTTCATGCGAACCCCTCCCAAGGTTGGTGCGCTACTGCACCGGAATAAAGCATAGCTCATCGGGGGACGATGTCGTCCGCGTGAAAGCCGAACCTGCCGGACTTGCGGTCGGCGAACCAGTGCTTGAGGGTGAGACCCACGGTGCGGAAGGCGATGTCCTTCCAGGGCACCTGCGCTTCCTCGACCAGGGCGACCTCCAGGCTCTCCTCGCCGGGCCTGAACTCCAGGTCGAGCAGCCGCGCCCGGTAGAACAGGTGGACCTGATTCACGTAGGGCACCGAGATCAGCGAAAAAGGCGCCAGCAGCTCGATGCGCGCACCGGCTTCCTCCAGCGTCTCGCGCAGCGCGGCCTGTCCCGCGGTTTCGTCGTTCTCCATGAAGCCGGCGGGCAGGGTCCAGTAGCCGTAGCGCGGCTCGATCGCGCGCCGGCACAGCAGCAGCCGGCCTTCCCACTCGGGCAGGGTGCCGACCACCAGCTTCGGGTTCTGGTAATGGATGTCGCC
This sequence comes from Gammaproteobacteria bacterium, assembly GCA_041496745.1. GTDB lineage: Bacteria > Pseudomonadota > Gammaproteobacteria > Burkholderiales > SG8-39 > JAABQT01. The sequence goes on from JBGQFF010000097.1 coordinate 7,519, forward strand.
GCAGGCGTCGCACACCCAGCGCAGCACGTTGTCCCCCGGCGGGACGCGCTTGACGACGGGCGAAGCGCAGTTAGGGCAGAACTTCATTCAAGGAACCGACGATGGCGTCGGGCTGGACGCCGAGCTGGTCCACCGGCGCCTTGAGGCGGTTGATCCAGTAGACGCGGAAGCCGAAGGACTTCGCGCCGAGCGCGTCCCAGCAGTTCGAGGACACGAAACCGATGCGCTCGTTCGCCACGCCCAGGCGGTCGACGGCGAGCTGGTAGACCTCGGGCGCCGGCTTAAAGATCTTCACTTCGTCCACGCTCAGGACCGCGTCGAACTTCAATCCGGAGTGTTTCACCAGCGGCTCGATCATGTCGGGCGAGCCGTTGGTGAGGATCGCGAGCTTGCGTCCGGCAAGGCGCCGCAAAGCGGCGGGCACGTCGGGATAGGCCGCGAGCTTCAGGTACTCGTCCATCAGCGCGTTCGCGCGGGTTTGGTCGAGGGCCAGCTTCAGCGCCTCGCAGGCATAAGCCAGCGCCTCGCGCGTGACCGCCGAAAAGGGGAGGTAGCGCCGCATCAGGCTGCGTTGCCACGTGTACTCCAACTGCTTCGCGCGCCAGAGATGCGACAGCGCCGTTCCCTTGCCCGGCCAGAACTCCTCGCAGCGGCGGATCGCCGCGTGCACGTCGTAGAGCGTGCCGTAGGCGTCGAAGACCAGGGCTGCGGGGATCATGGATCGGGACTTCAAAAAGTTTGCGAGAGTCGGGCACCCCCCCCCGACTGATGCGGACTACGCGACCCGTCGCGCGTGCGTGATCTCCCGGCGATCGACGTGGCGCACTTGCGATGCCTCCACCGTAACTACCGCAACCATCTCCCCGTCAAGCGCCACAAACTCGACCTCGTAGGCTGCGCCTTTCTGGTGAACATGCACAACCGTGCCGACATCGCCTGAGGCGAGTCTCTGACCGGGCAAATCAGTCTTCAAGACGACGCGGTCGTGTTCCTTGATCGGCTGCATGAGCACCTCGCTACTACATGGGATGGGCGGTAATCAAGCGGGCGATCGTGCTGCCCCGCTCGACGATCCAGACGGTGCGCACCCATGGTGCGCGTCCGTCCGGCGCGCGCATCGGTCCGTCTACAGTGTAGCGCAGCCCGAAGGCAGTCTCCACAATGCCAGACACAGGATTCGACGCTCCTGTGTCGCGCAACGCCTCGGCGAGATCCTGCCAGCGTTCCACCCGGAAGCCGAACCGCGTGAAGAACTCGGCCTTGGTCCGGCCGTCGGCATGCGTTGGCGAGAGCAGGTAGTCGACGATCTTCGTTCGGTCGACGCGAGCATGGGCGCGGTCCGGGATCTCGGGCTGCACGCCCCGGCCATTATGCAGCCCCTTGGTTTTCACGGGGTCCGGCCTTAGCATCCGCCAGATGCCCGACCGCTACGACGAGCTTCACCAGAGCTTTCGCTGGAACGTCCCGCAGCGCTACAACATCGCGCAGGCCTGCTGCGGCCAGTGGGCGCAGGACCGGTCGCGCTTCGCGCTGTACTGGGAGGACGAATCCGGGGCGAGCGCGGCCTACAGCTTCTGGGACATCCAGCAGCAGGCCAACCGCCTGTCGAACGCGCTCGCGGCGCTTGGCGTGAAGCGCGGCGAGCGCGTCGCGCTGCTCCTGCCGCAGCGCCCGGAGTCCGCCATCGCCTACATGGCGATCTTCCAGATGGGCGCTGTGGCGCTGCCGCTGTCGCACCTGTTCGGCCCGGACGCGCTTGAATACCGCATGGAGCACGCCGGCGCGAGCGTGGCCATCGTGGAGCCCACCACCCTCGCCAACCTGTGGCAGATCCGCGGCAACCTCAGCCAGCTGCGCAATGTGATCGGGGTGGGCGGCGCGCGCGAATCGGGGGTGCATGCCTGGGAAGCACTGCTGGAAAAGGCGAGCCGCCATTTCACGCCGGTGGACACGGCGGCGGACGATCCGGCGCTGGTCATCTACACCAGCGGCACGACCGGCGCACCCAAAGGCGCGTACGAGGCGCACCGCCTGCTCATCGGCAACCTGAGTGGCTTCGTGCATTCGCACGACTTCTTTCCACAGGCCGGCGATATGTTCTGGTCGCCGGCGGACTGGGCCTGGGCGGGCGGCCTGTTCGACGCGCTGCTGCCCTCCTGGGCGTTCGGCGTCCCGATCCTCGGCACCCGCGGCAAGTTCGATGCCGAGAAGGCGTATTACCTGCTCGACAAGTATGGCGTGCGCAATTCGTTCCTGTTTCCCACCGCGCTCAAACTCATGATGAAGGCGGTGCCCGAGCCGCGGAAGAAATACGACCTCAAGCTGCGCTCGATCATGAGCGCTGGCGAGTCGGTCGGCGTCACGGTGATCGAGTGGGCCAAGGAGCAGCTCGGGGTCACCATCAACGAGATGTTCGGGCAGACCGAGATCAACTACGTGGTCGGCAACTGCCAGGCCGCCTGGCCGGTGAAGCCCGGCTCCATCGGCCGGCCTTACCCGGGGCACCGCGTCGCGGTGATCGACGAGCAGGGCAATGAGCGGCCGCGCGGCGAGCTCGGCGAGATCGCGGTCCATCGCCAGTGCAATGGCGAGGCCGATCCGGTGTTCTTTCTCGAATACTGGAAGAACGCGCAGGCGACGAAGGACAAGTTCATCGGCGACTGGGGCTGCACCGGCGACCAGGGCAAGATGGACGAGGACGGCTACCTCTGGTACCAGGGGAGGTCGGATGACGTCATCAAGAGTTCGGGCTACCGCATCGGCCCGGCGGAGATCGAGAGCTGCTTGGTGAAGCACCCGGCGGTGGCCAACGCCGCGGTGATCGGAAAACCGGATGCCACGCGCGGCGCCATCGTCAAGGCCTTCATCGTGCTGCAGCCCGGGCAGCAGCCCTCCAAGCAGCTCGAGGAGGACATCCGCCAGCATGTGCGCGGGCGGCTTGCGCCCTACGAGTACCCGAAGGAGATCGAGTTCATCGACGCGCTTCCCATGACCACCACGGGCAAAGTGCAGCGCAAGGAGCTGCGCAAGCGGGAAGCAGCGCGCGGCTGATGCGCCTCCTGCTGCTCGGCGGCGGGCA
>JBGQFF010000098.1:0-10416 GCA_041496745.1 Gammaproteobacteria bacterium
CGGCGGCGGGCTGCCCGCCGCTCGTCACAAGCGGGCGCTGCTCCTGCTCAACGTCGAGCCGGAACTTGACTGTGCGGACCCGCAGGTGGCGAAGAGCGCCGGCTTCGTCGTCAACCTGAGCGCCTGGAAGTCGGACACGGGCGACGTGCTGCTGCCGATCGCGCCGTTCACGGAGACGGCGGGCACCTTCATCAGCACCGAAGGGCGCGTGCAGAGCTTCCACGCCGCAGTGCAGCCGCTGGGCGAGGCGCGCCCGGCCTGGAAGGTGCTGCGCGTGCTGGGCACGCTGCTCGGCAAGCCGGGCTTCGAACTCGACACGATTGAACAGGTCCGGCAGGCCTGCCTCGGCGGCAGGGACGTGGCGACGCTGTTGTCGAACCGTATCGATCCTGCCGCGGGCGTCGCCTGGAACGTCTCCGGCATCCAGCGCATCGCCGAAGTGCCGATCTACTTCGCCGATCCCCTGGTGCGCCGCGCGCCTTCGCTGCAGAAGACGCGCGACGCGCAGCCGCCCAAGGCATGGATGAACTCGCGCCTGCTGCACAAGCTCGGCGTCGCCGCGGGCCAGCCGGTGATCGTGCGGCAGGGCAGCGGCGCCGCGAAGCTGCCGGCGGCCCTGGACGACAAGCTGCCTGAGGACTGCGTGCGCGTAGCGGCGGCCCATGTGTCCACCGCGGGTCTGGGCGCGATGTTCGGCAGCCTGGGCGTGGACAAGGCGCCGGTGGAGAAGGTGGCCTAGATGGAATGGCGCGCGGCGCTCGTCGACACCGCCTGGAACCTGGCTTACATCGTCGCCATCCTGGTGCCGCTGTTCCTGGCGGTCGCCTACCTTACGCTGTGGGAACGCAAGCTCATCGGCTGGATCCAGATCCGCGTGGGGCCCAACCGCGTCGGCCCGCTCGGCCTGCTGCAGCCGATCGCCGACGGCGTGAAGCTGCTGTTCAAGGAAATCATCATTCCTACGAACGCCAGCAAGGGCCTGTTCATCCTGGCGCCGATCCTGATGCTGATGCCGGCGCTCGCGGCCTGGGCGGTGATCCCGTTCGCGCCGGAAATGGTGCTCGCCGACATCAACGCCGGGCTGCTGTACGTGATAGCGCTCACCTCGATGGGCGTGTACGGCGTGATCATCGCCGGCTGGGCCTCCAACTCCAAATACGCGTTCCTCGGCGCGATGCGCTCCGCGGCGCAGATGGTGTCCTACGAGCTGGCGATGGGCTTTGCCCTGGTGGTGGTGCTGATGGTCTCGGGCAGCCTCAACCTTTCCGACATCGTCGAAGGGCAGGGCAAGGGCTACTTCGCCGGCATGGGGCTGAATTTCCTTTCCTGGAACTGGCTGCCGCTGGCGCCGATGCTGGTGGTGTACTTCGTCTCCGGCATCGCCGAGACCAACCGCGCGCCTTTCGACGTGGTCGAGGGTGAATCGGAGATCGTCGCCGGCCACATGGTCGAATACTCGGGCATGACCTTCGCCCTGTTCTTCATCGCCGAGTACATGAACATGATCCTGATCGCCACGCTCACCGCGGTGATGTTCTTCGGCGGCTGGCAGCCGCCGATCTCGAGCGCCCTGTTCGAGGCGGTGCCGCCGTTCTTCTGGCTGCTCGCCAAGGCGTTCGTGCTGGTATCGATGTTCCTCTGGATCCGCGCGACCTTCCCGCGCTACCGCTACGACCAGATCATGCGCCTGGGCTGGAAGGTGTTCATCCCGCTGACCCTGGTGTGGATCGCGGTGATCGGGCTGTGGATGCAGACGCCCTGGAGCCTGTGGCAATGATCGCGCGCCTGTCGGACTTCTTCCGCTCCTTCCTGCTGCTCGAGCTGTTCCGCGGCATGATGCTCACCGGGCGCCACCTGTTCGCGCGCAAGATCACGGTGCAGTTCCCGGAGGAGAAGACGCCGCAGAGCCCGCGCTTCCGCGGCCTGCACGCGCTGCGCCGCTACCCGAACGGCGAAGAGCGCTGCATCGCCTGCAAGCTGTGCGAGGCGGTGTGCCCGGCGCTCGCCATCCACATCGAATCCGAGGCGCGCGCCGACGGCACGCGCCGCACCACGCGCTACGACATCGACCTGGTGAAGTGCATCTTCTGCGGCTTCTGCGAGGAGGCGTGCCCGGTGGACGCCATCGTCGAGACGCGCATCCTCGAGTACCACGGCGAGAAGCGCGGCGACCTGTACTACACCAAGCCGATGCTGCTGGCGGTGGGGGACCGCTACGAGGAACAGATCGCGAAGGACCGCGCGGCCGACTCCCGCTACCGCTGACCACGACCAACCCAGACGCATGTTCGAGACCGTAGTCTTCTACGTCTTCGCCGCGATATTGCTGCTTGCCGCGCTGCGCGTGATCACCGCGCGCAACCCGGTGCACTGCGCGCTGTACCTGGTGCTCGCCTTCTTCACCGCGTCCGCCATCTGGCTGCTGCTGCGCGCCGAATTCCTCGCCATCGCCCTGGTGCTGGTGTACGTGGGCGCGGTGATGGTGCTGTTCCTGTTCGTGGTGATGATGCTCGACATCAACCTGGAGCGTTTGCGCGAGGGTTTCTGGAAGAACCTGCCGCTGGCCGCGGTGGTCGGCGGCGTGATGGCCTTCGAGATGGTGGCGGTGCTGGCGCAGCGCTACTTCGGCGTCCCCACGCGCACGCGCGTGATGCCGGCGGACTACAGCAACACCAAGGAGCTGGGGCGCGTGCTGTACACGCAGTACGTGTATGCCTTCGAGATCGCGGCCGTGATCCTGCTGGTGGCGATCATCGCCGCCATCGCGCTCACCCTGCGCCGGCGCAAGGACGCCAAGGTGCAGGACCCGGCGCGCCAGGTGGCGGTGCGGCGCGAGGACCGGGTGCGCATCGTCTCCATGCCCTCGGACAAGGAACAGTAGTGGGCGCGCTGACCGCCGCGTTGACACTCAACCACTTCCTGGTGCTGGGCGCGCTGCTGTTCGCCATCAGCGTGGTCGGCATCTTCCTCAACCGGCGCAACATCATCGTGCTGCTGATGGCGCTCGAGCTGATGCTGCTGGCGGTGAACCTGAATTTCATCGCCTTCTCGCACTTCCTCGACGACCTGGCGGGTCAGGTGTTCGTGTTCTTCATCCTCACGGTGGCCGCCGCCGAGTCGGCGATCGGCCTGGCGATCCTGGTGGTGCTGTTCCGCAACCTCGCCACCATCAACGTCGAAGACCTGGATTCACTGAAGGGATGAAAGCCATCTACCTGCTGGCGCCCATGGCGCCTCTGTTCGGAGCGGTGGCGGCGGGCCTGTTCGGCCGCGCCATCGGCCGCGCCGGCGCGCACTCGGTCACGATCCTCGGCGTGCTGGTCTCCTTCCTCGCCTCCTGCTGGGTGTTCGCCGACGTCCTGCAGGGCAACACGTTCAACGGCAGCGTCTACACCTGGCTGACGAGCGGCGGGGTAAGGCTGGAGGTCGGCTTCCTCATCGACCGCCTGACGGCGCTGATGATGGTGGTGGTGACCTTCGTCTCGCTGATGGTGCACGTCTACACCATCGGCTACATGGCCGAGGACCCCGGCTACCAGAGGTTCTTCTCCTACATCTCGCTGTTCACCTTCTCCATGCTGATGCTGGTGATGGCGAACAATTTCCTGCAGCTGTTCTTCGGTTGGGAGGCGGTGGGGCTGATGTCCTACCTGCTGATCGGCTTCTGGTACACGCGGCCCACGGCGATCCACGCCAACCTGAAGGCCTTTCTCGTCAACCGGGTGGGCGACTTCGGCTTCATCCTCGGCATCGGCCTGGTGCTGGCCTACTTCGGCTCGCTCGACTACGCGACGGTGTTCGGCAAGGCGCCGCAACTCGCGGGCCAGACCATCCACCTGCTGCCGGGCGCCGGCTGGGCGCTGCTCAGCGTGGTGTGCATCTGCCTGTTCGTCGGCGCCATGGGCAAGAGCGCGCAGTTCCCGCTGCACGTCTGGCTGCCGGACTCGATGGAAGGCCCCACCCCGATCTCCGCGCTGATCCACGCGGCGACCATGGTCACGGCCGGCATCTTCATGGTGGCGCGCATGGCGCCGCTATACGAGCTGTCGCCGACCGCGCGCTCGGTGGTGCTGGTGATCGGCGGCATCACCGCGTTGTCCATGGCGCTGGTGGCGCTGACCCAGTACGACATCAAGCGCGTGGTCGCGTATTCGACCCTGTCGCAACTGGGTTACATGACAGTGGCGCTGGGCGCCTCCGCCTATTCGGCGGCGATCTTCCACCTGATGACGCACGCCTTCTTCAAGGCGCTGCTGTTCCTCGCTGCGGGCTCGGTCATCATCGCGTTGCACCACGAGCAGGACATGCGCCGCATGGGCGGGCTGAAGAACTTCATGCCCATCACCTACTGGACCATGCTGATCGGCGCCATCGCCTCGGCCGGCATCCCGCCCTTCGCCGGCTTCTTCTCCAAGGACGCGATCATCGAGGCGGCGAAGCTGGCCGCGATCCCCGGCGGGGGATTCGCCTATCTGTCCGTCCTGCTGTGCGTGTTCGTCACCGCCGCCTACACCTTCCGCATGGTGTTCATGGCCTTCCACGGCGCACCCAGGTTCGACGCCGCGCATCCGCCGCACGAGTCGCCCAAGGTGGTGACGCTGCCGCTGGTGCTGCTCGCCATCCCTTCCGTGGCCTCGGGCTGGTGGATCGGCAGCGTGGTGTACAGCGATTTCATCCGCAACCCGGGCGTGGAATACCACGGCCTGTGGTCCTTCATCCTGCACGGCGTGAGCGCGCCGCCGTTCTGGCTGGCGCTGGCCGGGATCGCGGCGGCGTGGTGGCTGTACCGGGTGCGCACCGACCTGCCGAAGAAGATCGCGATGCGCCTGGGTCCCCTTTACGCCGTGGTGGAGCGCAAGTACGGTTTCGACGAGCTCTACGCCTGGCTGTTCGGCGCCGGCGCGCGCTTCGTGGGCACCGGCCTGTGGAAGGCCGGCGACCAGACCTTCATCGACGGCCTGATGGTCAACGGTTCGGCGCGCCTGGTCGGCTGGTTCTCGTCGGTGGTGCGCCTGTTCCAGTCCGGGCTGCTCACCCAGTACGCGTTCACCATGATCATCGGAGTGTTCGTGCTGCTCAGCCTGTGGTTCGCGCGGACCTCCTAGTATGCCGCTGCTCTCGCTAGCCATCTGGGTGCCGATCGCCGCCGCGCTGCTGGTGCTGGCCGCGGGCGGCGACCGCAATGCGCCGCTGCAGCGTGCGATCGCGCTGTGCGGCGCGCTGTTCGGCTTCCTGGTGACCATCCCGCTGTACGCCGGCTTCAGGCCGGAACTGGGCGGCATGCAGTTCGAGGAACTGCTGCGCTGGATCCCGCAGTTCGGCGTCAACTACCACCTCGGCGTGGACGGCATCTCGGTGCTGTTCGTGCTGCTCAACTCCTTCGTCACGGTGCTGGTGGTGATCGCCGGCTGGAGCGTGATCGAGAACCGGGTGGGCCAGTACTACGCCTCGTTCCTGCTGCTCTCCGGCGTGATGAACGGCGTGTTCTCGGCGCTCGACGGGGTGCTGTTCTACGTGTTCTTCGAGGGCACGCTGATCCCGATGTTCATCATCATCGGCGTGTGGGGCGGGCCGAACCGCGTCTATGCGGCGGTCAAGTTCTTCCTCTACACGCTGTTCGGCTCCCTGCTGATGCTGGTGGCGTTCCTCTATCTTTACGGCAAGGCGGGCAGCTTCGCGGTGCTCGACTGGCAGCGGCTGCCGCTCACGCTCTCGGCGCAGAAGTGGCTGTTCTTCGGCTTCCTCTTCGCTTTCGCGGTGAAGGTGCCGATGTGGCCGGTGCACACCTGGCTGCCCGACGCCCACGTCGAGGCGCCCACCGGCGGCTCGGTGGTGCTGGCGGCGATCATGCTCAAGCTCGGCGCCTACGGCTTCGTGCGCTTCTCGCTGCCGATCCTGCCCGATGCCTCGCGCGAGCTGGCCTGGCTGATGATCGCGCTGTCGCTGGTGGCGGTGGTGTACATCGGCCTGGTGGCGCTGGTGCAGACCGACCTGAAGAAGCTCATCGCCTATTCCTCGATCTCGCACATGGGCTTCGTCACGCTGGGCTTGTTCGTGTTCAACGCCTGGGGCGTGGAGGGGGCGCTGGTGCAGATGATCTCGCACGGCTTCGTCTCCGCCGCGCTGTTCCTGTGCGTCGGCGTGCTCTACGACCGCATGCACAGCCGCATGATCGCGGACTACGGCGGCGTGGCGAACACCATGCCGAAGTTCGCCGCGCTGATGATGCTCTTCGCGATGGCCAACTGCGGGCTGCCGGCGACCAGCGGCTTCGTCGGCGAGTTCATGGTGATCATGGGGGTGATGCAGAAGAGCTTCTGGCTCGCCTTCGCCGCGGCCAGCACGCTGGTGTTCGGCGCCGCCTACACGCTGTGGATGGTCAAGCGCGTGATCTTCGGCGCCGTGGGGAACGAGCAGGTCGCCGCGCTCAAGGACCTGAACCCGCGCGAGACCCTGGTGCTGGGCCTGCTCGCCGCCGCGGTGCTGTTCATGGGCGTCTACCCGAACCCGTTGACCGAGGTGATGCACGCCTCGGTCGCCGACCTGTTGCGGCATGTCGCGCAGCCGAAGTTCTGACATGAGTCTCAACTTCATCGTCGCGCTGCCCGAGATCATCCTGCTGGCCGGCGCCTGCGCACTGATGATCTTGGATCTCTACGTCAAGGACGAGCGGCGCCGGGTCAGCTACTGGTTCGCCCAACTCGTCCTGCTGGCCTGCGCCATGGCCACGCTGTTGGTATGGACGGGCACCGGCGGGCGCCTGGTCTACGCCTTCAACGGCCTGTTCGTCGCCGACGTGATGGGCCACCTGCTCAAGCTGGCCGCCACCATCGCGGTGTCAACGGCGCTGGCCTACTCGCGCCAGTACCTGCTCGACCGCGGGCTGCTGCGCGGCGAGTTCCTCACGCTGCTCTTGTTCGCGCTGCTTGGCATGATGGTGATGATGAGCGCCAACAGCTTCCTCAGCCTGTACCTTGGGCTGGAGCTGCTCTCGCTGTGCCTGTACGCGCTGGTGGCACTGAACCGGGATTCGGCGTCTTCGGTCGAGGCAGCGATGAAATATTTCGTGCTGGGCGCACTCGCCTCCGGCCTGCTGCTGTACGGCATGTCGATGATCTACGGCGCCACCGGGACGCTCGCCATCACCGAGGTCGCGCAGCAGATCGAGAACCTCGCCGGCACCTCGAGCAGCGCGCGCACGCTGCTGGTGTTCGGCCTGGTGTTCGTGGTGGCGGGACTGTCTTTCAAGCTGGGCGTGGCGCCGTTCCACATGTGGATTCCCGACGTCTACCACGGCGCGTCCACCGCCGTGACCCTGGTGCTGGGCACCGCGCCCAAGCTCGCCGCCTTCGCCATGGCGATGCGGCTGCTGGTCAACGGCATGCTCGGCCTGGCGGCGGACTGGCAGCAGATGCTGGCGATCATGGCGGTGCTGTCGATGGCCATCGGCAACCTGGCGGCCATCGCCCAGTCGAACCTCAAGCGCATGCTGGCCTACTCGACCATCGCGCACATGGGCTTCATGCTGCTCGGCCTGCTCTCGGGCGTGGTGGGCGGCAACTGGCTGAACGCCGCGGACGCCTACAGCGCGGCGATGTTCTACACCGTGGTCTACGTGCTGATGTCGCTCGGCGCCTTCGGCATGCTGCTGCACCTGTCGCGCGCCGGCTTCGACTGCGAGCGGCTGGAGGACATGAAGGGGCTGAACCGGCGCGACCCCTGGGCCGCCTTCCTCATGCTGCTGCTGATGTTCTCGCTCGCCGGCGTACCGCCGACCGCGGGCTTCTACGCCAAGTTCTCCGTGCTCTCGGCCGCGGTGCAGGCGGGGCAGATCTGGCTGGCGGTGACGGCGGTGGTGTTCGCGCTCATCGGTGCCTTCTATTACCTGCGCATCGTCAAGCTGATGTACTTCGATGAGCCGGTGGCATCCGCCGCCGCGGATCGCCAGGGGCCGGCGCGCGTTCTGCTCTCCGCGAACGCGCTCGCCGTCCTGTTGCTCGGCATCCTGCCGCAGCCGCTGATGCAACTGTGCTTCTTCGCCATCAAGTCGCTGTAGTGCAGATGGACCTGAGCGAGCAGTACCTGGACGGCGCAGAAGTCTTCTCGGGCCGGTTGCTCAAGGTGCATCGCGATCGCGTGCGCCTGCCCGACGGCAGCGAAACGGTGCGCGAGTACATCCGGCATCCCGGGGCGGTCGCCATCGTCGCGCTGTTCGACGACGGCCGCGTGCTGCTTGAGCGCCAGCACCGCTATGCGCTCCGGCGCGACTTCGTCGAGATTCCGGCGGGCAAGCTCGATCCGGGCGAGGCGCACCTCGACACCGCGAAGCGCGAACTGCTGGAAGAAACCGGTTACGTCGCGGCGGAGTGGCGCCGCCTGTGCCTGCTGCATCCCTGCATCGGGTACAGCGACGAAGGCATCGAGCTGTGGCTGGCGCGCAAGCTCGAATTGCGCGAGCGCAAGCTCGACCACGGGGAGTTCCTCGAGACGCTGGTCTTGCCCTTCGATGAGGCCGTGCAGATGGTGCGCGACGGCCGCATCACCGACGCCAAGACCGTCGCGGGACTGCTCTGGCTCAAGGCCTTCGCCCCGTAGGGTGGGCCATTGGCCCACCCTAGCCGCAGAGACCCACGTAGCCGCAGGACGTGCTGAGCGAATCGACGCCGTCCAGCGTGGTCACAAAATTTCTGATGACGTGCGGCCGTGCGCGCTCGAGCGGCATGCGCAGGCGTCCGTACAGGCGCGCCGGGACACTGCTAAGCGCCGGGGGTTCCGGTTTCCTCTAGCGACCGGGCGATCCAGAGCTGTACCAGCGTAAGCCCGACTGCAAGTACCGGCGGGCCAATGAAGACGCCGATGAAACCGAAAGCGACCACGCCGCCGAATACGCCGAGCACAATCAGAAGCAGAGGCAAGTCGCTGCTGCGGCTGATGAGATACGGTTTGACAAAATTGTCGATGGTGCTGATCGCCAACAAGCCCCACAGGGCCATGAAGACCGCCCAGCCAATTTGCCCCTCGAGGACCAGCCACAGGGTGGCCCCGCCCCACACCAGCGGCGGCCCGATCGGCAGGATGGAGAGAAAGAAAGTCGCCGCCGCAAGCAAAAAGGGCGCGGGAATGCCGGCGATGAGAAAGCCGACCAAGGCGACGACCGCCTGCGCCAGCGCCGTCCCGAAAATGCCGTGCACGACCCCGGTCACGGTGGTTTGGATCGTTTGCAGCAACTCGCGGCCCAGCCCGCCGGCGAGTCTATCCAGCGCCTTGCGCAGGGCCAGCGCCAGCGCTTCGCCGTCGCGGTAGAAAAAGAAGCCGATGAACATCGCAAGGGCCAGTTGCAGCAAGCCCTGGCCCACGGTCTTGCCCGCGCCAACCAGAAAGTTGCGCGCGGGCTCCAGCAAGCCTTGCGACTGCGCGGCCAGGCTTTCGCTGCTGGAGACCAGGCGTTGCCAATAGTCCGCGAGCATTTCTCCCACCATCGGGAACTTTCGTAACCATGCGGGTGGCTGAATGGGGCCTCTTTCCAGCGCTGCTTTGCCCGCCTCGACCATGACCGTTACATTGTCCGCGAGGCTCACGGCCAACAACACGGAGGGGCCGATCACCAGCGCGATCAGCAGCAGCGTCATTACCAGCGCCGCGAGTGCCGACCGGCCCCACAACGCGTTGCGCAGGCGCACATACAGCGGCCAGGTCGCAGAGCACACCACAGCAGAAAACAAGATGGCGGGAATGAACGGATGAAGAACCAGGTAACTGCCAACGATGATGATGACCACCGCGGCCAGTTGTGCGTATTGGTGCAGGCGGTGTTCCGCGGGTTTGGGTGTCTGGTTGATTGGGTCCGCCATCGCGGGATTATAGGCAGTAGAAGAGGTGGAGAAAATAGACGGGAAACAGAGGGGCAATAGAAGGGGTCGGGTTGAGATAATAGGCGCGCAGGGGAAAGTCACGGGGGAGTTCAATCCGGTGGGATCAACGGCTTCGGCCTGCGTCGGCGGAGAATGATTCTCCTATCCGTTGGACCAAATTTTCGTCATTCTTCGCCGGCTGCCCGTGTCGAGCGAGCGTGAAGAACTGCTAGACTTGATCGATTGGTTTCGCGACGCTCGCGTATCTTTTTGCGGAGGTGGATGTATGCCTGGGTCAGACCGTTCCCGTCCGCGCGTACTCCTGACGTCAGTTTTCCGCCCTTTCGCGTGCGACGATGAGTTCGGCAGCCGCGCGATCAACCCGCTCGAGCTCTATCACAACCAGATCACGCGCGCGCAGGGACCTTTCTCGTTGCGCATGCACCACCGCTCGTGGGGCATCATGCTGATCCAGGAGAACATCTCCGTCCCATCCACGCTGCTCGACTTCCCCACGCGCGAACGGTTCGTCGAAGAGCTGAAGACCCATCAATACGACGTCGTC
>JBGQFF010000099.1:0-10348 GCA_041496745.1 Gammaproteobacteria bacterium
ATCTGGCGCGCCCGGCGGGATTCGAACCCACGACCCTTGGCTTCGGAGGCCAATACTCTGATCCGCTGAGCTACGGGCGCTTTCAAGTTAAAATCATACCTTTATCCCCAGCCCCCGGCCACGCGTATGAGCGAGCACGAAGAGCATTCCTCCTTCATCAAGACGCCGGCGGCGAGCGCCAAGGCGAAGTAACCACCCGGGCGCCGGACCACGGCGCCCCCACGGCGTGAACCTGCTCTTCCTCATCGATCCGCCGGACTCGCTCAAGGCGTACAAGGACACCACCGTCAGCATGATGCGCGCCGCGCAGAGCCGCGGCCACGCGGTGCACGTGTGCGAGCAACCGGGCCTCGCCTGGCACGCCGGCAGCGTCGGCGCGCAGGCGACGCGCATCCGCCTGACCGACAACGACGAGGACTGGTACCGCGGCGACGGCCGCGCGCAGCGCAGCCTGGCCTCGTTCGACGTGGTGCTGATGCGCAAGGACCCGCCGTTCGACCTGGAGTACGTGACCAGCACCTGGCTGCTGTCGGCAGCGGTGCGCGAGGGGGCGCGCGTGTTCAACGCCCCCGACGCGATCCGCGACCACAACGAGAAGCTCGCCATTGCCGAGTTTCCCCGCTTCGTCGCGCCGACGCTGGTGGCGCGCGAGCCGGAGCGGCTGCACGCATTCATCGACGCTCAGCGCGACGTCGTGCTCAAGCGCCTCGACGTGATGGGCGGCGAGAACATCTTCCGCGTGCGCGCCGACGACCCGAACCGCAACGCGATCGTCGAGCTGATGGCGCAGGGCGGCGCACGCAGCGTGATGGCGCAGCGCTACATCCCGGAGATCCGCGACGGCGACAAGCGCATCCTGCTGATCGACGGCAGGCCGGTGCCGCATTGCCTGGCGCGCATCCCGAAGCCTGGCGAGTCGCGCGGCAACCTCGCCGCCGGCGCCACCGGCGTGGCGCAGCCGCTGTCCAGGCGGGACCGGGAGATCGCGGAGGCGCTCGGGCCCGCGCTGGCCAAGCGCGGCCTGCTGCTGGTGGGCCTGGACGTGATCGGCGACTACCTGACGGAAGTCAACGTCACCAGCCCGACGTGCTTTCGCGAGATCCAGGACCAGACCGGCTTCGACGTCGCCGGCATGTTCGTCGAAGCGCTCGAAGCGAAGGTCAAAGCATGATCGGCGTGCTGGTCGTCACGCACGGCGTCATTGGCGAGGCGCTGCTCTCCAGCGCGGAGCAGATCCTGGGCGCCAAGCAGGCGCAGGTTGCGGCGCTCGGCGTGTCGCGCAACGACGATCCGGAGGCGGTGCTGGCGCGCGCGCGCGAGCTCGCGGCGCAGCTCGACGACGGCGCGGGCCTGCTGGTGCTGACCGACATGTTCGGCGCCACGCCCTGCAACGTGGCCTCGCGCCTGCTCGCCGACGGGCGCGTCGAAGGCGTTTCCGGCGTCTCGCTGCCGATGCTGGTGCGGGTGCTCTCCGGCCGCAACGGCTCGCTGCCCGCGGCGGTGCAGCGCGCCCTCTCCGGCGGCGCCGAGGGCGTGGTGCACATGAACACGGACAGCTGCGGTGCTTAGCGCGGAGCTCACGATCGTCAACAAGCTGGGCCTGCACGCGCGCGCCGCGGCCAAGCTCACGCAGGTGGCGAACAGCTTCAACAGCGACGTGTGGCTGTCGCGCAACGGCCGGCGCGTGAACGCGAAAAGCATCATGGGCGTGATGATGCTGGCCGCCGGCAAGGGCGCCTCGATCGGCGTGGAGGCCGAAGGCGCCGACGCGGAGGCGGCGCTCGAGGCGATGCGGCGGCTGGTCGCCGACAAGTTCGGCGAAGGCGAATGAACTTCGTCCTTCACGGCTCGAGCGTCGCCTCGGGCATCACCATCGGCCAGGCGCACCTCGTCTCCAGCGCGCGCCTCGACGTGGCGCACTACGAGATCCCCGAAACGGCGGTGCCCGCCGAGATTTTCCGCTTCGACGCCGGCATCGCACGCGCCAAGCAGGAGCTGGCGCTGCTCGAGAGCCAGATGCCGGCCGACGCGCCCGCCGAGTTCGGCGCCTTCATCAACCTGCACCGCATGATCCTGGAGGATTCGTCGCTGTCGCACGCGCCGCGCGACTTTATACGCGAGCGAAAGTGCAATGCGGAGTGGGCGCTGGTGCAGCAGATGGAGACCCTGGTCGAGCAGTTCGAGGCGATGGAAGACGCCTACCTGCGCGAGCGCAAGGCCGACATCCAGCAGGTGGTGGAGCGCGTGCTGAAAGCGCTGATCGGCGGCAACGCGCCGGCCGAGCCGCGGCTCTCCGAGGAACATAAGCTAATTGTCGTCGCACATGATCTGTCGCCCGCCGACATGATCCTGTTCAAGCGGCACGAGTTCGGCGGCTTCGTCACCGACGTCGGCGGCGTCACCTCGCACACCGCGATCGTGGCGCGCAGCCTCAACATCCCGGCGCTGGTGGGCCTGCATCACGCGCGCCACATGATCCGCGAGGGGGAGCTGCTGATCGTAGACGGCAGCCAGGGCGTGCTGGTCGTCGATCCCGACCCGATCGTGCTCGCCGAGTACCGGCTGCGCCAGTCGCAGCACGAGCTCGAGAGAAAGAGGCTGCGGCGCCTGAAGACCACCCCGGCCGCGACGCTCGAGGGCACGGCAGTGGAGCTGTACGCCAACATCGAGCTGCCACAGGACCTGGGCGAGGTGCACGAGGCGGGGGCGCAGGGCGTGGGGCTGTTCCGCACAGAGTTTCTGTTCATGAACCGCAAGGACCTGCCCGGCGAGGACGAGCAGTTCGAGGCCTACCGCGAGGTGGCCAAGGCGATGGGCGGCCGGCCAGTGGTGATCCGCACGCTGGACCTCGGCGCCGACAAGGCGCTCTCCGGCAGCGGCCAGCTGATGCCCAACCCTGCCCTCGGCCTGCGCGCGATCCGCTTCTGCCTCGCCGAGCCGCAGATGTTCCTCGCGCAACTGCGTGCCATCCTGCGCGCTTCCCGTCACGGCCGCGTGCGCATCCTGCTGCCGATGGTGGCGCACGCGCACGAGGTGGAACAGGCGCTCGCTTTCATCCTGCAGGCAAAGGAGCAGCTCGACGACAAGGGCGTGCCCTACGACAAGGGCATCGAGGTCGGCGGCATGATCGAGATCCCGGCGGCGGCGCTCGCCCTGCCGATGTTCATGAAGCGCCTGGACTTCCTGTCCCTGGGCACCAACGACCTGATCCAGTACACGCTCGCCATCGACCGCACCGACGACGCGGTGGCGCACCTGTACGATCCCCTGCACCCCGCGGTGCTGCGCCTTGTCGCGCACGTCATCCAGACCGCCACGCGCGGCGGCACGCCGGTCGCGGTGTGCGGCGAGATGGCAGGCGATCTGGCGCTCACGCGCCTGCTGCTCGGCTTCGGGCTGCGCAATTTCTCCATGCACCCGGCGCAGCTGCCGGCGATCAAGGAGCGCGTGCTGCGCTCGAGCCTCGCCCAAGTGCAGCCGCTGGCGCAGAAGGTGCTGCGCTCGAGCGATGCCGCGAAGACGCGCGAGCTGCTCGCCCGCCTGAATTCCTGAAGGCATAGCGATGCCCGGACCGCTCCACGGCGTGCGCGTGCTCGACCTCACCACGGTGGTGATGGGGCCCTACGCCACGCAGATCCTCGCCGACTTCGGCGCCGACGTGGTCAAGGTCGAGCCGCCCGAGGGCGACATCATGCGTTACGCGTGGCCGTTCCGTTCCAAGGGCATGGGCCACATCTTCCTCAACGCCAACCGCAACAAGCGCGGCATCGTGCTCGACTTGAAGAAGCCCGGGGCACGCGCGGCCTGCCTCGCGCTGGCGAAGAAGGCCGACGTGCTCGTCTACAACATCCGCCCGCAGGCCATGGCGCGCCTCAGGCTCGGCTACGAGGACGTGCGCGCGGTGAATCCGAGGATTATCTACGTAGGCGCCTTCGGCTACAGCCAGTCGGGCCCCTACGCCGCGAAAGCGGCCTATGACGACTTAATCCAGGGCGCGAGCGGGCTGCCGTGGCTGCTGCGCGAGTCGGGCGCGGAGTCGCCGCGCTTCGTGCCGGCGACCATGGCCGACCGCTCGGTGGGCCTGCACGTGGTGAACGCGGTGTGCGCGGCGCTCTATTCCCGCGAGAAGACCGGCAAGGGCCAGCGCGTGGACGTGCCGATGTTCGAGAGCCTGCTGCAGACCGTGCTCGGCGAGCACATGGGCGGATTCACCTTCGCGCCGCAGCTAGGCGAAGGCGGCTATAGGCGGATCCTGTCGAAGCACCGGCGCCCCTACGAAACGCAGGACGGCTATGTCTGCGTGCTGATCTACAATGACAAGCACTGGAAGGCGTTCTTCGAGATGATTGGACGCCAGGACATGCTCGCGGATGCGCGCTTCGCCTCGCCCGAGGGGCGCAGCCAGAATTACGACTCCGTTTACGAATTGGTGGCACAGGAGATGACCAAGCGCACCACCGCGGAGTGGCTCGCCGCCTTCGAACGCGCCGACATCCCGGTGCAACGCATGAACAGCCTGGAAGACATCCTGCGCGACCCGCACCTGAACGCCATCGGCTACTTCAGCGAGATCGAGCATCCGACGGAAGGGCGCCTGCGCTCGATGAAGGTGCCGTCGGAGTGGTCGGAGACGACCCCCGAGTACCGGCGCCATGCGCCGCGGCTGGGCGAGCACACGCGCGAGGTGCTGCGCGAGGCGGGCTACACGGACGCGCAGATCGAGGACTTGGCGAACAACGGCGCGGCTCGGCTATAATCCGCGCCAGCGCCGATTTGATGTTCAGCTTGCGGGCGCTCTACAAATGCCGCTAAAGAGGCCGGACCTCGAAGCCCGTTCTCGCGCAAGCTGAACGGGCTTTTTCATTTGCGGGCACGCCGTGATCGTAGAAGCGCAGAAAACCAGGTTCACCGAGCCTCTCAAGCTGAGGAGCGGCGGCGTGCTGACCGAGTACGAGATCGCCTACGAGACCTACGGCAAGCTGAACGCCGCGCGCTCGAACGCGGTGCTCGTCTGCCATGCGCTCAACGCCTCGCACCACGTCGCCGGCGCCTACGCCGGCGATCCGCAGAACCTCGGCTGGTGGGACAACCTCGTGGGCCCCGGCAAGCCGCTCGACACGGACCGCTTCTTCGTCGTCGGCAACAACTACATCGGCTCGTGCTTCGGCTCGACCGGGCCGGCTTCGCCCAATCCGGCCACCGGCAAACCCTGGGGCGCTGATTTCCCGGTGGTGACGGTGGAGGACTGGGTCGCCGCGCAGGCGCGCCTTGCGGATCGCCTGGGCATCGAGCGCTTCGCCGCGGTGATCGGCGGCTCGCTCGGCGCCATGCAGTCGCTGCAATGGACGCTGTCGTACCCGGAGCGCGTGCGCCATGCGCTGGTGATCGCCGCGACGCCGCGCCTCTCGGTGCAGAACATCGCGTTCAACGAAGTGGCGCGCCAGGCGATCATGACCGACCCGGATTTCCACGGCGGCCACTACTACGAGAAGGCGGTGGTGCCGAAGCGGGGATTGCGCATCGCCCGCATGATCGGCCACATCACCTACCTGTCGGATGACGCGATGATGGAGAAGTTCGGCCGCGTGCTGCGCGGCAAGAACGGCCCCGGCTTCGACTTCGACGCGGATTTCGAGATCGAGAGCTACCTGCGCTACCAGGGCGACAAATTCGCCAGCTACTTCGACGCCAACACCTATCTGCGCATCACCAAGGCGCTCGACTACTACGACCCGGCGGCGGACTACGGCGGCGACCTGTCGGCGGCCCTGGCGCGCGCCAGGGCCAATTTCCTGGTGGTGTCGTTCACTTCGGACTGGCGCTTCACCTCGCAGCGCTCGCGCGAGATCGTGCGCGCGCTTCTCGACAACGAGCGCGTGGTGTCCTACCTCGAGATCGACGCGCCGCAGGGCCACGACGCCTTCCTGCTGGACGACCCGCGCTACCACGGCGCGCTGCGCGCCTACTTCGGCAACATCGTGCTGTGACCGAGATCGAGATCATCTCCGGCTGGATCGCGCCGCGCTCGCGCGTCCTCGACCTGGGCTGCGGCGACGGCACCATGCTCAAGCACCTGTGGCAGGCGAAGCAGGCGCCGGGTTACGGCGTCGAGATCGACGATGCGCACGTGCTGGAGTGCATCAGGAACGACGTCAACGTGCTGCAGATGGACCTGGAGGACGGCCTGTCGGCGTTCCGCGACGGCTCCTTCGACAGCGTGATCCTGTCCGAAACGCTGCAGGCGATCCACCGCCAGGAGGCGCTGCTCAAGGACATGCTGCGCGTCGGGCGCGAAGCGATCGTGTCCTTCCCGAACTTCGGCTACTGGAAGGCGCGCATCCAGATCGCCTTCGCCGGTCACATGCCGGTGTCGAAGGAACTGCCCTACCAATGGTACGACACGCCGAACGTGCACCACTGCACGCTGGTCGACTTTGAGGCGCTGTGCGAAAAACTCGGCATCCGCATCCTCCAGCGGGTGGTGCTGCGCGACGGCAGCCCGGTCGCCGTGCTGCCCAACCTGCTCGGCAGCCTCGCCGTCTACCGCGTCAGCGCGTAGCCCTCCCGGCAGGGGCTTGACCCCGCGCCTCCGACAGGAGCAGCATCCGGTGTGTTGTCAACATCAGGAGGAAGCGCAAACATGAAAATCGGTACTGCGGGAGCATTGGCGGTCGTCATGACCATTGCTGTGGCGGGCTGCGCGGACGTGCGCCAGAAGATGCCCGACTGGATGCCGGGAAGCGGCGCAATCAGCGTGAAGCTGACCGGCGCGCAGGAAGTGCCGCCGGTCAATACCTCGGGCACGGGCAGCGGCAGCTTCCGCGTCACCGAGGACGGCGGCATCAGCGGCAGCGTCACGACGAAGAACGTGCCGGGCAACGCGGCGCACATCCACCTGGGCGCGCGCGGCAAGAACGGCCCGGTGATCGTGCCGCTGACCAAGAACGGCGATACCTATAGCGTGCCGGAGGGACGCAAGCTCACCAGCGCGCAGTTGCAGGCGTTCAAGGCTGCGGACCTCTACGTCAACGTCCACAGCAACCAACACAAGGGTGGAGAGGTGCGCGCGCAGCTGCAGCCCTGAGCCAGCGTCAACGGCCGGCGCTGGCGCACGCATCCGCCTCGCGCTGGCAGGCCTGCTGGCAGCTCTGCGCGGCGGCGGCTTCGGTCGCCGTGCGCCGGCATTTCTGCAGGCAGGCCTTCTGCGCCGCCGCGCAACTGGGCGCCTCGTCGCTTTCCGCGACTCCCTTGTAGGCGTAGTAGCCCGCGCCCACCGCGATCGCCAGCACGATCAACGACCCGAACCAGCCCAAACCCTCTTGCGACTTGTACATCAGGCACCTCCGCGATCAGCCGGCGGCTTCGCCGCCAGGCGCGACGCGAGCCAGGTGAGCACGAGCACCGGCACGCCGAGCAGCGCCGTGCCGACGAAGAAGGCCTGGTAGCCGAAGCTGTCGACCGCCCAGCCCGACCAGCCGCCTAAGAACTTCGGCAGTAGGAGCATCACCGAACTGAAGAGCGCGTACTGCGTGGCCGAATAGGCCACGTTGGTGAGCCCCGACAGGTAGGCGACGAATGCCGCGCTGGCGATGCCCGCGCTCAGGTTGTCGGCCGAAATCGCGAACACCAGGGCCGGCAGGTCGTGGCCGCGGCTCGCGAGCCACGCGAACAGCAGGTTGGTCACCGCGGACAGCGCAGCGCCGAGCATGAGCACGCGCATCACGCCGTAACGCAACGCGAGCACGCCGCCCAGCGCGGCGCCGGCGAGCGTCATGACCACCCCGTAGACGCCGGATACCGCGGCAACCTCGTCCTTGGTGAATCCCATGTCGCGGTAGAAAGGGTTCGACATCACGCCCAGCACGATGTCGGAGATGCGGTAGGTGCCGATGAGGGCGAGCAGCAGCAGCGCGTGCCAACGGTAGCGCAGCACGAAGTCGAGGAACGGACTCACCACTGCGGAGAAGATCCACGACAGCAGGCGCGAATGCAGGCGCGCGGCCACTTCCTGCTCCCGGCGCACGGTGTCCGGCGACACCGCGACCTGCGGCTCGCTCGAGAACAGGACGGTGACGATGCCCACGCTGATGAGCCCCGCCATGCACAGATACGCGGCCATCCAGGGCGCGTGCTGGTAGGTCCTCTCGTCGGGATCGAAGGCCGCCGCGATCCACAGTGCCCCCGCCGAGGCGGTAATCATCGCCGAGCGGTAGCCGACCTGGTAGGCCGCCGCCATCGCCGCTTGGCGCGATAAATCGGCGGACTCGATGCGGTACGCATCCAGCGCGATGTCCTGCGTGGCCGATGCAAAGGCCACCAGCAAGGCAAGAGCGACCAACTGGGACAGATTCTGCGTCGCGTCGGTGAGCGCCATTCCCGCCAGGCCGGCGACGAGCACAAGCTGCGCCGCGAGCAGCCAACTGCGCCGGCGGCCCAGGGCGCGCGTGAGCAGGGGCAGGGGCAGGCGGTCCACCAGCGGCGCCCAGACCCACTTGAAGGCGTAGGCGAGGCCGACCCAACTCAGGAACCCGATGGTCGTGCGGTCGATGCCCGCCTCTCGCAGGCGATAGGACAGGGTTCCCAGCACCAGCAGCAGCGGCAAGCCCGCCGCGAAGCCGAGCAGCAGCATGCGCGCGACGGGCGGCTCGGCGTAAACGCGAAGATCCTGGAGCCAGCCGCGGGCGCGGCTAGAGCCCGTCGTCATACTCGATCGTCAGCGGCTCGTGGTCGGCGGCGGTGCGTGGCGGCACATGTTGCGTCGATTATGCCCGATTGCGCGGGCCGGCCATTCCTTGCCGGGCTACCGCTGCAGGGCCACCATCATTGGGGACGGGTACTTCAAGTGCCCGGCGTAGCGCAGCTCCCTGTGGATTCTGACCGAGGACACATCGCCCTCGCGCATGTGAAGGATGTCCGCGGGGCTGATCAGGCGCGAGTCCGCGTCCGTCATCGGCACCTCGGCATGCCGGTAGGCCTGCAACACAAGCTGAGAGCAGAAAAGCCGGCTCTCGCTGGCCGCCATCTGATTGATCACCCCCATGCTCCTGATGCACGCATCCCTCAGCGCCGATGGCACCAGCGGCAGTTCGCACAGCCTTCGAGTGATCGACAACGGGACCTGCAGCGTCACGCCCAGGTAGCTGAAGCCCGTGCCCGATTTTTTTAGCGCGTAATCCTTGATGTTGCGGGCCTGTTCCGCGCTCAGATCCGGGTAGCGCAAGGCGAGTACCACGGTTTCTTCCTCCAGGAGCTCGTCGATGCCGCGAACGCGGACCCCCGAACCCACCGCCTCCACCACTTGACGGTCGCCGATGTAGACGGCCACGTGGCTTACGGGCGCGAAGGTCATCAACCGGATGGCGGCCGACTTGAGGCTGGACATCGAAGTCAGAAGGATGTCGCCCGGTTGCAACGCTTCCGGCGCCATGACAGCCGCGTCGCCGGTGGGCGCGATGAAAGAGTGCTGGAACCTCAGTTCCACGGCCTCGGGCGCGGCGTCCGCATCTTGCGGCGCGAATCCCGGGCGGGGAGCGAGCTGGGTGGCGCAACCCTGCAGGAGGGCGATCAGTAGCACCATCGAGGTCCAGACTTTCATGACTTGCGCTCCATGGCTGGGCGGAACCGCGCGCGGTAAAGCGCCCAGGCGAGGAGGAGGCACCCGCCGGGGAGCAGGAGAAGAACCAATGCCGCAGCCGCTGTCCTGAAATTCAGCACCGGCATCGACACTTGCTTGGTATTCATGTCCAATCTCCCTGTTAGGTTCGTTGGGGTGCGCAGGTACATATGCACCCTCTGTGCCACCTATCCAAGATATTGATTCACAATGATTTAGTCAGAAATGACGTCCAGCGATTGAAAATTGTGGATACAAATAGTGCCGATGCCACATACACCCTATGCACCACCCCAAGGCGAAACACCCGTACACCTCGAGGAAAGCGAGAGCGGTAGAGCGCCCAAGCGAGGAGGAGGCATCCCCCAGGAAGCAGCAGGCCGGCGACGACGAGAATGCGGTTCCAATGAACTGATCCCATGGCCCCGAGCATGGGCCAGCCGGCCTTGCAGGCCGGTTACGCGCGACCTACTGTTGACTTACGGATGTGGCCGCCTGGATCACAACGGCCAGCGATAGTCGATGGTGAGCGGCGCGTGGTCGGAGAAGCGCTTCTTCTTGTAGATCGCCTCGCGCGTCGCGGTGCGCGCCAGCCCCGGCGTGGCGATGTGGTAGTCGATGCGCCAGCCCACGTTCTTCGCCCACGCTTGGCCGCGGTTGGACCACCAAGTGTACTGCTCGGGCTTGGCATTCAGGCGGCGGAACACGTCCACCCAGCCCAGCTCGCCGAGCACG
>JBGQFF010000100.1:0-10193 GCA_041496745.1 Gammaproteobacteria bacterium
CGGGCGCTCGCGGCGCGCCTGCGCATCAGGGAGCAGACGCTGCGCAACCACTTCTGTTCGATCTACCGCAAGCTCGGCATCCCCAACCGGGTGGGGCTCGTCGCCTACGCCACCAGGCATCGCCTCGACAGCGCGGGTTGAAGCCGTCGCCCGGCGATCGTCGATGAAGCCGGGCGGCGGCCGCGGCAACTCGAACGCGATCGTTCGGGCATACTACCGCGATGCAAAGAATTCCCAACGCCGAGTTCGAAGGCGCGCTTAAGCAGCGCCTAGAGGAACTCTGGGGAAAGCCGCCGAATCTTTACCGCGCGCTCGGCAACCATCCGGCGCTGTGTGCGGCGTGGACCGAGTTCGCGCGCGCCATCCGCTACGACAGCCGCAGCCCGCGCGAGCTGCGGGAACTCATGATCCTGCGCGGCGCGCAGGTGATGCGCTCGGAGTACGAGTGGGCGCAGCACCTGAAGATGGCGCGCAAGTGCGGGGTGCGCGAAGCGCAGATCGCGGCGCTCGCCGACTGGCGCGACTCCCGGGAGTTCAACGAGCGCGAGAAGGCGGCGCTGCTGCTGGCGGAGGCGGTGACCAACGGCAACGTCACCGACCAGACCTACGCCGCGGTGTCGCAGCACTTCAGTCACGCAGAGTTCGTCGAGCTTGCCCTGGTGCCGGCGTTCTACGCCATGGTGGCGCGCATGCTCGACGCGATGCGCGTGCAGCTCGAACCGGACGCGCGCGACTACGCGCCCAGGCTGCCGTGACGGCACACCCGCAGCGCCAGTACCGCTACTACGAATTCGTGATGGCAGCCTTCGTCACGGTGCTGATCTGCTCCAACCTGATCGGCCCGGCGAAGATCTCGCAGGTGGACCTGCCGCTCGCCGGCGCGATCACCTTCGGCGCCGGGGTGCTGTTCTTCCCGATCTCCTACGTGTTCGGCGACATCCTCACCGAGGTCTACGGCTACGCGCGCGCGCGGCGCGTGATCTGGGCGGGCTTCGCCGGCCTTGCCTTCGCCTCGTTCATGGCCTGGGTGGTGGTGGCGCTGCCGCCGGCGCCGTTCTGGAACAACCAGGAGGCCTACGAGATCGCCTTCGGCACCGCCTGGCGGGTCGCCGGCGCGTCGATGATCGCCTATTTCTGCGGCGAGTTCGTCAATTCGTTCGTGCTCGCCAAGATGAAGATCGCGACTGCCGGCAAGTGGCTGTGGACGCGCACCATCGGCTCGACCATCGCGGGGGAGGCGGTGGACTCGGCGCTCTTCTATCCGCTCGCTTTCTACGGCACGGGCATCATCCCGAATGACAAGCTGATCCCGGTGATGCTGTTCCAGTTCGTCGCCAAGGTCCTCGTCGAAGTGGCCTTCACGCCCGTGACCTACAGGGTGGTGGCGGCGCTCAAGCGCGCCGAGCACGAGGACTACTACGACCGCCACACCCACTTCAGCCCGTTCAGTCTCAGGACCTAGCGATAAATCTCGCGCGTTTCCGCGGTCCGGCTGACGGTTCCTGACCGTTCCCGGGTTCGCGGCGCAATTCCTTCATTGCGTCGCAGGGCGCACGGGTGGATTCTGTCCGCCTCATTGGGATATCTCACAGACAGATGACAGCCGAGAAACCGCTGGCAGCGATTCACGAGTACGCAACGCCGATGCGCGTCCTCCTGGTCGAGGACAACGCGAGCGACGCCATGGTCGCGCAGGCCGCGATCCAGAAGGCCGCGTTCGGGCCCGCCGAGGTCCTGCGCGCCGACAGCCTCGCCAAGGCGCTGGGCATCGCCGGTACCGCGGAAGTGCACCTCGTGCTGCTCGACCTGAACGTGTCGGACAGCCGCGGCATCGCGACGCTGGAGCGCATGCGCGCGGCGGCGCGCTGCCCGATCATCGTCATCACGGCGGAAGACAGTCCCGGGCTGGACGAGGAAGCGCTGGAGATGGGCGCCTACGAGATCCTGCACAAGGGCAGGCTCACCACCGACGCCATCGCGCGCGTGCTCAGGCTTGCCGAGGGCCAGCGCAAGGTGCAGGCGTCGCTCGAGAGCGCCGAGCACCGCTACCGGCAGCTGATCGAGGTCGCGCCCGACGCCATCTTCGTGCATTCGGACTGGCGCATCGTGCTGGTCAACCCGGCGATGCTGCAGCTGTTCCGCGCCGAGCGGGCCGAGCAACTGCTCGGCCGCGAGGTGCTCGAGCTGATCGCGCCGCAGTCGCGCGAGCTGGTGCGCGAGCGCATCCGGCGCCTCTATGCCACGCAGCAGACGGTGCCGCTTGCGGAGATCGAGTTCCTGCGCGCGGACGGCACGCCGGTCCAGGCGGAGGGGACGGCAGCGTCGTTCACCTATGCGGGGCGCCCGGCCGCGCAGGTGGTGGCGCGCGACATCACCGACCGCAAGAACGCCGAACTCGCGCTGCTCGAAAGCGAAGCGCGCTTCCGCAGCCTGACCGAGCTGTCCTCCGATTGGTACTGGCAGCAGGACGCCGAACTGCGCATGTCCTTCCATTCGAAGGGCTTCGCGCTGAGCTCGGGCACCACTTCGGACAAGCTGCTCGGCAAGCGGCGCTGGGAGGAGCCCAACCGGCTCCCGCTCAGCGGTTCCTGGGACGAGCATCGCGCCACCCTCGAGGCGCGCAAGCCGTTTCGCGATTTCGAGTACGTGCGCATCGGGGACGACGGCAAGCGCCATTTCCTTTCGCTCAGCGGCGTGCCGATTTTCGACGCGGCGGGAGAGTTCAAGGGCTACCGCGGCGTGGGCAGGAACATCACCGAGCGCAAGGAGTCCGAGCAGGCGCTGCGCCGGAGCGAGGAGCGCTTCCGCAGCCTGACCGAGTTGTCCTCGGACTGGTACTGGGAGCAGGACGAGGAGTTGCGCTTCACCTACGTGTCGACCGGCTTCGGCGAGAGTTCCAGCTACGACTCGTCCCGTATCCTGGGCAAGCGGCGCTGGGAGTTCGAAGATGTCATTCCCGCCTCCGGCACTTGGGAAGACCATCGCAAGCTGCTGGAGGCGCGCCAGTCGTTCCGCGACTTCGAGCAGATCAGTATCCGCGCGGACGGCACGCGACTGTACCTCTCGAGCAGCGGGCAGCCGGTGGTCGACGAGGCCGGCACCTTCAGGGGCTATCGCGGCGTGGGTAGCGACATCACCGTGCGCAAGGTGGCCGAGAAGCGGCTGGCGCAACTGGCGCAGTTCGACGCCGTGACCGGACTGCCGAATCGCAACTTGCTGCAGGACAGGCTAGACCATGCCATCGCGCAGTCGCGGCGCCGCGGCCGCGGCGCGGGCGTGCTGTTCGTGGATCTCGACCGCTTCAAGCTGGTGAACGACTCGCACGGCCACGACGTCGGCGACGAACTGCTCAGGCAGGTGGGCAGGAGCCTCAAGGACTGCGTGCGCCGGGACGACACTGTGGCCCGCCTCAGCGGCGACGAGTTCGCCGTGGTGATCGCCGACCTGGCGCGGCCGGACGATGCGGCCATCGTAGCGCAGAAGATTCTCGATTCATTCGCCGCACCCTTCGACCCCGGCGGCCTGGAAACCTTCATCACCGCGAGCATCGGGGTGGCGACGTTCCCGAGCGACGGCGACAGCGCCGACACCCTGCTCAAGTGCGCCGACGTCGCGATGTACCGCGCCAAGGAGTCCTCGCGCAACGCTTTCTGCTTTTACACCGCCGAGATGAACGCGCGCGCCGCGTCAAAGCTCCAGCTCAACACCGACCTGCGGCACGCGCTCGAGCGCCGCGAGTTCCGCCTGCACTACCAGCCCAAGGTGAATCTGGCCACCGGGGAAATGATCGGCATGGAGGCTCTGCTGCGCTGGCAGCATGTGGACCGCGGATTGGTTCCGCCGCTCGAATTCGTCCCGGCGCTCGAGGACAGCGGCCTGATCGTCCCGGTGGGCGACTGGGTGGTCGACGAAGCCTGCCGGCAGCTGGCTGAATGGACGCGCGCGGGGCTGCAAGTGGCGCCGGTAGCGGTCAACCTGTCCGCGCGACAGTTCCGCCGCCGCGACCTGGACCAGGTGATCCGGCGCCTGCTGGCCGAGCACGGCATCTCGCCCGCGCTGCTGGAGCTGGAGATCACGGAGAGCAGCCTGATGGACGACCCCAAGGATGCCATCCGCCAGTTGCAGGCGCTGCGCGAGGCGGGATTCAGGATCTCGGTGGACGACTTCGGCACCGGCTACTCGAGCCTCGCCTACCTGACCCGCCTGCCGGTGTCGACGCTCAAGATCGACCGCGCCTTCGTCAGCGCGGCGATCTCGGAGTCGAGCTCGGCGGCGATCGTGAAGATGGTGATCGACATGGCGCAGAGGCTCAACTTCGACGTCGTGGCCGAGGGCATCGAGACCGACCAGCACGTGACTTTCCTGCGGCAGCACGGCTGCGGGCAGGGGCAGGGTTACCACTTCGGCAGGCCGATGCCCGCCGAGGCCATTGCGCCGCGCATGCTGCGGCGCACCTGAAAATCGGGGTCAGACCCCGATTTTCGGCGCGTAGGGTGGGCCGTTGGCCCACCATGTGATGGGCCCTTGGCCCACCCTACGCGGCGGCTTTGACGCGCTCGGCGCGGTAGCGCTGCATCAGTTCCGCCTGTTTCCTGCGCGCGGCGTCCACGCTCTTCACCTTGATGTGGCCGTAGCCGCGGATGGTCTCCGGCAAGGTCGCGATCTCCACCGCCAGTGCGTGGTTGTCGCGCGTGAGTCCCTGCAGCAGCGTGTCCACCGTCTTCTCGTACTCGGCGATCAGCGCGCGCTCCATGCGCCGCTCCGCGGTGCGGCCGAAGATGTCAAAGGCGGTGCCGCGCAGGCCCTTCAATTTCGCCAGCACGCCGAACGCGCGCATCATCCACGGGCCGAATTGCATCTTGCGCGGCTCGCCGGTCTGCGGATCGGGCTTGGCGAGCAGCGGCGGCGCGAGGTGGAAGTTGAGCTTGTAGTCGCCTTCGAACATGCCCTCGATCTTCTTCCGGAGGGCGCCGTCGGTGTAGAGCCGCGCCACCTCGTACTCGTCCTTGTAGGCGAGGAGCTTCGCGTAGTAGCGCGCCACCGCTTCGGCCAGCTTCGTGCCGCCGGCCTTGTCCTGTTCCGCGGCGCGCACGCGCTCCACCAGCGCCTGGTAGCGGGCTGCGAAGGCGGCATTCTGGTAGCCG
This sequence comes from Gammaproteobacteria bacterium, assembly GCA_041496745.1. Lineage (GTDB taxonomy): Bacteria > Pseudomonadota > Gammaproteobacteria > Burkholderiales > SG8-39 > JAABQT01. The sequence continues at coordinate 5,145 of JBGQFF010000100.1, forward strand.
GTGAGGAACTTCACGCGCCGCCCGGCCAGCTCCTCGAGGTTGCGCGAGAAGTGCTCGCCGAGGGCGACCACCTCGGCCGGGATGGCGATGCGCCGCACGCGCTCGAGGTCCACCGCCGCGCGCCGCCCCCAGGCGAAGCTCTGCATGTTGAACTCCACCGCCACGCCGTTCAGCTCGATGGAGCGTTCGAGCGCCTCGCGCCCGAGCGGCAACCAGCCTTTCTGCCAGGCGTAGCCGAGCATGAACATGTTGGTGGCGATCGAATCGCCCATCAGCGCGGTGGCGAGTTCCGCAGCCGGCACGAATTCGGCATTGCGCCCGCCGCAGGCTTCCGCGATGTCGTGCTGCAGGTTCGAGCCCGGCAGCTGCCAGTCGGGGTTCTTGACGAAGGCCGCGGTGGGCGAAGTGGTGGCGTTCACCAGGGCTCGCGTGCGGCCGGCATGCATCTTTTCGAGCGCATCGCCGCTCGCGCTCACCACCAGGTCGCAGCCGATCACCAGGCGCGCGTCTCCCGTGCCCAGGCGCGCGACGTGCACCTGGTCCGCGCTCGAAGCGATCTTCACGTGCGACATCACCGCGCCGTATTTCTGCGCCAGGCCCGACATGTCGAGCACCGACACGCCTTTGCCCTCGAGGTGCGCCGCCATGCCGAGGATCTGGCCGATGGTGATGACGCCCGTGCCGCCAATGCCGGTGACGAGCACGCCGCAAGGCTCGGCGAGCGAGGCGGGCGTCGCTTCCGGCAGCGCCGGGAAGTCGCCCGCGACGCGCGCGCCGGATTTTCCTCTCTTCAGCCGCCCGCCCTCCACCGTGACGAAGCTCGGACAAAAGCCATTCACGCAGGAGTAGTCCTTGTTGCAGGTGGACTGGTTGATGGTGCGCTTGCGGCCGAACTCGGTCTCCAGCGGCTCGACCGACAGGCAATTGGATTTCACGCTGCAGTCGCCGCAGCCCTCGCACACCATCTCGTTGATCACCGCGCGCTTGGCGGGATCGGGGTAGGCGCCGCGCTTGCGCCGCCGGCGCTTTTCCGACGCGCAGGTCTGGTCGTAGATCAGCGCCGACACGCCGGGTTGCTCCCTCAGCTCGCGCTGCACGGCGTCCAGTTCGTCGCGGTGCCGGATGGTCACGCCCGGCGCCCAGTTGGTTCCCGCAGGGTACTTCTGCGGCTCGTCGGTGACGATGACGATCGGCTTCACGCCCTCGGCCGCGATCTGCCGCGAGATGATCGCCGGGTCGAGCGGCCCGTCGTGGTGCTGGCCCCCGGTCATCGCCACGGCATCGTTGTAGAGGATCTTGTAGGTCATGCTGACCTTGGAGGCCACCGCAGCGCGGATCGCGAGCAGCCCCGAGTGGAAATAGGTGCCGTCGCCCAGGTTGGCGAACAGGTGCTTTTCCTCGGTGAACGGCGCCTGCCCGAGCCAGGTCACGCCTTCCGCGCCCATGTGCGTGAAGGTGGAGGTGCTGCGGTCCATCCACACCGCCATGAAGTGGCAGCCGATGCCGGCGGTGGCGCGGCTGCCCTCGGGCACGCGCGTGGAGGTGTTGTGCGGGCAGCCGGAGCAGAAATACGGCTGGCGCACGGTGGTGACGCGGGGCCTGGCGAGCGCCTGATCCTTGAAATCGACGAAGGCGAGCCGCTCCTTGAACTGCGCGCCGAGCTTCGCCGCCAGCCCGAGCTTCTCGAGCCGCTTGGCGATGGCGCGCGCCACGATCGCCGGGTTGTGCTCGTAGTGCGCGGGCAGGAGCCACGTGCCGGCGGGTTGGCCCTCGGCGCGGCTCCATTCGCCGTTGTCGTCGAACTTGCCGACCACGCGCGGCGCGCGCTTCGATGGGTCCCAGGTATAGAGCTCTTCCTTGATCTGGTATTCCATCAGCTGGCGCTTTTCCTCGATGACCAGGATCTCCTCCAGCCCCTGCGCGAAGCGCCGCGCGCCCTGCGGCTCCAGTGGCCAGGACATCGCCACCTTGTAGACGCGCAGGCCGATGTCGCGCGCGACCCGCTCGTCGATGCCGAGGTCGGCAAGCGCCTGCATGGTGTCGCCGAAGCTCTTTCCCGTGGTGATGATGCCGAGCCTGGCGTTGGGCGCATCCCACACGATCCGGTCCAGGCCGTTGGCGCGCACGTAGGCGAGCGCCGCGTACGCCTTCCAGTCAAGCAGCCGCGTTTCCTGCTCGAGGAAGCCGTCGGGCCAGCGGATGTTCAGGCCCCCCTGCGGCATGGCGAAATCCGCGGGCAGCTTCACCTGCACGCGCTCGGAATCCACGATCACCGAGGCGCCGGATTCCACCACGTCGGTGACGCACTTGAAGCCGATCCAGCAGCCCGAATAGCGGCTCATGGCGTAGCCGTGCAGGCCGAAGTCGAGGTAGTCCTGCACATTGGCCGGGTTGAGCACCGGGATGCAGCAGGCCTTCAGGATGTGCTCGCTCTGGTGCGCGAGCGTCGAGGATTTCGCCGCGTGGTCGTCGCCCGCGAGCACGAGGACCCCGCCATGCTTTGCCGTGCCGGCCGAATTCGCATGCTTGAACACGTCGCCGCAACGGTCCACGCCCGGGCCTTTGCCGTACCACATGCCGTAGACGCCGTCGTATTTCGCGCCGGGGAACATGCCGACCTGCTGCGTGCCCCAGATGGCGGTGGCGGCGAGGTCCTCGTTGACTCCGGGCTGGAACTTCACGTGGTGCGCGTCGAGATGCTTCTGCGCGCGCCATAGCGCCTGGTCCAGGCCGCCGAGCGGCGAGCCGCGGTAACCGGAGACGTAGCCCGCGGTGTTCAGCCCCGCGCGCAGGTCGCGCTCGCGCTGCAGGAACAAGAGGCGGATCAGCGCCTGCGTCCCGGTGAGGAACACGCGGCCCTTGTCCAGCGTGAACCTGTCGTCGAGCGAGACTGCGGCGAGCTTGGCAGGATCGACCGGTGCGTTCATCGGCTTGCCTCCGTTAACGCGGTTCTAACACATTCTTAGACAGCGGCGGACGCCTTGATTCGCGCGGCGGGCTGGTCCCAATACGGCTCGGGGCCGAAGGACTCGGCGAGGAAGTCGATGAACACGCGCGTCTTCGCCGGCAGGTGGCGCCGGTGCGGGTAGACCGCGTAGATGCCGACATCGGAGCTGAAGTCGTAGCCCGGCAGCAGCGGCACGAGCGAGCCGTCCTCGAGGTGCTTCCTCACGTCCCAGGTGGACTTGAGCGCCACGCCGAGGCCCGCCACCGCCCATTCGCGCAGCACTTCCCAGTTGTCGCAGGCGTAGCGCCCGGTGACGCGTACCGAGCCGCGCTTGCCCACCGGGCTCTTGTATTCCCAGGTCATCGCCATCCCCTGTTCCCAGGTGGCGATCAGGCAGTTGTGCTTGGCGAGCTCTTGCGGGGTCTTCGGCGCCTCGTGCTGGCGCAGGTAGGCGGGGCTCGCGCACACCACGCGGCGGTTGGGCGCGAGCTTGCGCGCGGCGAGCGAGGAATCCTTCAGTTCCGCGATGCGAATGGCGAGGTCGAAGCCTTCCTCGACCAGGTTGATCGAGCGGTCGGAGAGCGACAGCGCGAGCTGCACTTTCGGGTAGCGCTCGGCGAAGCGAGGAATGAGCGGCGCGATGTGGTTGAGGCCGAACGACGCGGGCAGGGCGACGCGCAGCATGCCTTGCGGCTCGACGCGGCGCGCGGCGGCGGCGGCGTCGGCTTCCTCGATCTCGGCAAGGATGCGCGAGCAGGTCTCGTAATAGCTCGCGCCCTCGTCGGTCAGGTGGAGGCTCCTCGTGGTGCGGTTGACCAGGCGCACCCCGAGGCGCGCTTCCAGCGCGGCGAGCGTCCGGCTCACCACCGCGGGGGAAATCCCCAGTTCGCGCGCCGCCGCCGACAGGCTGCCCCCCTGGACAACCTTCGAGAACACCAACATGCCGTGTACTACGTCACGCATTCGGGCGGTTTGGGCTTTGCGTTACAAGCAAAAGAGTTTTGTGATTCCCCGCTATTCTAAACCTACAGGCAAAGCTGTATATTTGCTGCACCGCACCAGCTGCGGACGGAAGAACGAAGATGAATGCATACGAAATCGAGCGCCAAGCCCGCGAGGAACGCGCCCGCGTGATGGGCAAGGTGTTCGCGGATTTCTTCGCCGCCGCCTTCGCGAAGATCTCGGGCGCCGCCCGCCAGATCCGCAGCACTGCCGCCGACTGCACGCACGCCAGGCTGCGTCACGATCACTGAAAGAATAGGCAGGCCCCGCCGCGGTTTTCTCCTCCCTCCTCCTCCGCGGCGGGGCTGCGCCTAGCTGGCCTGGCCACCAACAGTGAGCCAGGCGCCTAGCGCGCGATTCACTTCGAGGGGTTTCTCCAGAGTAGACATGTGGCCGCATCCGGGGAGCACGACGAGCGTCGAGCCCCGGATCGCCGCCGAGATTTCCTCGTGCCGGTCGCGCGGCGTGAGCAGGTCGTGCTCGCCGCACAGCACCAGCGCCGGGCAGCGGATCTTCCACAGCGTGTCGCGCGAGTCCGGCCGCTGCATGATCGCCTTCTGCTGGCGCAGGAACGCGTCCTTGCCCACGTTCTTCGCCATGTCCTTGATCAGCTCGACCAGGGGCGCGTCGGCGAGCCGCGAGCCGTGCACCAGCAGCGGCAGCAGCCGGTCGGTGACGCCCATGAAGTCGCCTTTCTCGGCCAGCGCCATCAGCGCGAGGCGCCGCTCCCTCGCCTCCGGAGTCTCCGGGCGCGCCTGCGTATCGAGCAGCGCGAGGCGCTCGATGCGCGCCGGCGCCTGGCGCATGATCTGCTGCGCCACGTAGCCGCCCATCGACAGCCCGACCAGGGCGAATTTCGGAAAGGGCGCTTCGGCCAGCGCGCGCTGCGCCATCCCGGCGATCGTGTCGTCGCGCGCCAGGTCCGCCACCCAGGGCTCGATGCTCGGCCCGAGCCCCACGATCTGGGGCGTCCAGAGCTGCGCGTCGCACAGCAACCCGGGGAGAAACACCACGGGGGTCTTCATGCAGCGTGCATGATAGTCGTTAGGCGCGGGGCGCAAAAGCGCGGCGCGCCGGATTCGCGGATAATGTTCGCCGCC
>JBGQFF010000101.1:0-10138 GCA_041496745.1 Gammaproteobacteria bacterium
CCTCGCCGACGTAGCCCGCCTCGGTCAGCGTGGTCGCGTCCGCGATCACGAACGGGACGTTCAGCAGCCGGGCCAGCGTCTGCGCGAGCAGCGTCTTGCCCGAGCCGGTGGGGCCGATCAGCAGGATGTTGGATTTCGCCAGTTCCACCTCGTCGTTCTTCGACAGGTGCTTCAGGCGCTTGTAATGGTTGTACACGGCGACCGACAGGATCTTCTTCGCCTGGTCCTGGCCGATCACGTACTGGTCGAGGATGCTGCGGATCTCGTGCGGCGACGGCAGGTCGGACTTGGCGCCCTTACCGCCCTTGTCGGTGGCGGTCTCCTCGCGGATGATGTCGTTGCACAGCTCGATGCATTCGTCGCAGATGAACACCGACGGGCCGGCGATGAGCTTGCGCACCTCGTGCTGGCTCTTGCCGCAGAACGAGCAGTACAGCAGCTTCTCGCCGGCGCTGGGCTTGTCCGACATCTACACCTGCTCCCGGGATGTCAGGATCTTATCCACGATACCGTACTTTACCGCGTCTTCGGCGCCCATGAAAAAGTCGCGCTCCGTGTCCCGCGCAATGACCTCGACCGACTTGCCGCTGTGCTTGGCGAGGATCTCGTTGAGGCGACCCCGCAGGTACAGGATCTCCCTGGCGTGGATCTCGATGTCGGTCGCCTGCCCCTGGAAGCCGCCCATCGGCTGGTGGATCATGACGCGCGAGTTCGGCAGGATGAAGCGCTTGTCCGGGTCCCCGGCCGCGAGCAGGAGCGAGCCCATGCTGGCCGCCTGGCCGACGCACAGCGTGCTGACGTCGGGCTTGATGAACTGCATCGTGTCGTACACGGCGAGTCCCGCCGACACCGAGCCGCCGGGCGAGTTGATGTAGAAGAAGATGTCCTTGTCCGGGTTCTCGGACTCGAGGAACAGCAGCTGCGCGACGATCAGGTTGGCGGTGATCTCGGTCACCGGGCCGACCAGGAACACCACCCGCTCCTTCAACAGGCGCGAATAGATGTCGTAGGCGCGCTCGCCGCGCCCCGACTGCTCGATGACCATCGGGATCAGCCCCAACCCGCGAGCGGGTTCCACGGCGGCTTCGGGTTCGCGCGTGCGCTCTTCCCAATTCATGTCTTGCTTCCCATCAGTTCGTCGAACGGCAGAGGCTTGTCGACGACTTTCGCCTTCGCCAGCACCCAGTTAACCACGTTGCCCTCGAGTGCCAGGCCTTCCATCTCCGACAGGCGCTGCGGCTGCATATAAAACCATTTTACAACTTCGGCGGGACTCTCGTAGGAAGCCGCTTCCTGCTCGATCCGGGCGCGCACTTGCGCCGGCTTGGGCTGCAGTTTCTCGGCGCGCGCCAGCTCGGCGATGATCAGGCCGAGCGCGACGCGGCGCCTGGCCGCCGCCTCGAAGGCCTGCGGGTCCAAAGGCAGCTTCTCGATCTTCACGCCGCGCGCCTGCAGGTCGGCGGCGGCGCGCTGCACCAGTTCCTGCGTTTCCTGCGCCACCAGCGCCTTGGGCAGTTCGAGCGGCGTCGAGGCAAGCAGCGCATCCAGCGCCTGCTGCTTGAGCCGGTCTTCGAGGCGCTTGTTCACTTCGCGCTCGACGTTGTGCCGCACCTCCGCGCGCATCTTGCCAAGGTCGCCGTCGGCGACGCCCAGGGCCTTGGCGAAATCGGCGTCGAGCGCGGGCAGCCGCGGCTCGTCCACCTGTTTCAGCGTCAAGACGAATGACGCGCACTTCCCGGCCACGTCCTTGCCGTGATAGTCCTCGGGAAACTTCAACTCGAAGGTCTTCGACTCGCCCGCGGACATGCCGCGCGCCGCGGTCTCGAACTCGGGCAGCATGCGCCCCTCGCCCAGCACGAAGGCGAAGCCGGCGGCCTTCCCGCCCTGGAAGGGCTCGCCGCCGAGCGTCCCGTCGAAGTCCACCGTCAGCCGGTCGCCATCCTGCGCCGCGCGCTCGGCCCTGGCGAAAGTGGTGCGCTGCTTGCGCAGGATCTCGAGGGTCTTGTCGATCGCCGCGTCGTCCACCGCGACCTGCGGCCGGTCGATGCTCGCGCCGGCGAGCTCGCCGACCTTGAATTCCGGGTACACCTCGAAGGTGGCGCTGAACTCGAGCGTGCCCGCGGGCATGGAGTCCTTCTTCGTTTCGATGCGCGGGGTGCCGGCGACCTTGAGGTTCGCCTCCTTCACCGCGTCGCTGAACGCCTTTTGCACGGCATCGCCCGTGACCTCGTTGCGCACCTGCGCGCCGTAGGTCTGCTCGACGATCTTCATCGGCACCTTGCCAGGGCGGAACCCGGGCATCTTGGCGTTGCGCGCGAGCTTCTTCAGGCGCTCGTCCACCTCGCGCTCCAGTTGCGTCATCGGCACCGACATCTGCAGCCGCCGCTCCAGCGTGCTCAGCGATTCCACGTTTGCCGCCATTACCTTCGTTGCCTCAGGGTTATCCGCTGGTGCGAAGGGAGGGACTCGAACCCTCATGCCTTGCGGCGTCAGATCCTAAGTCTGGTGCGTCTGCCAATTCCGCCACCTTCGCACGAAAAAGCGAATGGAAAGAAAGTATTATACCTGCGCGTGTCGGTCGCCCATTACGAGAACTTCCCGGTCGCTTCGCTGCTGCTGCCAGTGCCCCTGCGGGAGCCGGTGGCCGTGATCTACCGCTTCGCCAGGAGCGCCGACGACTTCGCCGACGAGGGCGACGACCCGCCGGCCGTCCGCCTCGCGAAACTCGACGCGTACCGCAGCGCACTGCGCGAGCTCGGCTCGCCGCGCTCGCCGCTGTTTGCCGACGTGGCGCGCATCGTGCGCGGGCACGCGCTGCCGGTGCCGCTGTTCCACGACCTGCTCGACGCCTTCTCGCAGGACGTGGTCAAGGGCCGTTACGCCGACTACGCGGAGCTGCTCGACTATTGCCGGCGCTCCGCCAATCCCGTCGGGCGCCTCCTGCTGCACCTGTTCAAACGAACGTCGGAAACGGAATTCGAGCAGTCCGACTCGATCTGTACGGCATTGCAGCTGATCAATTTCTGGCAGGACGTCGCCATCGATTACGCCAAAGGCCGCATCTACCTGCCGCAGGAGGACATGGCGCGCCACGGGATCGGTGAACGCGACCTGGCCGAGCAGCGCTGCGACGACGACTGGCGCAGACTGATGGCCTTCCAGGTTGAGCGTTCACGCGGACTCCTGCTGTCCGGCGCTCCGCTCGGGCGCAGCTTGCCCGGCAGGCTGGGGTTGGAGATTCGCGCCACCGTGCAGGGGGGCCTGCGTATCCTGGAGAAGATCGAGCAGGCCGGCTACGACGTGTTCGGCCGCCGCCCGGCGTTGCGCTGGTTCGACTGGCCCCTGCTGCTCGCGAGAGCGCTGTGACGCCGGAGGAATACTGCCAGCAGAAGGCGGCAGGAAGCGGGTCGAGTTTCTACTACTCGTTCCTGTTCCTGGCGCCGGAGCGCCGCCGCGCGATCACCGCGCTGTACGCGTTCTGCCGCGAGGTGGACGACGTGGTGGACGAGACCGCCGACGCGCAGCTCGCGCGCACCAGGCTCACCTGGTGGCGGCACGAAGTGGCCGGGCTGTTCGCCGGCAGCCCGCAGCACCCGGTGACCCGCGCGCTGCAGCCCGCGCTCGCGCCCTACGGCATCACCGCCCAGCGGCTGAACGAGATCATCGACGGCATGGAGATGGACCTCACGCAGACGCGCTACCTCGATTTCGCGGCACTGGAGCGCTACTGCTACCACGTGGCGGGGGTGGTCGGGCTGCTCGCCGCCGGCATCTTCGGCCACGCCGAGCCGGGAACGCTCGAGTACGCGAAAAACCTCGGCACCGCGTTCCAGCTCACCAACATCATCCGCGACGTGGGCGAGGACGCGCGCAAGAACCGCATCTACCTGCCGATCGAGGACCTGCAGAAATTCGGCGTCACGGCCGCGGACCTGCTCAACGCGCGCCACAGCGAGGCGTTCGTCGCGCTGATGAAGTTTCAGGCCGGGCGCGCCCGGGCCTTCTACGACAAGGCGATGGCGGCGTTGCCGGCCGCCGACCGCCGCGCGCAGCGCCCGGGGCTGATCATGGCGGCGATCTACCGCGCGCTGCTCGCGGAGATCGAGCGCGAGGGCTTCAAGGTGCTGACGCAGCGCACTTCGCTCACGCCGCTGCGCAAGTTCTGGCTGGCCTGGACGACATGGGTCGCCGCGTAGCCGTGGTCGGCGCCGGCTACGCCGGCATGGCGGCGGCGGTCACGCTCGCCGGGCGCGGCGCGCAAGTGACCGTTTTCGAATCCGGGCCGGTGCCCGGCGGGCGGGCGCGCCGCGTAACGACGCAGGGCCACACGCTCGACAACGGGCAGCACATCCTGGCCGGCGCGTACGCCACCTTGTTCTCCCTGATGCGCACCGTGGGCGTTCCTGCGGACGCAGTGCTGCGCATACCGCTCGAGCTGCGCTATGCCGACGGCTTCAAGTTCCGCGCGTTGTATTTCCCTGCGCCTTTCGGCTTGCTGGCCGGTCTCCTGCTCGCGCGCGGCCTGCCCTGGCGCGAGCGCGTGGGCGCGGTGCGCTTCATGCTGGCAATGCGCGGGCTGGGTTTCCATCTTGGCGAGGATTGCAGCGTGAACAAGCTGCTGGAGCGCCACGCGCAGAACGGCCGCATCGGGCATTACCTGTGGCAGCCGCTGTGCGTTTCCGCCCTGAATACCCTGCCGGAAGCCGCCTCGGCGAATGTGTTCCTCGCGGTGCTGCGCGACACGCTGGCGGGTGACGACGAGGCGAGCGACCTGATCCTGCCGCGCGTGGACCTGTCGCGCCTGTTCCCGGAGCCGGCCGCGGCGTGGCTGCGCGGCAAAGGTGCCGAGGTGCGCTGCGAAACGACGGTGCGGGACCTGACCACGCTCAGATCCGAGTACGACGCCATCATCCTCGCCGTGGGACCGCACCAGTTGAAGACTCTGCTTCCGGATTTCGCGGCGGTGTTCGAATACCAGCCGATAACCACGTGCTACCTGCAGTACGACCCGCGGACGCGCCTGCCGTTCCCGATGCTCGGCCTGGCCGACGGCCTCGTGCAATGGGTGTTCGATCGGGGCGCGCTGACCGGAGAGAAAGGACTGTTTGCCGCCGTCATCAGCGCGCAAGGCGATCACCAGCAGATGACGCAGGAGGAACTCGCCGCGACCTGCCACCGGGAGATCGCGGCAGCCCTGCCGGAACTGCTGGCGCCGCAATGGTCGCGCGTCATCTCGGAGAAGCGCGCCACCATCGCCGTGTCGCCGGGGATCCGGCGCTCAGGTATCGAATCCGGCATTCCCGGCGTGTATCTCGCCGGCGACTATACGGATGCCGAATATCCGCCGACACTCGAGGCTGCCGCGCGCAGCGGCGTGCGCGCCGCCGAACGCGCCTTGGCGATGTAGGGTGGGCCAACGGCCCACCGTACGTTCAGAGGTTGCGCAGCAGCTGCACCGCCTGATCCACCCGCTCGACCGGGATCACCTCGATCTCGGCGATTTTCCCCTTCGGCACATTGGCCTTCGGCACGATCGCCTTCTCGAAACCGAGCTTGGCAGCCTCCTTCAGCCGGTCCTGCCCGCGCGGCGCGGGACGCACCTCGCCCGCGAGGCCGATTTCGCCGAAGGTCACCACCTTGCCGGGAATCGGCCGGTCGGTGAGCGAAGAGACGATCGCCAGGGCCACCGCCAGGTCGGCCGCCGGCTCGCCGATGCGCACGCCGCCCACCGCGTTCACGAACACGTCCTGGTCCACGGTGGCGATGCCCGCGTGCCGGTGCAGCACCGCGAGCAGCATCGCCAGGCGGTTCTGCTCGAGGCCTACGGACAGGCGCCGGGGGTTGGGCGCATGCGCCGCGTCCACCAGCGCCTGGATCTCCACCAGCAGCGGCCGCGTGCCTTCCAGGGTCGCCAGCACGCAGGAGCCGGCGACGTCCTTCTCGTGGCGCTGCAGGAACAGCGCGGAAGGGTTGCTCACCGCGCGCAGCCCCTTGTCGGTCATGGCGAACACGCCCAGCTCGTTCACCGCGCCGAAGCGGTTCTTGATGGCGCGCACCAGCCGGTAGGCGGAATTCGGGTCGCCCTCGAAGTACAGCACCGTGTCCACGATGTGCTCGAGCACGCGCGGGCCGGCGATGGCGCCGTCCTTGGTGACGTGCCCGATGATGAACAGCGCCGTGCCGGACTTCTTGGCGTGGCGCGCGAGCTGCGCCGCGCACTCGCGCACCTGCGCCACCGAGCCGGGCGCGGATTCCAGCGCCTCGGACCACAGCGTCTGGATCGAATCCACCACCGCCACCTCGGGCCGCGCCGCTTCCAGCGCGCCGAGGATGCGCTCGAGCTGGATCTCGGCGAGCAGGCCTACGCCTTCCGCGTCCAGCCCCAGGCGCCGCGCGCGCAATGCCACCTGCTCCGCCGATTCCTCGCCCGAGATATAAACCACCTTGCGCGCGGCGCCCAGCGCCGCGAGGGATTGCAGCAGCAGCGTGGACTTGCCGATGCCGGGATCACCGCCGATCAGCACCACTTGTCCCACCACCAGGCCGCCGCCCAGCACGCGATCCAGCTCGGGCAGCCCGCTGGACAACCGCTCGGTCTCGCGCGCCTCGACCCGCGCCAGCGCCACCGGGCTCGCCGCCGCGCCCGCGGTGCGTGCGCCACTCCTGCCACGCTCCGCCGCCTGCTCGGAGAGCGTGCCCGCTTCGCCGCAGGAAGGGCACATCCCCATCCACTTGAGTGCGCTCGCGCCGCACTCCGAGCACACGAAGACCGATTTCGCCTTCGCCACTACTCTTCCTCGCCCACCGGCACCCGCGGCGCCAGCCCGCACAGCAGCTCGTAGCTCACGGTGCCGGCCGCAGCCGCCACCTCGTCCGCGGGCAAGTCCTCGCCCCACAGCGTCACCGGCGTGCCGATGTAGGCTTCCTCGTTGTCGCTGATGTCCACGCACAGCATGTCCATGGAGACGCGGCCGACGGTCCTGGTGCGCCGCCCGGCGACCAGCACCGGCGTGCCGGTGGGCGCATGGCGCGGATAGCCGTCGGCGTAGCCGCAGGCGACGATGCCGATGGCCATCTCCTCCTTCGCCTCGAAGGAAAAGCCGTAACCGACCTTCTCCCCGGGGGCCAGGTTCTGCACCGCGATCAGCTCCGATTTCAGGGTCATCGCGGGCTGCAGGCCGATCTCGGCCGCGCTCCAGTCGGCGAACGGCGAGCAGCCGTAGAGCATGATTCCCGGGCGCACCCAGCCCTCGCGCGTCTCCTTGAAGCGCAGCAGCGCGGCCGAGTTGGCCAGCGAGCGCGGCGCCTCGAAAGGCTGCACCAGCTCGTTGAACCAGCGCAGCTGGTCGTGCACCCCGCTCGGGCCGTCGGCGTCGGCGAAATGCGTCATCAGCGTGATGCTGCCGACCTTGGGATGCAGGCGCAGCGTGTTGTACATCGGCCGCAGGCTGTCCACGCCGAAACCGAGCCGGTTCATGCCGCTGTTGACCTTCAGGTAGAGGTTGAGCTCTGCCGGCAGGTCCATGTGCTTGATCAGTTCGACCTGTTCGGCGTTGTGGATCACCGGCGTCAGGTGGTACTTGAACAGCAGGTTGACGTCCAGCGGCTTGAAGAAGCCCTCCAGCATCAGGATCGGCTTCGTCACCCCGGCCAGGCGCAGCCGCACCGCCTCCTGGAAATCCAGCACCGCGTAGCCGTCGGCGTCGGCCAGCGCGCGCGCTGCGCGCTCCAGGCCGTGGCCGTAGGCGTTGGCCTTCAACACCGCCCAGATCATCGCCTCGCCGGCCGCCTCGCGCGCCAGCTTCAGGTTGTGGCGCAGGGCGGACGCCTTGATCACGGCGCGGATCGGACGCGGCATGGCGCAAGGATAACTTACTGCTCAGCCGTGCTATAAGGTCGGCGCCATGAACCTCGGCTTTTACATCATCATGGCGGCGCAGTTCTTCTCGTCGCTCGCCGACAATGCGCTGCTGGTGGCGGCGATCGCCCTGCTGATGGAGAGCCACTCGCCGACCTGGCTCACGCCCTACCTCAAGTTCTTCTTCGTCGTCTCCTATGTGCTGCTCGCGCCCTGGGTCGGCGCCTTCGCCGACCGCCTGCCCAAGGGGCACGTGATGTTCGTGTCCAACACCATCAAGGTCGTGGGCTGCCTGATGCTGCTGTTCGGGGTCAACCCGCTCGCCGCCTACGCGCTGGTCGGGCTGGGCGCCGCCGCCTACTCGCCGGCCAAGTACGGCATCCTCACCGAGTACCTGCCGCCGGCCAGGCTGGTCATCGCCAACGGCTGGATCGAGGGTCTCACCGTCGCCTCGATCATCCTCGGCACGGTGCTGGGCGGCGTGTTGATCAGCACCCGCGTGTCGGGCCACCTGCTGCACTTCGACCTGCCGCGCATCGACACCGGCATCGACACGCCGGCGGAGGCGGCGATGGCGGTGATCGCCTTCGTTTACGTCATCGCGGCGATTTTCAACCTGTACGTGCCGCGCACCAGCGTGCCGCTGAAGCCGCTGCCGGCGCTGCCGCTGGAGACCATCCGCGACTTCGGCCAGTGCTGCCGGCGCCTGTGGACCGACAAGCTCGGCCAGATCTCGCTCGCCGTGACGACGCTGTTCTGGGGCACCGGCGCCACGCTGCAGTTCATCGTCATCGAATGGGCGCGCGCGGCGCTCGGCTACAGCCTGTCGAAAGCCTCGATCCTGCAGGGCGTGGTGGCGATGGGCATCGCGCTCGGCGCGGTGCTCGCCTCGGTGCGCGTGTCGCTGGACCGCGCGGTGAGCGTCATCCCGCTGGGCATCGGCATGGGGCTGATCGTGATCGCGATGGACTTCGTCACCGACCTGCGCGCCGCCATCCCGCTGCTGATCGTGATGGGCGCCATGGCGGGCTACTTCGTCGTGCCGATGAACGCGCTGCTGCAGCACCGCGGCCACAACCTGATGGGCGCCGGCCGCTCGATCGCGGTGCAGAATTTCAACGAGAACACCTCGATCCTGGTGATGATCGCCGTCTACTCGGCGCTGCTCGCCGCCGGCCTCACCATCTACACGGTGATCGCCATCTTCGGCCTGTTCGTCGCCGGCACCATGGCGCTGGTGCTGGTCTGGTACCGGCGCAACCGGCGCGTGTACAAGGAGGAGATCGAGGCGCTGCTGGAGATTGCCCGGTCGGAGAAGCAATAGCCCGAGCGCTACAAACCCGCGATCGTCTTCCGCGCAAACACCAGATCCGCCCAGGCCTTCGCCTTGTCCGGCAGATTCCTCAGCAAGTAAGCCGGGTGGTAGGTCACGACGAGCGGCACGCCGTGATAGCGGTGCACCGAGCCGCGCAGGCTGGCGATCGTCGCTTCGGTGTCGAGCAGCGTCTGCACCGCGAAGCGCCCCATGGCGAGGATCAGCTTGGGCCGGATCAGCTCGATCTGGCGCATGAGGTGCGGCGAACATTTCGCCACCTCCCCCGGTTCCGGATTGCGGTTCCCGGGCGGCCGGCACTTGAGCACGTTGGCGATGTAGACGTTCTTGCCGCGCTCGAGGCCGATGGCGGCGAGCATGTTGTCGAGGAGCTTGCCGGCCTGGCCGACGAAAGGCTCGCCGAGCCGGTCTTCCTCGGCGCCCGGCGATTCGCCGACCAGCAGCCACTGCGCCGACTCGTCGCCGACGCCGAACACCGTCTGGGTACAACCGGCGCGCAATCCACAGGCGGTACACGAGGACACGGCCGCCTTCAGGGCCGGCCAATCCATCTGCGCGATTCGCTCTTCCCTCGATCCCGCGGTTTGCGCCGCTTCTGCGGAAACCGCGGGACGCGTTTGACCTTTGAGGCGCCATACCGGCCCTAGTCCCATCTCATTCAGAATCTCCGGCCGCCGGCTCACAACGCGCAGCTCAACACCAGCGCATCCTCCCGCCCTCCGTGCGCCGGGTAGTAGCCCCGGCGCAGCGCGATTCTCTTGAACCCGAATCTTTCATACAGCGCCTGCCCCGCGCGGTTGCTGGGGCGCACCTCGAGAAAGATGATGCGCGCCCCGCTCTCGCGCGCCACGCGCATCGCCTCGCGCAGCAGCGCCGCGCCGTGGCCGCGCCGCTGCCGCCCTTCGGCGATCGACAGATTGAGCAGATGCGCTTCGCCGGCGGCGGCC
>JBGQFF010000102.1:0-9573 GCA_041496745.1 Gammaproteobacteria bacterium
CGGCATCTCGAACGCCGCCGCGTAGCGCGCCACGCGCTGCGCGATGCGCCCGAAGCCGAGCAGCCCGAGGCGCTTGCCGGCGAGCGCGAAGCCCACGCTGCCCTGCCACTCCCCCTGCCGCGCACGCTCGACCTCGCTCACGAGGTTGCGCGCTGCCGCGAGCATCAGCCCCCAGGTCAATTCCGCGGTGGACACCGGATTGCCCGTGCTGTCGCACACCGTGATGCCGCGCGCCTTGCACGCGGCGACATCCACGTGCGGGCCGATTTTCGCCGTCTGCACGACGAGCTTCAAACGCGGCAGCTTATCGAGGAGCGACGCCGTGATGCGCGTGCGCTCGCGGATCAGCACTACCGCCTCGAACGGCGCGAGCTGCGCCGCAATCGCGTCCTCGCCGCGCAAAGGATCGCTGAATACTTCGACCTCGTGCGCGGCGAGCTTGGCGAAACACTCGAGCGCCGGGGCTGCCCGCTGGTAGTCCTCGAGGATCGCGACTTTCACGGCTCAGGCCGCCTTGCCTGGATGGATGTGGCCGCACTTGAGACACTTGCGGGAACCCGCATAGAAAGCCTCGAACAGCGGCGGCAGATCCTTCACGATGTTCTGCACGTTGACTTCGACGCGGTGCACTCGCGTCCAGCACCTGGGGCAATACCACTCGAAGGCGTCCTTCACTTCCGCAGGGCGGATCTTCTCCACCACCAGCCCGACCGAGCCGGGCTCGGGCCGCTGCGGCGAGTGCCGCACGTGGCCCGGCAGCAGCAGGATCTCGCCCTGGCGGATCGGCACGTCGCGCGGCCTGCCGTCCTCGATCACGCGCAGCACCATGTTGCCGCGCAGCTGGTAGAAGAATTCCTCATAGGGATCGTCGTGGTAGTCGGTGCGCGCATTTGGCCCGCCGACCACCATCACGATCAGGTCGTCGGCCTCCACGAATACCTGCTGATTGCCGACCGGCGGCCTGAGCAGGTGCGCATGCGCGTCGATCCATTTCGTGAAATTGAACGCGCTGAGCGCCATGCGCCATTGTAGGGTGGGCCAAGGCCCACCGTACGCCAAGGCCCACCGTACGCCAAGGCCCACCGTACGCCGGGGCCCACCCTACATCTGCGCCGCCACTAGCCGCATAGCACTTATTGCAACCGCTTCTCCATGAACACGCTGAGCGGATCGGCAGAGTACCGCCCGAAGGGCCCGCAGTCGGCATAGCCGAAGGCGCGATACAGGGCCCGCGCTTCCGCCTGGTGGATGCCGGTTTCGAGGCGTATGAGCCCCAGCCCTTCGCGCGCGGCGCGCTCTTCGATGCACCGCAGAATCTGGCGGCCGACGCCCTGCCCGCGCGCCGCCGGCGTGACGAACATGCGCTTTACTTCCGCGGTTCCCGCTTGCTCGATCAGCAGCGCGCCGCAGCCCAGCGCGGCAGCATCGCGGCGCGCCACGAAGAAGCGCACGTTCGGGGCGCACAGCGTCTCGAGTGACAGAATATGGTTGCTGCTCGGGGGGTACAGGGCCTCGAGGTAAGCATCGAGGGAGGCCAGCAAGGCCATGACGTCGTCCTGGCGCGGGCTCTCGATACGCACCCCGGTTTCCGCTAGGCTCGGCGTTACCATGATCGCCCTTTCTCCCCATTGCCTTGTCGCGCTCGCGGCAGCGCTCTGCCTGTCGCTGCCGGCGGGCGCCGCCACGCCCCTTTGGCTCGAGCGCAGCGACCGCAACTCGGCGATGGTATTCGAGACGCTCGGCGCATTCCAGCCCGCGTACATGTCCACCCTCGGCGTCGAGCGCTTCGACGGCGCGGTGGTGGATCTCGAGCCCGCGCCGGTCCAGCGTTTCGACGCGGCGGCACGCCGCGTGCTGCGCCGGCTGGCTGAGCGCAGAAAGGCGGAGACGGAACCCAAGGTCCTGGAGGACCTCGACATCCTGATCGATGCGGTGCGCAAGATGCGGCACACGCGCAATCTCGAGCATCGGCTGCTGGTTCCCTATTTCGACCTGCCGAAGCAGGTGTTCGAGGGCATCCAGGTCCTGCTCGATGCGCGCAACGCGGAGTCGCGGCGCCGCAGCGCGCTGCGACGCCTGCGCGCCTACGCCGGGATGGCAGCGGGGAGCAAGCCGGTCGCGGAGCTGGCGCGTGCCCGAAGCAGCGAACGCTTTAAAGTCGCCGGGCTGATATGGCCCTACGCGGCGGAAGTGCGGCAGCATCTGGGAAACTGCGAGCGCTACATCCGGGGCGTCGAACAGCTGTTCCAGGCGAGCAAGCTGCAAGACTGGGAGCCGGCCCACGAGCGCTTGGCGAGCCAGCTGCGCGCGCACTGCGCTTGGGTACGCGGCGCCATATTGCCGCGGGCCCGCGTGGACCACGTGCTGCCTCGCGAGCTGTATGCCGACCGGCTCAGAAACGCGGGCGTCGACATCGCGCCGGAACAGGCCATTGCGCTCGGCATGGCCGCGTTCGCGGATGTGCGCGACGAGATGTCGCGCCTCGCCGCGCGCATCGCGCTCGAGCGCAAGCTCGCCTCGCAGGACTACCGGCAGGTGCTGCGCGAACTCAAGCGTGATCAGGTACCTCCCGATCGCATCCTGGCGCTGTACCGCGAGCGGCTGAAGCAGATCGAGGAGATCGTGGTGCGCGAGCGCATCGTCACGCTGCCGCAGCGCGCGGCCTCGATCCGTCTGGCGAGCGAGGCCGAGTCGGCGGCGACGCCCGCGGCCTACATGAACGCCCCCCGCCTGATCGGCAACCAGGGCGAGGTGGGGGAATTCGTCCTGCCGCTCACCAATCCGAACGCGCAGTCGAGCGACCCGGCGGACGATTTCACGGCGCAGGCGGCGGCCTGGACGATGACCGCGCACGAGGCACGGCCCGGCCATGAGCTGCAGTTCGCGACGATGGTGGAGCGCGGCGTCTCCGTTGCGCGCGCCGCATTCGCCTTCAACAGCACCAACGTCGAAGGATGGGCGCTGTATGCCGAAAGCCTGATGATCCCCTACTTCCCTGCCGACGGGCAGATGTTCGGGCTGCAGCTGCGCCTGCTGCGGGCGGCGCGCGCGTTTCTCGATCCCATGGTCAATCTGGGGCGGATGACGCCCGCCGAGGCCAAGGCATTCCTGATGCGCGAAGTGGCGCTATCCGAGCCCATGGCGCAGCAGGAGGCAGACCGTTACAGCTTCGATTCGCCGGGGCAGGCAGTCGCGTATTTCTACGGCTATACGCGCATGCAGCAGCTGCGCCTGAAAGCCGAACTCGCCCTCGGCACCAGCTTCGAGCCGCGCAGATTTCACGATCTGGTGCTGGCGCAGGGCCTGTTGCCGCCCGATCTGCTGGAGCGCGCCGTCATGGCCGAGCTCGCTCCTCCACATCGAGGTACTTCCAGAACTCCCGCAGCACAGGGTGGTTCCGATAGCCGATGACCCAAGGGTGCATCAGGCCGGTGGTGATGCGGTGCGCGATCGGCCGCAGCGGCGCATAGGCGAACATTAGCTTGTCCATTTCCTGGTACAGGCGGTCACGCTGCTTGCCGTCCGGCAATACCTTCGCCTGGTCGTACAGCGCGTTCCATTGCGGGTGGTTGAAGCGCGACAGGTTGGACTGGCCGGCGTTCGGGCCGTACAGAATGACATAGAAGGTATCGGCATCCGGGATCGCGGCGATCCAGCCCAAGTTCCACATCATCAGCTTTCCGGCGCGAGACTCGCGTAGCAGCTCTGGCCATCGGCCCTTGCGGAATTCGATCCTGAGGCCGACCCGGTCCATGAACTTGCGCCACAGCTCGTCCTGCTGCTTGCCGCTGCTGTCCGGCGTCGAGGCAAGCTCGAGCACCAGCTTCGAGCCGTCGGGCGCTTCGCGGTAGCCGTCGCTGTCCCGGTCGACATAGCCGTAGATATCGAGCAGCGCCTTCGCTTTGGCCGCGTCAAATTCCGCCATGCCGGCGAGATCCGGGTTAAAGCCCAGCGCGCCGGGCGGCACGGTCGACTGCGCCGGAATCGCCTGGCCGCGGTAGATCGCCCGGATCGCCTCGTCGGCGTCGTAGGCCAGCGCGATTGCCCGGCGCAGGGCCACCTTGTCCGCGGAGTAGCCGCCGAGCACCGGGTGCTCCATGCCGAAGTACACGAAAGCGAGGTCGAGGTCGCTCACGCGGTGCATCTGGATCTTCTGCTTCGCCAGGTTGGGCGCCAGGCGGCCCTCGGGCACTGCAAGGTGCGCAAACTCCGCTGGCACGTTGGTGATCAGATCGTGCTCGCCGTTGAGAAATGCCAACCAGCGCGGCTGGTCTTCCTCGACGATGTAGACCTCGACGCGATCCACTTGCGGCAGGCGCTTGCCCTTCATGCGCGCGGCGATGGCCTGCGCCTCGGCGTCGCCTGCCGGCGCTTCCTCGGCATACAGGTGCTCGCGATAGCCGGGGTTGCGTTCCAGCACGATGCGCGAAGAGCGCTTCCATTGCGCCAGGCGGTAGGCGTTGGTGCCGACCGGCTTCTCCATGATCTTGTCGCCATAGGCCTCGACCACTTCGCGCGCCACTGCGCACGACACGTTGCAGTACGTCAGGTAATGCAGCATGTTGGGCGTGGGCTCCGACAGCGTGATACGGAAGGTATAGCGGTCGAGCGCCCGCAGCCCCTCCACTTCCCGGTCGTAGTCGAATTTGCCGCCGGCCAGCGCCTGCTTGCGCAGCTCCGCCATGCCGACCACGCGGCTGCCGATCAGGTAGAGGTTGGGCGACTTGCTGCGCGGATCCCAGTGGCGTTTGAGCGAGTAGACATAGTCCTGCGCGGTCAATTCGCGCTTGTTGCCGCCGAACGCGGGATCGGCGGCGAAGTAAATGCCCGGACGAATGCGGATGGTCCACACGCGCGCATCGGCGGAGACTTCCGGCAGCGCGACGGCGGTGTTCGGCTTCACCTTGGCCGGCCGCGCAAGATAGTCGTAGGTCAGCGGCGCATCGAAGATGTGGGAAAGCAGGATGCTGGAGTACAGGTCGTTGATCTGCACCGGGTCGAAGCCGGTTTCGGCCACCCGCATGGCGTAGCGCAGCTGCTTCTCCGCGGCGGCAGGCGCCGCCAGGAACATGCAGGCTAGAATCGCGGCGCGCATCGGCATCATGACCGCCTATATCTTACGCAGACTCTGGCAGATGGTCCCGACCCTCGGCGGGGTCGTCCTGCTGGTGTTCTTCCTGTTCAAATTCTTTGGCGGGGACCCGAGCGAGATCCTCGCCGGCCAGGTGGCCAGCCAGGAGCAGCTCGAGGCCATTCGCCGCGAGCTGGGCCTCGACCGGCCGTGGACGGCGCAGCTGTGGCATTTCCTGCACGACGTATTCACCTTCGACTTCGGCAAGAGCTGGATGACGCGCGAAGCGGTGTCGGAGATCTTCCTCACGCGCCTGCCGGCGACGCTGACGATCACCATTCCGATCCTGTTGCTCGAGGTCTGCCTGGCGATTCCGCTCGCCATGCTGGTGGCGTATTTCCGCGGCACCCTGCTCGACCGGCTGGCCATGGCGCTCTGCGTCGCAGCGATGTCGGTGTCCTTTCTCGTCTACATCATCGTCGGGCAGTATTGGCTCGCCTTCGAGTGGGGAATGTTCCCGGTTCAGGGCTGGAGCGACGACCTGTGGCGCAACCTGCTCACCTATGCGCCGCTGCCAGTGCTGCTGGCCACGCTGGTGAGCCTCGCGCCGCAGACGCGCCTTTACCGCTCGTTCTTCCTGGACGAGACCAAGAGCGACTATGTGCGCACGGCGCGTGCCAAAGGACTGTCCGAGCCCGCGATCATGCTGCGCCATGTGTTCCGCAATGCCATGGTGCCGGTGCTCACCAACGTGTCCTTGCTGCTGCCCGGGGTCTTCGCCGGCAGCTTCCTGCTGGAGATCTTTTTTTCGATCCCCGGGCTGGGGCGTGAGATCTATCTCGCGGTGAACCGCAGCGATTACCCGGTGATCCAGGCCTTCACCGTGTATCTCGCGGCGCTCACCATGCTGGTCAACCTCGCGGCCGACGTGCTCTACAGGCTCGTCGACCCGCGCATCCAGCTGAAGTAGATGGCGGCGATCCTCGAGGGCAGGCACGAGAGCGCATGGGCTGCGCTGTGGAGCCGGCTGCTGCAGGATCGCGTCGGGACGCTGTGTCTGGCGGTGGTGCTGGCTTACCTGGTGATGATTCTCGCCTCCATCCTCGGTCTGGTGAGCGCGGACTGGCACCGGGAAGTCGGCGTGCCGTACGCAAACCCGGCGCTCCTCGGCGAGACGCCGCAGCCCGCGACCCCGCGGTCGCCCGGTGCAGGGCGCGCGCGCGGCGCTGCGCCCGATTTGAGCGCCGTCGATCCGCTGGCGCCGAAGTACGCCGAGTGGGCGCGGCGCACCGCCGAGCTGAAAGTCACCGAGCCGCAGCGCTCGCTGACCCTCCCCTGGGGAGGCGACCGCTGGGGCCGCGACGTGCTGGACAAGGCGATCAAGGGCTCGCAGGTTTCGATCGCCGTGGGCGTGACCGCGGCCCTGTGCGCAACGCTGATCGGCACTCTGCTCGGCGCGCTCGCCGGCTTCTACGGCGGCCTGCGCAACGATTTCCTGGAATGGCTCTACAGCGTGTTCACTTCCATACCTTCGATCCTGCTCATCTTCGCGCTCGCCGCCGTGCTGCGCAGCGGCTGGCTGGGACAGGTATTCGCCGGCGGCATCTGGACGGTGGTCATCATTCTCGCGGCCACCGGCTGGACCGGGATGTACCGGCTGGTGCGCGCCGAGTACATGAAGCACCGCGCCCGCCCTTACGTGCTCGCCGCGGAGGCGATCGGCGCTTCGGCGGCCGCGCGCATGTTCGTGCATATCCTGCCGAACGTCAGCCACGTGATCCTGATCCAGCTCTCGCTGCTGGTGGTGGCCTTCATCAAGGTCGAGGTGATCCTTTCTTTCCTCGGCCTGGGCGTGCCGATCGACATGGTGTCCTGGGGCACGATGCTCGCGGAGGCGCAGACCGAGCTGGTGATCGGCAAGTGGTGGCAGCTCGCGGCGGCAACCGTCTTCATGGCGGTGTTCCTCACGGCGTTCTCGATGCTGACCGACAGCCTGCGCGACGCGCTCGATCCCAAACTGCGATGAGCGCGCTCGTCGCGGTGACCGATCTGCGCGTCTCGTTCCGGCTGGGGCGCGGCAGGATCTTCGAAGCGGTGCGC
Source organism: Gammaproteobacteria bacterium (assembly GCA_041496745.1). Lineage (GTDB taxonomy): Bacteria > Pseudomonadota > Gammaproteobacteria > Burkholderiales > SG8-39 > JAABQT01. The sequence goes on from JBGQFF010000102.1 coordinate 7,172, forward strand.
GGCGTGAGCTTCGAGGTCGCGGAGAACGCGACCACCGCCCTGGTCGGCGAGTCGGGCAGCGGCAAGACGCTGTGCGCCATGTCGATCCTGCGCCTGCTGCCGGAGAACGCGCTGATCGATCCCGCAAGCCGCATCGAGTACGCCGGAGAGAACCTCCTGGCGGCCCCCGCGGCGCGCCTGCGCGCGCTGCGCGGACGCGAGATCAGCGCCGTGTTCCAGGAACCGATGAGCTCGCTGAATCCGGTGCTCACGGTCGGCGAGCAGGTCGCCGAAGTCCTGCGCCTGCACCGCGGCCTGCCGCGCGACAAGGCGCTCGAGCGCAGCGCCGAGCTGTTCGACGAGGTCGGCATTCCCGAGCCCCGGGCACGCCTCAAGGCCTATCCGCACGAGCTCTCGGGCGGGCAGCAGCAGCGCGTGATGATCGCGATGGCGATCGCCAACGAGCCGCGGCTGCTGATCGCCGACGAGCCGACCACCGCGCTCGACGTCACGATCCAGCGGCAGGTGCTGGATCTCATCGCGCGGCTGCGCGAGCGGCGCCGGATGAGCGTGCTGTTCATCAGCCACGACCTCGGCCTGGTCGGCGAGCTGGCCGACCACGTGGTGGTGATGCGCGACGGCGAAGTGCGCGAGCGCGGCACCGCGGCGCGCATCTTCGCGCAGCCTCAGGACCCCTACACGCGCGCGCTGCTCGCTTGCCGTCCGCGCCTGGATGCGCGCCCGCGGCGCCTGCCGGTGATCGATGACTTCCTGCGCGGCGCGAGCGCCGAGCGTGCCCCGCTCGTGCGTCCGCCGGCCTCGCGCAAGCTGCTCGAGGCGCGCCAGCTCAGCAAGCACTTCATCCTCAGGACCGGCTGGCTGGCGAGGCGCAGCCTCGCCGCCGTGAGCGACGTTTCTTTCGATCTATGCCCCGGGCGCACGGTCGGGCTGGTGGGCGAGTCGGGCTCGGGCAAAACCACCGTGGCGCTGCTGCTCATGCGCCTGCTCGACGCGAGCGGCGGCGAGGCGCGCTTCGACGGCGCCGAGCTCCTCGGATTGCCGCGTCAGAAGATGCTGCCGCTGCGCAAACGCATCCAGATCGTGTTCCAGGACCCCTATGCCAGCCTCAATCCGCGCCTGAGCATCGGCCGCGCGCTCATCGAGCCCATGCGCATCCACCGCCTCGGCGCCGACGATGCCGAGCGCGCCGAGCGCGCGCGGCGCCTGCTCGAGCGCGTGGGCCTGCCGGCCGATGCGATGCAGCGCTATCCGCACGAATTCTCCGGCGGGCAGCGCCAGCGCATCGCCATCGCGCGGGCGCTCGCGGTCGAGCCCGAGGTGCTGATCTGCGACGAAGTCGTCTCGGCGCTCGATGTCTCGGTGCAGGCGACGGTGCTCAACCTGCTGCTCGATCTGCAGGAAGAGCGCGGGCTCGCCTACCTGTTCATCTCCCATGACCTCGCAGTGGTGAAGTACATGTCGGATGAAGTGCTGGTGATGCGCGAGGGCAAGGTCGTCGAGCGCGGCACGCCCGAGGAGATCTTCCGCGCGCCGCAGCACGACTACACCAGAGGACTGCTCGCGGCCATCCCGCGCGGGCTGGGAACATGAGGGCGCTGCTGCGGCGGCTCGAACGCGCCCGTTCCCCGAGCGGGCTGTGGCGCAATGGCGACTTCGTGCGCCTGTGGAGCTCGCTGACGATCACGCATTTCGGCGGGCAGATCACCTTTCTCGCCCTGCCACTGATCGCCGCCCTGACGCTCGACGCCACGCCGTTCGAGATGGGCGTCCTGACCGCGCTCGAGGCGCTGCCGTTTCCGCTGTTCGGGCTGTTCGCCGGCGTGCTGGTCGACCGTGCGCCCAAGCTGCCAATCATCGTCTGGTCGGATATCGCGCGCGGCATCGCACTGCTCGCCGTGCCGCTCTGCGCGTGGCTCGGCGTACTGTCGATCGGCGTGCTGTACGCCGTGGGCTTCCTCGTCGGGCTGGCAACCGTGCTGGGCTGGCCCGCCTACCAGGTCTTCATGACCGAGCGCGTCGGTCGCGACAAGCTGATCGAGGCGAACGCCAAGATCGGCGTGAGCGACTCGACCGCGCAACTGATCGGACCCGGGCTCGCGGGCGGCCTGATCCAGTGGCTCACGGCGCCCTTCGCGATCCTGCTCGACGCACTGTCGTTTTTCGTGTCGGCCTGGATCCTGCGCGGAATTCGCTCCCGCCCCAGCGACGCGCCCAAGATGCGCGCGAGCAGCATCGGCGTTGAAATCCGCGAGGGGCTGGCGGCGATCTGGCGCAATCCCACGCTGCGCTCGCTCGCCTGGGCGCTTGCGATCTGGCAGGTGTTTCGCCACGCGTTCCTGGCGATCGTGGTGCTGTTCGCGGCCCGCGATCTTGGCTTTTCCGCAGGCCATCTCGGCGCGCTC
>JBGQFF010000103.1:0-9516 GCA_041496745.1 Gammaproteobacteria bacterium
ACAGCAACAGGCACAGCATGAGCATGAAAAAAGCGTCGCTTTCCTTGTCGATAAACTCGCCGAATTCTCCGGCAACCCCGGTGCGCCGGGCCATCCAGCCGTCCACGCCGTCCATGGCAAACAATATCAACCCCCAATAGACGATCTGCCCTGGCGCAAGCCACGGCAAAACGAACGTGCCGCACAGGCGCAGCAGGGAGACGGCGTTGGCGAGACCGAACCGGCCGTCGGGCGTCCAGCGACGCCGGCAGCGGTACAAGAGCAGGGAAAAGGACAGCAAGCCGCACAACGACAGCAGCCAAAGCGGCAAACCGGCTGCCGTCGTCAGCGTGACGGCGACCATGGCGGCGGCGTTGCCTTCGCTCCAGCGCAGCAGCGCCGGCTGTAGTGGGTGGCTATCGTTCATAGCGTCTGATACTGGTTTCCGACTTATCAGTATCATGCCGCTCATGCTCGCCAAGAAAATCGGCTTCGTGCATCCGCCGCTTGGATCCTTTCCCTCCGGCGGCAATGTGTATGGCGAAAAGCTGCTGGAATACGCCGGACGCTGCCGCTTTCCGCTGATTTCCCTGCCGTGGCGAGGCGAGGCGTTGCCTTGCGGAAATTGGGACTTGCTTGCCTGGGACAGCCTGTTCCTGGACAGGCTGGCGCGCGTCGCCGGCGAGCGCATTGCCTTGCTGCTGCACTATCTGCCGTCCCTGGAGCCGGCGCTGGATTTGCGGGGAAGACAAGCCTTGCAAGCCGTGGAACACCGCGCCGTGGCGCAGGCGGATTTTGCCATCGCCACGGGCAAGACCGTGGCCGAAGCCGTAATGGCGCGTTGGCCGGGCAAGCCGGTATTTTTGTGCGAACCTGGCGTTGGCGAGGCGTTTTTGCGGAACCGGCCGGGCCGCGCGGATCAAACCGTGAGGCTGTTGACTGTTGCCCACCTGTTGCCGGCCAAAGGCCATGAGCAGTTGCTGGAAATACTCCAGCAGTTACGGCATTTGCACTGGCATTGGCAGGTGGCGGGGGATTGCGGTCTGTCTCCCGAGACGGTTCGGCGTTTGCGGGAGCGTGCGGCGCAGGCGGGACTGACCGACCGCATCACTTTCCACGGGGCCTTGGCGCAAGAGGCCGTCGCGGCGCTGATGGCAAATAGCGATCTGTTGGTTTCCCCCAGCACGTTTGAAGCCTACGGCATGGCCGTGGCGGAAGCCGCCGCCACCGGCCTGCCGGTGTTGAGCAACCGCGTCGGCGCGGCGAAGCAGCTGATTCAACATGGCGTGACCGGTTTTCTGGCAACTGCCGGAGACTGGGACAGCTTTCGCGGATATTTGCAGATATTGCTGGAAGACGCCGCGCTGCGCGCCGCTTTCCGGGACAATCTGCGCCACGCTGCCGTGCGCGGCTGGGACAAGACTTTTGCGGATTTCCGGGCGGCTTGCGAAACCATGCTGCGATGAAATTATCCGCTTCCCGATGCATTGCGAGTTCCCAGGTTGGCACAGCCTGGACGGCCATGGCCGCCCGTCTGTCTTACGGCTCTTGCACCAGTACGCGCCGGATGGTGTCCGCGAGGACCATCTTGCTGTACGGCTTGGTGATGTAGCCGTCGGCGCCGAGCGCCAGGCCCCTGCGGATATCGGCCGGATCATCCTTCACCGTGAGCATCACGATGGGGAGCAACGCGTGCTCGGGGTGCCTGCGGATGTGGGCGAGGATGTCGAAGCCGTCGCCGTCCGGAAGGATGATGTCGAGCAGCAGAATGTCCGGCGTGCTCGCCTCGCGCAGCGTTTCCTGCAGGGCGGCGGCGGTCTGGGCGGTGCGCACGGCATAACCCGCCATGCTCACCCGCAGCTTGGCAAGCTCGAGCTGATCGGGTTCGTCCTCGACGATCAGGACCACCGTATCGGCGGCGGTCTTTTGCGTGGCGGGCCGATTCTTCAGACGGTCAGCCGCCACATAGACGCCCTTGCGCGAGAGCGAGGTTTCGACCGCCTTGGCCCCCTGGGCCAGCCGCTTTCTGTCCTCGGCAATCAACTCCGGCAGGCGAAAGCTGCCGGTGAAATCAAGATCCTGCTCGGGCGGGGCCGCCTGTGAACTGAGCAGCTCGAGCTCCTCGAGCTCGGCCAGCCAATCGGCGATCAGACTGTCGGGATAGCGGCGCAGAAATCCGCGAATCACATCGAAGTGCGCCTCGTCGCCGATCAGGCCGAGGATGCGCCTGTAGTCGACAGGGACTGCAGCGTCCTGGGTTTCCCAGGCTTTGCGCCCGGATGCGGTCAGCCGATAGATCCGTCCGTGCGACGCCATACATCAAGTATGCGACATTGCCTATTAGGGTTTGGCGCCACAGGATACTCCACCAGGACCATCGCCGGGCGAGGCCAACGCGGCCGCCGCGAGGCGGTCATCTTTTTGTGGGCGCATATAATCACCGCCATGGAAAAACTGCAGAAGCTGGGCGTTGTCTCCGCCGCGCAGGGCGATCTGGCTGCGATCCAGGCCATCTACGCGCACCACGTGCTGCACGGGCTCGCCACCTTCGAGGAGGTGGCGCCCGACGTGGAGGAGATGCGCCGGCGCCATCAGGACTTGTCCGGCCGCGGGCTTCCGTATCTCGTGGCGCAGGAACGTGGCGAGATCCTCGGCTACGGCTATTGCGCCCCCTACCGCGCGCGTTCCGCCTACCGCTATGCGCTGGAAGACTCCGTCTACATCAAGGACGGCCACCTGGGAAAAGGCATCGGCACGCGCATCCTCTCCGAGCTGATCCGCATCTGCGAGGGTCTCGGCTACCGGCAGGTCGTCGCGGTGATCGGCGACAGCGCCAACACCGGCTCGATCGCGCTGCACGCGCGGCTGGGCTTCCTCAGGGTGGGCACGCTGCGCTCGACGGGCTACAAGTTCGGCCGCTGGGTGGACAGCGTGCTGCTGCAGCGACCGCTGGGCGCGGGCGACGGCGCGCCGCCCGCTACTTGAACAGCAGCGCACAGCCGCTCAGCGCGAGCAGCACGGCGACCATTGTCTCGAAGTGCGCTTCATCCAGGCGCGCGTGCCAGCGGTCCCCGGCGAGCATGGCGAGCCCCATCACCGGTGCGAACAGCAGCAGCACCGCCACCACGCGGCGGTCGTAAAAGCCCAGCCCGCCGTAGCCTCCGGCGCGCACCAGTCCCAGGCACAGGAGCACCGAGGACATGCTGGCGCGGAAACGCCGCTTGTCCAGTTCCAGCAACCTCAAGTAGACGGCGAAGAATGGTCCTGCCATGCCGCCGAACAGCGTCGCGACCAGCCCGCCGGAAACGCCTGCCGCTCCTGCCAGGGCGCGTTGCGGCAGACGCACTGCGGGCCGCCTCGGCACAAAGGACCACAAGCCGTAGCCGATGATGAAGGCGCCGAAGGCCTTGAGCAGCAGTTGCTGGTCGATGAAGGCGAACAGCCATAGCCCGGCCCCGACCCCGATTGCGGTCGGCAACGCGAGACTGCGCAGCACCCGCCAATCGACATGGCGGAATTCCTGCACCGATTGGACCAGCGAAGCGGCGATGCCCAGCGTGGTGATGACCGGAATCACCACCGTGAGCGGCAACACCAGCAGCAGCAGAGGGATCGCCACCACGCCGGCGCCGAAGCCGGTGGCGGCGCGCAGGGCATAGCCCGCAAACACTACTGCCGCGCAGAAGGCGAACGCCCAGGGGCTGGCCAGCCCGGAGAGCGTCTCGACGAGGGTGCTAAGCACCGATGCGGATGACGACCTTGCCCTTCGCCTTGCGCGAAGCGAGCAGGTTCATCGCCTCGGCCGCTCTCGCCAGCGGAAACGTCGCCGACACGTGCGGCTTGAGCTTGCCTTCCTTGTACCAGCGCGCGAGCTGCCTTGCGCTCTCCGCGAAGGCCTGCGGCTCGCGCCTGGTGAACTCGCCCCAGAATACGCCGACCACCGAAGCGCCCTTGAGCAGCGCAAGGTTGAGCGGCAGCTTGGGGATCTCGCCCGCGGCGAAGCCGATCACCAGGTGCCGGCCGCGCCAGGCGATGCAGCGGAACGCGGGCTCGGTGTAAGGGCCGCCGACCGCGTCGTAGATCACGTCCACGCCCTTGCCGCCGGCGAGCGCCTTGATGCGCTCGCGCAGGTCTTCGGTCGCGTAGTTGATGGTCTGGTCCGCGCCGTGCTGCCTGCACACTGCGAGCTTCTCGTCGCTCGAGGCGCAGGCGATGACGCGCGCGCCGAGCGCCTTGCCGATCTCGATCGCGGCCACGCCGACGCCGCCGGCGGCGCCGAGCACCAGCAGCGATTCGCCCGCCTTGAGTTGTCCGCGGTCGCGCAAGGCGTGGTCCGTGGTGCCGTAGGTGAGGATGAAGGAGGCGCCCGACTCGTAGCTCATGCCCTCGGGCAGCGGCAGCAGACGCACGGCCTCGGTCTTCACCTCCTCGGCGAAGGCGCCGAAGGCGGTGAAGGCGATGACCTTGTCGCCGGGCTTCACGTTCGTCACCCCGGCGCCGACTTCCTTCACCACGCCGGCGAGCTCGCTGCCGGGCGAGAAGGGCAGCGGCGGCTTGAACTGGTACTTGTTCTGGATGATCAGCACGTCGGGAAAATTGACGCTCGCCGCCTTGATGCTGATGACGACTTCGCCCGCGCCCGGATGCGGCGAGGGCAGGTCCTCGAGCACCAGCGACTCGGGCGGGCCGAACTGCTTGCAGAGCAGGGCCTTCATTTCGCGGGCTAGGCAGAGCGGGAGGCCAGTCCGCCGTCGATCGAAAGGATGCAGCCGGTGGTGTAGGCCGAGCGCTCCGAAGCGAGGAACGCCACCGCCCAGGCGATCTCCTCGGGCGCGGCGGGCCGCCCGAACGACATGCCTGCGAACAGCTCCTGGTAGCGCTCCGGGTCGCCGAACTTGGCTTCGGCGCGCTGGCGGAACAGGCTTTTGAGGCGGTCAGTGGCCACCGGGCCCGGGTTGATGCCGACCACGCGGATGCCGTCAGCGTGGGAAGCGCCGCCGAGCGTGCGGGTGAACGCCATCAACCCGGCATTGGCGGTGCTGCCGGCAATGTAGTTCGCGTCCAGCTTCTCTCCCGCATTGCCCAGGATGTTGACGATGACCCCGGCTTTCCTTGCCTTCATGCGCGCGTACACCTGGCGCGTGAGATTGATGTAGCCGAACATCTTCAGGTCCCAGGCGCGCCGCCAGGTGTCCTCGTCCACGCGCAGCAGGTCGCCCCCGGGGATCGCGCCGGCGTTGTTGACCAGGATATCCAGCTCGCCCGCCCAGGCGCTGAGCGCTTCGGCCGCTCCGCGCTGCGACAGGTCGATGGCCTTGGCGTTCGGCCCGGACACGGGATTGCGCGCCGCCACCAGCACGGTGCAGCCCTCGGCGGCGAGCACCTCGGCGCAGGCGCGGCCGATGCCTTTCGAACCGCCGGTCACGAGCGCCCGCTTTCCTTTAAGCTTCAGATCCATTTCCCGACAGTCTAGCAAGATGCCCCAGATCAAGGCCGGCGACGGCGCAAGAATCCACTACGAGGAATGCGGCAGCGGCGCGCCGATCGTGTTCGTGCACGAATTCGCCGGCGACCTCCGCAGCTGGGAGCCGCAGCTTGCGCACTTCTCGCGGCGCTACCGCTGCATCGCCTACAACGCGCGCGGCTACCCGCCCTCCGACGTGCCGGAGAGCTTCGAGCGCTACTCGCAGGAGCAGGCGCGCGACGACGTGCTGGCGGTGATGGACGCGCTCGGCATCCAGCGCGCCTACGTGGTCGGCCTTTCCATGGGCGGCTTCGCCACGCTGCACTTCGGCATGAAGTACAGCGGGCGGGCCCTCGGCCTGGTGGTCGCGGGCTGCGGCTACGGCGCGGTTCCGGCGCAGAAGGAAGAGTTCCAGAGGGACGCGCGCGCGAATGCCAAACTGATGCTGGAGCAGGGCATGGCGAAGGCCGCCGCCACCTACGGCCACCGGCCCACGCGCCTGCAGTTGAAGGCCAAGGATCCGCGCGGCTTCGAGCGGTTCGTCCGCCATTTCTCCGAGCATTCGGCGCTTGGCTCGGCCAACACCATGCTCGGCACCCAGGCGCGGCGGCCTTCGCTTTATGACCTCACGGCCGAGATGGCCGCAATCACGGCGCCGCTGCTGGTGGTCGCGGGGGACGAGGACGACGCCACGCTCGAGCCGGGGCTGCTGATGAAGCGCACCATCCCGCATGCCGGGCTGGTGGTGCTGCCATGGAGCGGGCACGCCCTCAACCTCGAGGAGCCGGCGCTGTTCAACCGCGTCGTCGAGGACTTCTTCCACCAGGTCGAGGCGGGGCGCTGGGCATGAGCGCGGGACGGCTGAGCATCAAGGCAATCCGCGTGCGCGCCGTCGCGGCGCCGATGAAGCGGCCGCTCGCCACCAGCACCGGCGCGGTGAGCGTCGCGCCCCTGCTGTTGATCGATCTGCAGACCGACGGCGGCATCGTCGGACGCTCCTACCTGTTCGGCATCGGCCGGCACAACCTGAAGCCGATTGCCGCCCTGGTCGAGGCGATGGCCGAGATGCTGAAGGGCGATGCGCTCGCGCCCTTCGACATCGAAGCGAAGCTGAGGAAGCGCTGCACGCTCCTCGGCGTGCACAACATTGTGCTGTTTGCCATGTCGGGGATCGACATCGCGGCCTGGGACGCGCTCGGCCAGGCGTTGGGCCAGCCGCTCGTGCGGCTGCTCGGCGGCACGCCGCGGCCCGTGCTCGCCTACAACTCCAAGGGCCTGGGCATCATGCCTTTGAAGCCCCTGGTCAAGGAAGCGGGCGAGCTGGTCGCCGAAGGATTCAGCGCCGTGAAGCTGCGCCTGGGGCGCCCCGAGGCGAAAGACGACCTCGATGCGGTGCGGGCGGTGAAGCAGGCGATCGGTCCGAAGATCACGCTGATGGTGGATTTCAACCAGGGGCTGACGGTGGCGGAGGCCATCAAGCGCGGCCGCCTGATCGACGCGGAGGGCGGCGTCTACTGGATCGAGGAACCGGTGCGCGCCGACGATTTCGCCGGCAACGCGCGCATCGCGCGCGAGGTCGCCACGCCGATCCAGATCGGCGAGAACTTCATGGGACCGGAGCAGATGGCGCAGGCGCTCGCGGCCGGGGCGTGCGACTTCGCGATGCCGGATGCGCAACGCATCGGCGGCGTCACCGGCTGGATGCGCGCCGCGGCCCTGGCACAGGGCGCCGGCATGGAGATGTCGAGCCACCTGTTCCCGGAAGTGAGCTGCCACCTGCTCGCGGTGACGCCGACCTGCCACTGGCTGGAGTACGTCGACTGGGCCGACCCGATCCTCAAAGAGCCCGCGCGGCTGAAGGACGGTCATGTGCTGATCCCCGAGCAGCCCGGCATCGGCATGCAGTGGGATGAGAAAGCGGTAAAGCGTTACTCGCTGTGATGTTCACGCGCCATTACGCGCACTGGCCGCCCGGCGTGCCGAAGTCGCTGCCGGTGCCGCGCACCAGCCTGTATTACAACCTCGAGGTGAGCGCGCGCCGCTACCCGGAGAAGAGCGCTCTGTACTACTACGGCACCACGCTCGACTACGCCGAACTTAAGCGCTCGGCGGACGCGCTGGCCGGCTTCCTGCAGCGCGCCTGCGGCGTGCGCAAAGGAGACCGCGTGCTCCTCTACACGCAGAACAGCCCGCAGTTCGTGATCGGCTACTACGCCATCCTGCGCGCCGACGCAGTGGTGGTGCCCGTCAACCCGATGAACAAGCGCGACGAGCTGGCGCACTACATCGAGGACTCCGACGCGCGCACGGTGATCTGCACCCAGGAGCTTTACGCCGAGGTCGAGCCGCACCTGGGTAAGGGTCTCGAGCATTGCGTGCTCGGCGCTTACGCGGACTACCTGCGCGCGCCGACCGACCTCAATGTGCCGGATTTCGTGCGCGCGCCGCGCGCGGCGCCGGCGCGCGCCGGAGTGACGCGTTGGGGCTCTGCGCTCGCCGCCGGCCAGGTGCCCGCGCCGCACGAGGCGGGCCCCGAAGACCTCGCGGTGCTGCCCTACACCTCCGGCACCACCGGCCATCCCAAGGGCACCATGCTGACGCACGCGAACCTGCTCGCCACCAGCACGGGAGCCTGCGCTTGGGTGCAGACCTCGAGCGAGGCCGTGGTGCTCGGCGTGCTGCCGCTGTTCCACCTCACGGGCATGCAGGCGAACATGAACGTGCCGGTCCAGCTCGGCGGCACCTCGGTGCTGATGACGCGCTGGGACCGGGACACCGCGGCCGAGCTGATCCAGCGCTGCCGCGTCACCAGCGTGACCGGCATCACCACCATGATCGTGGATTTCCTCGCCAACCCGAACCTCGGCAGGTACGACCTTTCCTCGCTCCAGCGCATCGGCGGCGGCGGCGCCGCGATGCCCGAGGCGGTGGCGGCGGAACTGCAGGAGCGCGTCGGCCTGCCGTTTCTGGAGGGCTACGGGCTCACCGAGACTTCCGCGCCCTCGCACGCCAATCCGGCGCACCGGCCCAAGCGCCAATGCGCGGGCATCCCCTATTTCGACACCGACTCGCGCGTCATCGACCCGGTGACGTTCAAGGAGCTGGGGCCGAACGAAGTCGGGGAGATCATCACGCACGGTCCCCAGGTGTTCCAGGGGTACTGGAAGCAGCCCAGGGCGACCGCCGATGCGTTCATCGAGCACGACGGCAAGAAATTCTTTCGCACCGGCGACCTGGGCTATTACGACGAGGAAGGATACTTCTTCATCACCGACCGCCTGAAACGCATGATCAATGCCTCGGGCTTCAAGGTGTGGCCGGCCGAGGTCGAGGCGATGCTGTACGGACACCCCGACATCCAGGAAGCCTGCGTCATCGGCACGCGCGATGCGCATCGCGGGGAAACCGTGAAGGCGGTGGTGGTGCTGAAAGCGGCCTCGCGCGGGCGGGTCAGCGCGGAGGATGTCGTTTCCTGGGCGAAGGAGCACATGGCCGCGTTCAAGGTTCCCCGCGTCGTCGAGTTCGTCGAGCAGTTGCCCAAGACCGCGACCGGGAAGGTTTTCTGGAGAAAGCTGCAGGAAGAGGAGAACAAGAGATGCGGAGCTGGCTGATCCCCCTGTGGTTCCTCGCCATGCCCGCTTGGGCGCAGGTGAGCGTGGAGCAGCCCTGGACGCGCGCTACGCCACCGGGGGCGAAGGTGGGCGCGGGCTTCATGCAACTGCGCAATGCGGGCGCCGCCGACCGCGTGGTCGGCGCTTCCTCGCCGGTGGCAGGGCGCGTCGAGATGCACGTCACGCTGCGCGAGGGCGAGGTGATGAAGATGCGCGAGGTGAAATCCTTCGAGGTGCCGGCAGGCGGCAGCTTCGAGCTCAAGCCGGGAGGCGCCCACCTGATGCTGTTGGACCTCAAGCGCCCGTTGAAGAAAGGCGAGAAGGTGCCGCTGACACTGAAGCTGGAGAAAGGCGGGGAGCTGAAGCTCGAGCTAGGCGTGGAAGAGATGGGGGCGCGGCATCCTGCGCAGCACGGCGGGCACTAGAACAGCTGCCGGCCGAGCCACCAGGCGAGGCCGGCGA
>JBGQFF010000104.1:0-9410 GCA_041496745.1 Gammaproteobacteria bacterium
CGCCGGCTACCCGATGAGCCGGGGGTTCCTCTACGAACATCCTGCATAGCGCGAAAACCCGGGCGCTCGCCGAGCAGCTCAGGCAGGCAGGCGGCCCGGTCGGGCTGGCGAAGGACACTTCGAACCTGTTCCGCGACCGCGACCTCGCCGGCGGCGCGCGGCGGCGCATCGACGTGCGCGCGTTCCGCGACGTGCTCGGCATCGATGCGGCGGCGGGCTGGGTCGAGGCGGAGGGGATGGTCACCTACGAGGACCTGGCGGACGCCTGCCTCGCGCGCGGCGTGATGCCCGCGGTGGTGCCGCAACTGAAGACCATCACCCTCGGCGGCGCCGTGGCGGGCGTGGGGATCGAGGCCTCCTCGCACCGCCATGGGCTGGTGCACGATACGGTGACGGAACTCGAGGTGCTGCTCGGCGACGGCAGCATCGTCACTTGCACGCCGGACAACGAGCATGCGGACCTGTTCTTCGGTTTCCCCAACTCCTACGGCACGCTGGGCTACGCGCTGCGCGTGAAAGCGAAGGCCGTGCCGGTGAAGCCTTACGTGCGGCTCGAGCACCATGCCTTCGGTGACGCCGCCAGCTTTTTCGCGGAGCTCGGGCGGCGGCTGCGCTCGGGCGAGGCCGACTTCATCGACGGCACCGTGTTCTCGCTGCACAAGCTTTTCCTCACGCTCGGCACCTTTGCCGATACCGCGCCGTATACCAGCGACTACACCTACGAGCGCATCTACTACCGCTCGATCGCGCAGAAGCGCGAGGACTGGCTCACGGTGCGCGATTTCCTCTGGCGCTGGGACACCGACTGGTTCTGGTGCTCGAAGAACCTGCTGGCGCAGAACCCCCTGGTGAGGAGGCTGGTCTACGGCAGGAAGCGCCTCGGCTCGCGCACCTACACGAAGATCATGCGCTGGAACAGCCGCGTCGGCGCGACGAGGAAGCTCGAGCGCCTGCTCGGGCTGCACTCGGAGTCGGTGATCCAGGACGTGGACATCCCGCTCGCGCGCGCCGCGGAGTTCCTCGAGTTCTACGCGCGCGAGATCGGGCTGTGGCCGCAGTGGATCTGTCCCATCGGCGCCTCGGCGCATGCCGGGCGCCATCTGCTCTACCCGATGACCCCGGGCTGGACCGTGAACTTCGGCTTCTGGGACGTGAAGCGCACGCGCGAGGCGCATCCGCCGGGCCATTACAACCGCCTAATCGAGCGCAAGGTGATGGAACTCGGTGGCATCAAGTCGCTGTATTCCGAGAGCTTCTTCCCCGCGGAGGAATTCCACCGCATCTACGGCGGCGAGGCCTACGCGGCGCTCAAGCGCAAGTACGACCCGCAGGGCGCGTTTCCCGGGCTCTACGAAAAATGTGTCCTGCGCCGCTAGCCTCGCCGGACGAAAACGGCGGGAATGCGATGCAGTCGACGTCCGTCACGTGGCGCGCGCTTTGCGCAAGATCAACTTCAGTGCAGGGTTTTCGCGCCTGGGGGCGCGGGGCGATCCGCGCCGACCAGCCCCGCCAGTTCCCAGTTGCCCGAGGCCGTGTCGTGGCGCAGCACGTAGCTGCGGCCGTCCGCCGACTTCACCTTGAAGTAGCGGTGCTCGGGGGCCATCCAGCGATCGAGGATCGCCACGATCGCCAGGCGCGTCTCGCCCGCCGTGAAGGCGCGCGGCTCCTCATCGCCGCGATAGCCGGCGTAGCACTCGACCTGGATCTTCATCCGGCACTGTCCACGGGCGGGCAGCCGCAGAAGAAATGCCGGTCGCCGAACACCTGGTCGACGCGTTTCACCGGAGGCCAGTACTTGTGCGCGCGCACCGCGGGCAGCGGGTAGGCCGCCTCCTCGCGGGTGTAGGGGTGGCGCCATTCGCCGGCCAGCTCCTCGGCGGTGTGGGGCGCGTTGCGGATCGGGTTGTCGTCGCGCGGCCAGGCGCCCGAGCCGATCCTCTCGAGCTCGCCGCGGATGGCGATCATCGCGTCGCAGAAGCGGTCGAGCTCGGCTTTGGGCTCGCTCTCGGTGGGCTCGAACATCAGCGTCTCGTGCACCGGGAACGAAAGCGTGGGCGCGTGGAAGCCGTAGTCGATCAGGCGCTTGGCGATGTCCTCGGCGCTGACGCCGCAGCGCTCCTTGAGCGCGCGCAGATCGAAGATGCATTCGTGCGCGTTGCGTCCGTGCGCGCCGGTGTAGAGCACGGGCCAGTGCTGCTTGAGCCGTGCGGCCACATAATTGGCGCTGAGGATCGCAGTGGCGGTGGCGCGGCGGATTCCTTCGGCTCCCATCATCCGCAGGTACATCCACGAGATGGCTACGATGAGGGCGCTGCCCCAGGGCGCGGCGCTCACCGTACCGTTCTCCGGGTCGAGCCCCTCCTCGGCGACGACCGGATGCGAGGGCAGGAAGCGCGCGAGGTGCGGCGCCACTGCGAGCGGGCCCATGCCGGGGCCGCCGCCGCCGTGCGGGATGCAGAAGGTCTTGTGCAGGTTGATGTGGCAGATGTCGGCGCCGAAGTCGGCGACGCGCGCGAAGCCAGCGAGCGCGTTCAGGTTGGCGCCGTCGAGATACACCTGCGCGCCCGCGGCATGCACGAGGTCGCAGATCTCCCTCACCGCCTCCTCGAACACCCCGTGCGTGGAAGGATAGGTGAGCATCAGCGCGGCGACCCGCTTGCTGGATTGCGCGAGCTTTGCCTTGAGGTCGTCGACGTCGATGTTGCCGCGCGCATCGCAGGCCACCACCGCGACCTGCAGGCCCGCCATGTGGGCCGAGGCCGGGTTCGTGCCGTGCGCCGAGAACGGAATCAGGCAGACGTCGCGCCCGCCTTCGCCCCGCGCGGCGTGGTAGTTGCGGATCGCGACCAGTCCCGCGTATTCGCCGTTCGCGCCGGAGTTGGGCTGCAGCGTCATGTGCGGCAGCCCGGTGATCGCCTCGAGCGCCTCCGCGACATCCTGCAGCATGCGATGGGTGCCCGCGGCCTGGCTGCGCGGCGCGAACGGATGCAGGTGCGCCAGCTCCGGCCACGAAATCGGCGCCATCTCCGCGGCCGCGTTCAGCTTCATGGTGCAGGAGCCGAGCGGGATCATGCCGTGCACCAGCGAGTAGTCGCGGTTCTCGAGGCGCTTCAGGAAGCGCATCATCGCCGTCTCGCTGCGGTGGTGGTGAAACACCGGGTGCGTGAGGATCGGGTCTGCGCGTCGCAGCCGCTGCGGGATCGCCTCCGTCGCGACGGGCATGGACTTCGTGTCGAAGACTTTTCCCGTCAGCACCCACGCGAGATCCGCGACGTCGGCCAAGGTCGTGGTCTCGTCGACCGTGACGCCGACCCTGCCGCTCTCGAAGTAGCGCAGGTTGATGCGCCGCTCCTGCGCGCGCCGGCGTACCGCGTCTTTCTCGACCCGGAACGTCAGCGTGTCGAAGTACGCGCTCGATTCCGGCGGCACGGCCTCGGCGAGCAGCCGCGCCATGAGATGGGTGCGCAGGGCGATACGCTGCAGCCCCTGCGGTCCGTGCCAGATGGCGTAGAAGGCGGCGACGTTGGCGAGCAGGACCTGCGACGTACAGATGTTGCTCGTCGCCTTTTCGCGGCGGATGTGCTGCTCGCGCGTCTGCAGCGCCATGCGGTAAGCGGGGCGACCGGCGGCGTCGCGCGTAAGGCCGACGATGCGCCCGGGCATCTGGCGCACCAGCTCCGCCCGCGCGGCGAGGAATCCCGGATGCGGCCCGCCGTAGCCGAGCGGCACGCCGAAGCGCTGCGCCGAGCCGACCGCGACGTCGGCGCCCAGCGCCCCCGGCGACGCGAGCAGCACCAGCGCCAGCGGATCGACGCCCAGGGAGACGCGCCCGCCGGCGGCATGCATTTCTTCGATCCGCTGCGAAAAATCGAAAATCCTGCCGCAGGTGTCCGGGTATTGCAGGTGCGCGCCGAACACATGCGCCGGGTCGGGTCCGGTGGTGGCATCGCCGACGATCAAGGGAATGCCGAGCCAGCGTGCCCGCGTGCGCACCACGGCGATCACCTGAGGATGGCAGGCCTCGTCGACGAAGAATGCCTTGCCGGCGCTTGCCGTCGCGCGCTGGATGAGGCCCATCGCTTCGCCGGCGGCGGTCGCCTCGTCGAGCAGCGACGCGTTCGCCACTGGCAGTCCGGTGAGGTCGATCAGCATCTGCTGGTAGGCGGCAAGCGCCTCGAGCCGGCCCTGCGAGATCTCGGCCTGGTAAGGCGTGTAGGGCGTGTACCACCCCGGGTTCTCGATGACGTTGCGCTGGATCACCGGCGGCGTGAACGTCGCGCAGTAGCCCATGCCGATGTAGTTGCGCCACAGCTGGTTGCGGCTCGCGATAGCGCGCAGTTCCTCCAGCGCCTCGGATTCGCTGCGCGCCGCGGGGAGCTCGAGCGGCGTCTGCTGCCGGATGGAGGCGGGCAGGGCTTGCGCAACCAGGCTTTCCAGGGAGGACAACTGCAGAACGTCCAGCATGGCGCGCACCTCCTGCGCGTCGGGCCCGATGTGGCGGGAAGCAAAATCGTCCTGCGGCATCATGTAGAGCTCTTCTCATAGGCCGCGGCGTCGAGCAACCTGGAAAGATCCGCCTCGCCCGCCGGCTTGAGGCGAAACAGCCAGGCGCCGTAGGGATCCTTGTTCACCTGGCCGGGCGCATCCTTGAGCGCGGAATTGACGGCGACCACCTCTCCGGCGAGCGGCGCGTACACATCGGCGGCGGCCTTCACCGATTCGACCACCGCGCAGGCGTCGCCGCCGAGCACCTGCCTGCCGACGGCGGGAAGCTCGACGAACACGAGCTCGCCGAGCACGTCCTGCGCATGATTGGTGATGCCGACGCTCAGCGTGCCGTCGGGCTCCCTGCGCACCCACTCGTGAGTGCCGGTGTAGCGCAGCGTATCGGGAACGTTCATGGGCATCTCCCTTCAGACCAGAATCCTGCCGTGCCGCACGAACGGCGGCCTGACGATCCGGGCGTCGCGCAGCTTGTCGCGCACCGCGACCTGCACGCGCTCGCCCGGGCGGCTCTCCGGCGGCAGGCGCGCGAGCGCGATAGACGCCTGCAGGGTTGGCGAAAAACCGCCGCTCGTCACCATGCCTTCGCCGCGGGAGCTGCGCACCGCCTGATGCGCCCTCATCAGCCCGCCCTGCGTTTCCAGCACCAGGCCCAATGCCTGAAATCGTCTCGCGCGCGAGAGCAGCGCCTGCTTGCCGAGGAAATCGCGCGGGCTCGCCGGGTCGACGGTCCATGCGAGCCCGCATTCGAGCGGCGTCACGTCCGAGTCCATGTCCTGCCCGTAGAGCAGCAGGCCGGCCTCCAGCCGCAGCGTGTCGCGCGCCCCGAGCCCGCAGGGCCGCACGCCCGCGGCGAGCAGGCGTTGCCATGCATCGGCGGCGTGCGCGACCGGCAGCATCAGCTCCAGGCCCTCTTCGCCCGTGTACCCCGTGCGCGCGACGAAGGCGCCATCGTGCCCTGCGCCGCAAAACGCCTCGAGCGGTTCGGCTGCCGCGCGCAGCTCGGGCAGCGCCAGGCCGAGTTTCTCGCGGGCGTGCGGGCCTTGCACGGCGAGCATGGCGAGATCGCGGCGCGGGCGAAGCTGCAGGGTCCCGCTGCGCTGGCGCTCGAGCCAGGCGAGGTCGCTGTCCGCGGTCGCGGCATTCACCACCAGCCGGAACCGCGTCTCCTCCAGCCGGTAGGCGATGAGGTCGTCCAGGATGCCGCCGTCCTCGGCGAGCAGGCAGGAATACAGCGCGTTGCCGGGCCGGCGCAGACGCCGCACGTCGTTCGCAAGCGCGCGGCTCAAGAAGGCACGCGCGCCTTCGCCCTCGACGTCCAGCGCGAGCATGTGCGAGACGTCGAATACCCCGGCGTCGCCGCGCACCGCGTGGTGCTCCTCGATCTGCGAGCCGTAGTGCAGCGGCATTTCCCAGCCGGCGAACTCCACGAGCTTCGCGCCCGCGGCGAGGTGCTCGGCATGCAGCGGTGTGCGGTTCAATCGCGCTTCCGGCGGCTTTCCGTGATCATGGCGCACCCCCCATGACGAAACAATCCCCCATTTCCTTGCGGGCGCTTTGTGCAAGATCAAATCTTGATCTGCCGCAAAGGCGAGTAGATTTCCGCCGGTGATCGAGATCGACGGCTCCCATGGCGAGGGCGGCGGCCAGCTGGTGCGCACGGCGGTAGCGCTCTCGGCGCTGACCGGCAAGCCGCTGCGCCTGCACAACGCGCGCGCCAGCCGCGCGCGGCCCGGCCTCGCCCCGCAGCACCTCGCCGCTGTGCGCGCGGTGGCGGCGCTCTGCGACGCGCGCTGCGAGGGACTCGAGCTGCGCGCCGGCGCGTTTACGTTCGAGCCGCGATCGCGCCCGGCCGGCGGGGAGCTGCGCGCGGATGTGGGCACGGCGGGCAGCGCGACGCTCGACACGCATGCGGCCGACCAGGTTCTCGTTTACCTGGCGATGGCCCGAGGCAGATCCAGCGTCACCGTGCGCACCGTATCGAGCCACGCGCGTACCGCGATGTGGCTCATCCCGCAGTTCCTCGCCGCGCGGTTCGCTGTGAAAGAGGAGGGTGCACTCTCGCGCATCAGTGTGGAGCACGGAAGTTGACCTAGCGCAAAGCGCCCGCCGCTGCGGGGCGCAACATGCGGCAATCACCCCCGCAGGAGGTCCCATGTCGCAATTCATCATGCTGACCCGCATCTCGGCGCAGTCGTTGCACCAGCCGGAATCCTTCGAGACGCTCGAGCGCCACGCCGTGGAGCAGGTGACCAAGGCGTGCCCGGAAGTGAAATGGATCGCCGATTTCGCCGTGTGCGGTCCCTACGACTACGTCGATGTATTCGAGGCCCCGGACCTGCAGGCGGCGATGCGCGTCTCGGCGCTGGTGCGCAGCTACGGCCATGCGCACGCCGAGGTGTGGCCGGCGCTGCGCTGGGCCGAGTTCAAGAAGATGGTGCAGGGGCTGCCCACGCCGGCCTAGGCTGTGAGGCGCTTGCACAGGAGGCAATCCATGAACCGTCTCGCCTGCATCGCCGCATGCATCCTTGTCGCCACGTCCGGAGCCAGCGCCGACGAGCGCGCGGAGCACCTGATGGTGCGCCAGCAAGGCAGCGACACATTTGTCGCCGGCGGCAGCCCGCGAGTCAGCGAGCCGGTGAAAGGCGACCTTGTCGCGGCCGGCGGCGAGCTGCGCATCAGCGCGCCCGTCGCAGGCGACATCATGGCGGTAGGCGGCATCCTGCGCATCGACGCGGCGGGCAGCCAGGACCTGTATGCCGCGGGCGGCAAGGTGGAGTTTGAAGGCTCGCTGGCGCGCAACGCGCGCATCGCGGGTGGCAGCGTCAGCATCGGGCCGCAGGCGCGCATTGGCGGCAACGCAAGCCTCGCCGGCGGGCGCGTCGAGATGCTGGGCGCGATCGGCGGCTACCTGCAGGCCGCGGGCGGGCGCGTGTTCATCGACGGCCGCGTCGAAGGCGACGTCGAAGCCGCAGCAGGGAAGCTCGAGCTCGGGCCGCAGGCGCGCATCGGCGGCAAGCTGCGCTATCGCGCCGGCGCGCCGCTGAAGCAGGACGCGGCCGCGCAGGTGCAGGGCGGCATTGAGCGGCTGGATGTGCCGGTGCGGCGCGTGGCCGAGCGTTCGGCCGTTCCCGCCGCGTTCGGTTTCTGGACGCTCGGGCTGATGGTCATGGCCGCCGTGCTGGTCGCCGCGCTCCCGGATTTCTTCGCGCGCGTCGCCGATGCCGCGCGCGTGCGCTTCGGCTGGAGCCTGTTGGCGGGCTTCCTGGCGCTGGCGGCGATTCCCGCCGCGGCGCTGGTGCTGCTCGTCACCGTGATCGGAATTCCGCTGGCCGGGCTGACCGTTCTGCTGTACCTCGCCCTGCTGCTGCTGGGTTACGTCGCGGCGGGCATCGCGCTCGGCGATGCGGCGCTCAGGCGCTGGCTGGCCGGACGCGCCGCACACAAGGGCTGGCGCGCGCTCGCCGCGGCGCTCGGCGTGCTGGCCATCGGCCTCGCCGCGCTCATTCCCTGGCTCGGCGCGCTGATCGCGTTCCTCGCCCTGCTGGCGGGCATGGGTGCGCTGCTGCTGCAGCTCAAGGCCGCGCCGCTCGCCGCTCGTTCCTGAACTCGCGGCGCCACGGGAGCGCCGCGATCAGTTACCGCCTGGCTGCTCCCCGCTCGTCACGGGCGTGGCAGAGCCCGGAACGACCAGCCACAGCACCAGATAGAGCAGGATCCCCAGTCCGCCGACAAAGGCGAGCACGACGAACGCGACCCGGAAGAGCACCGGATCGAGGTTGAAGAATTCCCCCAGTCCGCCGCAGACGCCGGCGATCTTCCGGTCCGTCCCGGAGAGCCGCAGACGGCTGCCTTCGCGGCGCGCGCCGTCCTGCGCCGGGACCATGAGCCACATCAGCAAATACGCAACCGCTCCGAGGCCGCCGAAGAGAATGGAGATGAGGAAGAACAGGCGAAAGAACACCGGATCGATATCGAAATAGGCCCCGAGGCCGCCGCACACGCCGGCGATCTTCCTGTCCTGCGTCAATCGATAAAGCCTTTTCATTTCCAGTCTCCTTTGTTCGGCCGCAGCTCGCGGCGCAGCACCTTGCCGATCGGCGACTTGGGCAGCGCTTCGCGGAAGAACACCTGCCGCGGCCGCTTGTACGGCGCGAGGTGCTTCGCGCAGTGCTCCAGCAGCGCCGCCTCGCCGAGCGCCGGGTCCTTCCTCACCACGTAGAGCGCGACGGCTTCGCCGCTGCGCGCGTCGGGAATGCCCGCGACCCCCGCCTCCTTGACGCCCGGGTGCTGCATCGCCACCGCCTCGATCTCGCCCGGATAGGCCTTGAAGCCCGACACCACGATCACTTCCTTGCGCCGTTCCACGAACTCGACGGTGCCGCGCTCGTCGATGCGGCCGAGGTCGCCGGTGCGCAGCCAACCGCCGGGGAAGAACGCCTGCGCGGTCTCTTGCGGCGCGTGCCAGTAGCCGCGCATCACCTGCGGCCCGCGCGCGCAGATCTCGCCGATCTCGCCGGCCGACTCCCTGCGGCCCTGCTCGTCGAGGATCGCCACTTCGGTGCCGGGCAGCGGCCGCCCGAGCTTGCCGCTGAACTCGTGCGCGTCGGCGGGATTGCCGCAGACGTTGGGCGAGGCCTCGGTGAGGCCGTAGCCTTCCACGAGCGGCGCGCCGGTCGCCTTCTGCCAGCGCTCGGCCACCTCGCGCTGCACCGCCATGCCGCCCGCCACCGCGAGCTTGAGCGCGCCGCGGTTGGCGGCGCACACGGCGTCGAAGCCCTTCGCGTCGAGCAGGGCCCGGTACAGGGTGTTCACGCCCGTGATCGCGGTGAAGCGCGTCTTGCTCAGGTCCTTCACGAAGCCGGGGAGGTCGCGCGGGTTGGCGATCAGCACATTCGTGCCGCCCA
>JBGQFF010000105.1:0-9391 GCA_041496745.1 Gammaproteobacteria bacterium
CATCGAATACGAGGAACTGCCTTGCGTGGTCGATGCGCGCCGGGCGGTCGAACCGGGCGCGCCGCTGCTCTGGCCCGAAGCGCCTCGCAACATCGCAGCGGAAACACGCTACGGCAAGCCGGCGGAGGTCGATGCCGCATTCGCGCGCGCCGCGCACGTCGCCGAGCTCGAGCTGCACAACCAGCGCCTGATCGCGATGGCCATGGAACCGCGTTGCGCCATCGGCGTGCACGAAGGCGGGCGCACCACCGTGTACACGCAGTGCCAGCAGCCGACCGGCGCGCGCGACCTGATGGCCGCCGCGTTCGGCGGCAAGCCCGCGGACTTCCGCATCGTCAACGGCGACATCGGCGGCGGCTTCGGCATGAAGACCGGCCTCGCTCCGGAGGAAGTGCTGGTGGCCTACGCGGCGCGCAAACTCGGCCGCCCGGTGCGCTGGCGCGGCGAGCGGAGCGAAGAATTCCTCGCCGCGCACATGGGCCGCGACATGCACTTCAAGGCCGCGCTCGCGCTCGACAAGGAAGGCCGCATTCTCGCGCTCAAGCTGCACATGCTCGGCAACATGGGCGCGGTGCCGGTCGGCTCCTCCGCCATGATCCCGCTGATGATGGTGGCCAAGGTGCAGACCTCGGTTTACCGCGTGCCGGCCGTCGACTATCACATGCAGGCGGTGCTCACCAATACCATGGCCACCGGCGCCTACCGCGGCGCGGGGCGCCCCGAGGGCAACTACCTGATGGAGCGCCTGGTGGAGAAGGCCGGCCGTGAAATGGGCATCGACCCGGTGCAGATCCGCTTGCGCAACCTGCTGCAACCCGGGGATTTTCCGCACGCCACGCACGCCGGCGAGATCTACGACGCGGGCAACTTCCCGCGCATGCTCGAGGGCGTGGTCAAGCTCTCGGACTGGCACGGCTTCGCCGCACGCCGCGAAGAGTCGAAGAAGCGCGGCAGGCTGCGCGGCCGCGGACTCTCGGCCTATCTCGAGTGGACCGGCGCGCTGCTCACTGAAACGGTGGACATCGAGCTGGACGCCGAGGGCAACGTCACCGTGTACTCCGGCACCCAGGCGATGGGGCAGGGACTGGAGACGAGCTACGTGCAGCTCATCACCGAGGTGCTGCAGATCCCCGCGAAGGGCGTCACCATCGTGCAGGGCGACACGGACCGCGCCAACGGCGTGGGCAGCGTGGGCTCGCGCTCGGCTTTCATCGGCGGCTCGGCGGTGGTGGCGGCCGGCCGCACGCTGATCGCGCGCGGCAAGGAACTCGCCGCCGATGCGCTCGAAGCGGCGCCGGCGGACATCGAGTTCCGCGGCGGGCGCTTTTTCATCGCCGGCACCGACCGCTCCGTCGGCCTGTCCGAACTGGCCGCGCAGCAGGCGGAGCGGCGCGTGCGCGTGTCTGCGACGCAGACGCCGTCGACGCCCTCCTGGCCCAATGGCGCGCAGGCCTGTGAAGTCGAGATCGACCCCGACACCGGCCTGGTCGAAGTCGTGCGCATCGTCAGCGTCGACGACATCGGCCGCATCATCAACCACATGATCGTCGAGGGGCAGATCCAGGGCGGCATCGCGCAGGGCGTGGGCCAGGCGCTCTACGAGGAGGCGGTGTACGACGCGGAGAGCGGCCAGCTGCTCACCGGTTCGCTGATGGACTACTGCGTGCCGCGCGCCGACCAGTTCCCGCCGATGGTGAACGAATTCGACGAGAGCCTGCCCTGCCAGACCAACCTGCTCGGCGTGAAGGGCTGTGGCGAGATCGGCACCATCGGCGCGGTGCCGGCGGTGGTGCACGCGGTGCTCGATGCGCTCGCGGAGCGCGGCGTCTCGCATCTCGAGATGCCCCTCACGCCGGAGAAGGTCTGGCGCGCGCTGCGCCGCAGCTAGGTGCTATATTGGACCGCTCCATGAGTGCGGCCATGATCGCGGAGGTGCACATGCGCGCTGGGGCGAATCGCGCTTTCGGCTACGCCATCCTCGCGTCGATCCTGCTGCACGCGCTGCTGCTGCTCGCGCTGCCTTCGCTGCGCGAGCTCGCGGCGCAGCTGCCGGCCGCTCCCCGTCCGTTGATGGCGCGCCTGGTCCAGGCAACTCCGCCGCCGGCGCCGGTGGAGGAGGTGCGCAAGCCCCTGGCACCCGAGCCGCGCCCGGCGCTCCCGCGCCCGATCGCCAGGCCCGCCGCCGTCGCGCCTGCGCCGCAACCGCCGCGGCCGGTGACCAGCGAGCCGACGCCGCCTGCTCCTGCGGCTCCGATTACTGCCGCCGCTTCGGGGCCCGTCGCGCGCATCGAGCCGCAACCCGTCGCCCCCGCTCCGGCAGGGCCCGACCCCGGCGTACTGGACCGCTACCACCTGCAGATCGTGACCGCCGCGGCGCGCTTCAAGCGCTATCCGCGCTCGGCGATCGACAACAACTGGGAAGGCGAGGTGGTGGTGCGCATGACCATCGGCGCCGACGGCAGGATTGCCGCGCTCGGCATCAAGTCGAGCTCCGGTCACGAGATCCTCGACCGCCAGGCGCTCGAGATGTTCAGGATCGCCAAGCCCTTCGTCCTGCTGCCGCCCGAGCTGGCGGGCAAGGAGTTCGAACTGCAGTTGCGCGCGATCTACAGCCTGAAGGATCAGGGCTCGGGCTGAAACGCCACCACGTGGTCCACGTCGAGGCGGATGCCGATCCTCTCGCCGAGCGCGTGGTTGTGGTGGCTGGGCACCATGGCGAGCACCTTGCGCCCGCTGTCCAGGCGCAGCGTGTAGAGGATCTCCGCGCCGCGGAACGCCTTGTGCGTCACTTCCGCCTTCAGGCTCGAGGCGTCGTCGTGCACCACGTCGTCGGGCCGCAGCAGGATGTCCGTGCGGCAACCCTTGCCGCAGGCGTCGCAGCCGATCTGGCAGGCGTTGGGGACGTCGCCCTCCAGCATGCCGAGCTCGATCTCGACCTGGCGCGAATTGAGTACCTTCGCCGGCAGGAACACGCCCTGGCCGACGAAGTCGGCGACGAAGCGGTTGGCGGGGCGGTGGTAGAGGTTGTAGGCGCTGTCCCACTGCACGATGCGGCCTTCGTGCATGACGCCGATCTCGTCGGCCATGGCGAAGGCCTCGTGCTGGTCGTGGGTCACCAGCACCGCGGTGGCGCCGCTCGCCTTGATGATCTCGCGCACCTCCAGCGACAGGCGCTCGCGCAGGGCCACGTCGAGATTGGAGAAGGGCTCGTCGAGCAGCAGCAGCTCCGGCCGGGGCGCCAGCGCGCGCGCCAGCGCCACGCGCTGCTGCTGGCCGCCGGAGAGCTCGTGCGGGTAGCTGCGCAGGACTTCGGCAAGGCCGGCCAGTTCGGCCAGCTCGCGCACCCGGGTGGCACGCTGCGCGGGCGGCACCGCATGCAGCCCGAACGCGATGTTGCGTTCCACGGGCAGGTGCGGGAACAGCGCGTAGTCCTGGAACACCATGCCGATATGGCGGCGCTCCGGCGGCAGCATCGCCCCTGGCCCGGAAACCAGGATGCCGTTGAGCCGGATGCTGCCGGCGCGTATCGCCTCGAAACCGGCAATGCAGCGCAGGACCGTCGTCTTGCCGCAGCCGCTGGGGCCGAGCAGGCAGCCGATGGCCCCCCGCGGCAAGGTGAAATCCAGCCCGCGCACGACCTCGGCGCCGTTGTAGCCGTGGTGCAGTCCTTGGACTTCGAGCTGGTTCACTAGGCCATTATAAGGCCGGTTGGAACAAGAATCGTTCTTGTTAGAATGACGAGTGCTTTTCCATCAAACAGTTAGGTGGGGTGCCGCGGCGCTCTCGATCGGCATTGCCGCTTTGCTGGCCTTGCCGATCCTTTGGGTCGCCGGCAGCGCCCTGCAGCCGGGGGGCGACGCCTGGCGTCACATCGCGGGAACCGTCCTCGGGCCGTACGTCGCGAACACGGGCCTCCTGCTTGGCCTCGTCGCCTGCGGCGTCATTTCGATCGGCGTGCTCTCGGCTTGGCTCATCGCCAGCTACCGCTTTCCCGGCGCGCGCCTGCTCGAATGGGCGCTGGTGCTGCCCCTGGCGATGCCCGCCTATGTCATGGCCTATGCCTACACCGACTGGCTGCAATTCACCGGGCCGGTGCAAAGCGCCTTGCGCGCGCTCACCGGCTGGCAGGCGCGCGGGTACTGGTTTCCCGAGATCCGCTCGATCGGCGGTGCCGCCCTCGTGCTCTCGCTCGCGCTCTACCCCTATGTGTACCTGATCGCGCGCACCGCGTTCCGCGACCTGCCGCGCAGCGCGCTCGAGGCGGGGCGCCTCGCCGGCCACTCGGCCTGGGGAAACTTCTGGCGCGTGGCCCTGCCGCTCGCGCGGCCGGCGGTCGCCGCCGGCACGGCGCTCGCGCTGATGGAGACGCTTGCCGATTTCGGCACCGTGTCCTATTTCGCGCTCGAGGTGTTCACCACCGGCATCTTCAAGGCGTGGCTGTCGATGGGCGACAGTCTCGCCGCGGCCCAGCTGTCCAGCTGCCTGCTCGCGTTCGTGCTCCTGGTGCTGGCGCTGGAGCGCGCCACGCGCGGCCGTGCCGCTTTCCACGGCAACGCGTCCTCCAAACCCGTGCCGCCGCAGCGCCTGCGCGCCTGGCCCTCTGCGCTCGCCACGCTCGCCTGCGCGATGCCGGTGCTGCTCGGCTTCCTGATTCCCGCCGCGATCCTTCTGCAGCTCGCGTTCACGGACCCGGGAGCGCGCTGGGGCGCGCGCCTGCTCGGGCTGGTCGGCAACAGCTTCACGATTTCCGGGGTGACCGCGATCACCGGCGTGCTGCTGGCGCTGACGATGGCCTACGCCGCGCGGCTCTCGAAGAGCCGCGCCGCCGCGGCAGCAAACCGCTTCGCCGCGCTCGGCTACGCGATGCCGGGCGCGGTGGTCGCCCTCGGCGTGCTGGTGCCGCTCGGGCGCCTGGACAACTGGCTCGCCGGCTTGATCGAGGAGGCGACCGGCTTGCAATCCGGCTTGCTCCTCACCGGCACCATCGCCGCGCTGGTGTACGCCTGCCTGGTGCGCTTTCTCGCCGTGGCGCTGCAGACCACCGAGGCCGGGCTGGCGAGGATCACGCCGAGCATGGAGGAGGCCGCGCGCAGTCTCGGCGCGGCGCCGGCGGCGACGCTCGCGCGCGTGCACGCGCCGCTGCTCGCGCCGAGCCTCGCCACCGCGGCGCTGCTGGTGTTCGTGGACGTGATGAAGGAGCTGCCCGCGACCTTCGCGCTGCGCCCCTTCAACTTCGACACGCTGGCGGTGGAGGCCTACCACCTGGCCATGGACGAGCGCCTCGCCGAGGCCGCCGTGCCCTCGCTGGTGATCGTCGCCGTAGGCTTGGTGCCGCTGCTCGCGCTGTCGCGGCGCTACTTCCAGCCCGCGCGGTCGTAGAGCTTCTGCGCGCCGGGTTGGTTGCGGCCCAGCACGGCGACATTGATCGAGTCGTAGCGGAACGCGCCGAAGTGCGACAACACTGGATTTACGACCTGCACGCCCGACACCACCGGCCACTCGTTGTTGCCGTCGGCGAAGTAGCGTTGCGCGTCGTCGCTCGCCAGATACTCGAGGAAGTGGACCGCCGCGTCGCGGTGCGGCGCGTTCTTCATCACGCCGGCGCCGGATACGTTGACGTGCGTGCCCCAGCTTGACTGGTTGGGGAATGCCACGCCGAGCTTCTCGGCCACTGCGCGCTCCTCGGCCTTCTGCGAGCGCATCAGCCGCGCGTAGTAGTACTGGTTGGAAATGGTGACGTCGCATTCGCCGGCGGCGACGCTCTTCAGTTGGTCGGTGTCGCCGCCCTTGGGCTCGCGCGCCAGGTTGGCGCGCACCGCCTTCGCCCAAGCCTCGGCCCGCGGTTCGCCCAGGTGGTCGATCAGCGCCGCCATCAGCGACAGGTTGTAGACGCTGGTCGAGGAGCGCATGCAGACGCGGCCTCTCCATTTCGCGTCGGCGAGGTCCTCGTAGTTGCGGATCTCGTCGGGCCTGACTTTCGCTTTGTTGTAGGCGACGAGGCGCGCGCGCAGCGAGAAACCGTACCAGAGCCCGTTCGGCTCGCGGAAATTGGCGGGAATGCGTGCATCGAGCAGCGCGGACTTGACCGGCTGGAACAGGCCGAGCTGTTCCGCGCGCCACAGACGGCCGGCGTCCACGGTCACGAGCACGTCGGCGGGGCTGCGCGCGCCCTCGTTGCGGATGCGCTCGATCAATGCGTCCTCGCCCGCCTCGATGCGGTTCACCTTGATGCCCGTGAGCTTGGTGAACCCGGTGTAAAGGGCTTCATCGGTCTGGTAGTGCCGGGATGAATAAAGATTCAGGACTGCGTCCTGCGCCAACGCGGAGCAGGACAATGCCAGGGCAGGCAGCAGGATTAGTCTTTTGAGAACAGTCATTTGGGCCTCATGCTGAGAGTTGAGGCAATAATGATAGTAATTCTCATTTGCAGAGTCAATACAAATGAGAACAATTGCTAAAGAGACGTTGGTTGGATCCTGCGCGCGCCGTCGAAGCGCTTCATCCAATAGCTGCCCCGGATCGGCTCGACACGTACCTGCGCGCCGGTCTTGGGCGCATGCACGAAACGGCCGTCTCCGAGGTAAATCCCCACGTGCGAGAAGGGCCTGTTCAGCGTGTTGTAGAACACGAGATCTCCGGCGCGGAGTTCCGCTAGACTCACGCGCATTCCGTACTCGCTCTGTGCGCGTGCGTTTAGCGGCAGGCGGATGCCGTAGGCCTCGCGAAACACATGCGCCACCAGACCGCTGCAATCGAAGCCCGTTTCTGGCGAACTGCCTCCGTAGCGATAGTCCAGGCCCAGCGCGAGCAGCGTTTGCAGCAGGGCCTCGGCGCGCCGCTCGCCGACTGGTGCCGTTTCGGCCTTCGGCAACTCCGGGGGTAGGGTGGAACAGCCTACAGCAATTACTAAAGCCAATAAAACCATGCGGTTGTAACCCATACCTAAAGTAATCTAGTCCAATAGTCGAATGAGAGCAACCACTTACCTTTGACCGCCGGCAACGCAAAGACCCTCGCGCGACTGTTCGCGGATGGCGGACCGCTCGCCGCGCAGATTCCCGGCTACCGCCTGCGGCCACAGCAGCTCGAGATGGCGCGGGCCATCCTGGAGGCGATCGACCGGGACGCTGTGCTGGTGGCCGAAGCGGGGACCGGCACCGGCAAGACCCTCGCGTATCTCGCGCCAGCGCTGCTGGCGGGGGGCAAGGTGATCGTCTCCACCGGCACCAAGACGCTGCAGGACCAGCTCTACGACCGCGACCTGCCCGCGATGCGCGCTGCGCTTGCGAGCGGCGCCGTGCCCGCGCTGCTCAAGGGGCGCGCGAACTACGTGTGCCTGCACCGCCTGGAGCGCGCGCTGGGGGAAGCCCGGCTCGGCAGCCGGGAGGAAGCGGCGCAGCTGCGCCGCATCGAGCGCTTCGCCGCGGCCACCGCAAGCGGCGATCGCGCCGACCTGCCGGACGTGCCCGACGACGCGCCGGTCTGGCAGCACGCCACGTCGACGCGCGAGAACTGCCTCGGCCAGGAATGCCCGCGCTACAAGGACTGCTTCGTGATGAAGGCGCGCCGCGGCGCGCTCGCCGCCGACGTGGTGGTGATCAACCATCACCTGTTCTTCGCCGACGTGGTGCTGCGCGACGAAGGCGTGGCCGAGCTGCTGCCGGCCTGCAACACGCTGATCTTCGACGAGGCGCACCAGCTGCCGGATACCGCGCGCCTGTTCTTCGGCGAGAGCGTCTCAACAAGCCGGCTGATCGAACTGTCGCGCGATGCGCGGCTCGAATTGCGCGCCGCGGGCGGCGCGGCGCCGGAGTTCGACGCGCTCGCCGGCCGCCTGGACAAGGCGGCGCGCGACCTGCGCCTCGCGTTCGACATGGACGCGGCGCGCCTGGCCTGGGCGCAGGCCGAGGCGCGGCCGCAATTCGGCGAGTCGCTCGCGGCGCTGGAGGCGGCCTTGTCCGCGTTCGCGCAAGCGCTCGACGCGCAGGCCGAGCGCTCCGAGGGCCTCGCCTCCTGCGCGCGGCGCGCGAAAGAGGCGCGCGCGATCCTGGCGCAGCTGATCGCCGCCGAAGTGGCGGAGCAGGTGCGCTGGGTCGAGGTGTTCGGCCACGCCCTGCAGTTGCACCTCACGCCGCTGTCCAGCGCCGAGCTGTTCCGCCGCCAGGTGGAGGAACAGCCGCGCGCCTGGATCTTCACCTCGGCGACACTGTCGGTGGGGGAGGATTTCTCGCATTTCAAGGGTGAGTTGGGCCTGCAGCAGGCCGCGGCGCGCGCCTGGCCCAGTCCCTTCGACTTCGAGCACCAGGCGCTGCTCTACGTGCCGCGGGACATGCCTGCCGATCCCAACGACCCGGCGTTTACCGAGGCGGTGGTGAACGCGGCGCTGCCGGTGTTGCAGGCGAGCCGCGGGCGAGCGTTCCTCCTGTTCACTACGCTGCGCGCGTTGCGCCGCGCGCACGAACTGCTGCGCGAGCGGTTCGAGTACCCGCTCCTCGTGCAGGGCACTGGTTCCCGCAGCGAACTGCTGTCGCGCTTCCGGGAGCTCGGCAACGCGGTGCTGCTGGGCAGCGCCTCGTTCTGGGAGGGCGTGGACGTGCGCGGCGAGGCGCTGTCGCTGGTGGTGATCGACAAGCTGCCGTTCGCGCCGCCCGACGACCCGGTGCTCGCCGCGCGCATCGAGGCGCTGCGCGCGAAAGGCGGCAACCCGTTCACCGAGTTCCAGCTGCCGCAGGCGATCCTGCAGCTCAAGCAGGGCGCGGGCCGCCTGATTCGCGACGACGCCGACCGCGGCGTGCTGATGCTGTGCGACCCGCGCCTGTACTCGCGGCCCTATGGACGCCTGGTGCGCCAGAGCCTGCCGCCGATGAAACAGACGCGCGAGCTGGCGGAGGTGCGCGAGTTCTTCGCTAGAATCGGCGCATGAAAATTCTCATCACCGGCGGCGGCGGGTTCCTCGGTTTCAAGCTGGCGAGAGCGCTCCTCGCGCGCGGTGCGCTGGGCGGCAAGCGGATCACTTCGCTGACGCTGCTCGACGGCGCGTTTCCGTCCGCTGCGGCGCAGGAATCCCGCTTCAAGCTTGTCACCGGCGATGTCTCGGACGCCAAGATCCTCGCCAGCGTCTGCCCGCCCGACACCGACGCCGTGTTCCACCTCGCGGCGGTGGTGAGCGGCGCGGCCGAAGCCGACTTCGACCTTGGCATGCGCGTCAACCTGAAGGGAATGGAACTGCTCCTCGAGACAATGCGCCGGTGCGCGAAGCCGCCGCGGCTCGTCTACACCAGCTCCGTGGCGGCCTTCGGCGGGAGCCTCCCGCCGGTGCTGGACGATTCCACCATCGCCAACCCGCAGACCTCCTACGGCGCGCAGAAAGTGATCGGCGAATACCTGGTGA
>JBGQFF010000106.1:0-9262 GCA_041496745.1 Gammaproteobacteria bacterium
CGGGCGCTTCCCGCGTTTCGCGGCGACAGCGCGTTCTATACGTGGCTGTACCGCATCGGCATCAACACCGCCAAGAATTACCTGATGGCGCTGGGGCGGCGGGCACCCACCTCCACCGAGGTGGACGCCGAGGATGCGGAGAGTTTCGAGGACGGAGAGCAGTTGCGCGACATCAACACGCCGGAAAGCATGTTGCTGTCCAAGGAGATCGCCACGACGGTGAACGCGGCGATCGAGGAGCTGCCCGAGGAATTGCGCACGGCGATACAGTTGCGCGAGATCGAGGGCATGAGTTACGAGGATATCGCGCGCATCATGGACTGCCCGATCGGCACCGTGCGCTCGCGGATCTTCAGGGCGCGCGAGGCGATCGCGGAGCGGCTGCGGCCGCTGCTCGACACGCGCAAGGACCAGAGGTGGTAGCACGATGAAGTCAAGGATATCGGCACTGATGGACGGCGAGCTCGACGCGCGCGAGCTGCACGAGCCGCTGTCCGCGCTGGGCGAGGACAGCGATGCCCGCGAAACCTGGCGCACGTATCACCTGATCAGTGACGCGCTGCACGGCGGCGCGATGCTGTCCGCCAACTGCGCGCCGCGCGTGGCGCAGCGCCTGGCGCGGGAGCCGGTCCTGGTCGCGCCGCTGCCGTCCACGAACCGGCCGCAGGAGCGCGCGCGCTGGTTCGTGCCTTCGGCGCTTGCCGCGAGCGTCGCGGCGGTCGCCTTCGTCGGCTGGGTGGCGCTGGTGCCGCAGCAGGGCGCCGGTCCGGCGCCTCTCGCCCAGGCGCCCCAGGCTGAACGCGCCAAGGAGCCGGCGCGACTGCCGCTCACCAGTGCAGCCCAGGATTACCTGATTGCGCATCAGGCGTTCTCGCCGCGCAACTCGCTGCAGGGCATGGCGCCCTACGTGCGCTCCGTATCCGATCAGGCCGTGGCGAGGAAGCCGTGAGCCGCGCGGCCGGCGCCTTGCTGCTTTGGGCGGCCGCCGGGCTGGCGCAGGCGCAGGCCGCGCCGGAGGCGCTGGACTGGCTGCGCAAGATCTACCTGGCTACCGAGAAGCTGTCCTACACCGGCACCTTCGTCTACCAGCAGGGCGAGCGCACGGAGACTTCCCGCATCACGCGCCTTGCCGATGCCTCCGGCGGCATGGAGCGGCTGGAGGTGCTCGACGGCCCGCCGCGGGAAGTGGTGCGCACCCGGGACGAAATCCGCTGCTATCTTCCCGACAGCCAGACGGTGAAAGTGGACCGCCGGCGCGACCAGCGCGCCTTTCCGGCGCTGCTGCCGGCGCAGGTCTCGGGCCTGACGGAGCATTATTCGATCAAGATGGACGAGACCGCACGCATTGCGGGCTTCGACTGCCAGGCGATCGTGCTTGCGCCCAGGGATGAGCTGCGCTACGGCTACAAGCTGTGGGCCGACGTGCACACCGGCATGCTGCTCAAGGCGCGGGCGTTCACCCACGCGGGCGAAACCGTAGAACAGTTCACCTTCACGCAGCTCGAGATCGGCAATGTGCCGCGCGAGCGTCTGCGGCCGCGGGCTGCGGCGCGCAGCTGGCGCGTGGAGCAGTCTGCCGTCGCCCCCGCCGACCTGGCGGAGGCGGGCTGGAACCTGCGTGCCGATTTGCCCGGGTTCCGCAAGGTGGTGGAGATCAGGCGGATGCTGCGCCATGCGCAGCCGGTAGACCAGGTGGTGTACTCGGACGGCCTGGCCGCGATTTCTGTTTTCATCGAACCGATCGCCGGGCGCACGGAGCCCCCGCGCATCGGGCTGGCCACCATGGGCGCCGTGAACGTTTATACCCGCGAGGTGGCAAACCATCTCGTGACTGTGGTGGGTGAAGCCCCGGCGGCCAGTGTGCAGCGCGTCGGCAACCGGGTGGAGTTTCACCGCCCGCAGTGAACTTGCGCGCCGCGGGTCCTTCCGCGGCACCATACCTTCAAGAGGGATTCCCATGCAATTGATCAGAACTGCCGTCGCGATAGTCCTCACCCTGTGCGCGGCGTTTGCGATAGCGCAGGGCCGCGAGCTGCCCGATTTCACGCGGCTGGTCGAGGAGCACGGCGCCGCGGTGGTGAACATCAGCACCACGCAGGCGGCGCGGCGGACCACAGTGCCGCAGATCCCGAACATCGAGGACGAGGAGGTGCTGGAGTTTTTCCGGCGCTTCATCCCGCGGCAGCAGCCCGGACCCGGCCCGCGGCCGGAGAGCCGTTCGCTCGGCTCGGGCTTCATCATCAGCGCGGACGGCTACATCCTGACCAATGCGCACGTCATCGACTCCGCGGACGAGATCAACGTCAAGCTCACCGACAAGCGCGAGTTCAAGGCCAAGGTGATCGGCGCCGACAAGCGCACCGACGTGGCGCTGATCAAGATCGAGGCCGCCGGCCTGCCGTCGGTGCGCCTGGGCGATCCCGCCAGGCTGAAGGTGGGCGAGTGGGTGGTGGCGATCGGCTCGCCCTTCGGTTTCGAAAGCACCGTGACCGCCGGCATCGTCAGCGCCAAGGGCCGCTCGCTGCCGCAGGAGAATTTCGTCCCCTTCATCCAGACGGACGTGGCCATCAACCCCGGCAATTCCGGTGGGCCGCTGTTCAACATGCGTGGCGAGGTAGTTGGGGTCAATTCGCAGATTTACAGCCGCACTGGCGGTTTCATGGGACTGTCCTTCGCGATTCCCATCGACGTGGCGCTCGACATCCAAAGGCAGCTGCGCGACAAGGGCCGCGTCTCACGCGGGCGCATCGGCGTGGTGATCCAGGAAGTTACCAAGGATCTCGCACTGTCCTTCGGCCTTGACCGGCCGCGCGGCGCCTTGGTGAATTCGGTGGAGAAAGGCAGCCCGGCGGACAAAGCTGGCATCGAGGCCACCGACATCATCACGCGCTTCGACGGCAAGCCGGTGGAGTCCTCCGGTGACCTGCCGCGCATCGTCGGCGCGACGCGTCCCGGCGCCAGCGCCCAGGTCGAGGTCTGGCGCAAGGGGGCGGCGCGCACGCTGTCGCTGACCGTCGGCGAATTGCAGGAGGAGCGTGTGGCGGCGCGCGATGTGCCGCGCGAACGCAAGCCGGCGGAACTGGCCGCGAATCGACTGGGCATCGCGGTGAGCGAACTCAGTGCCGAGCAGAAGAAGGACATGCGCTTGGCGCAAGGCCTGGTGGTGGTGGACGTGCGGCCCGACGCGAAGGCCGACGTGCGCCGGGGCGACGTGATCCTGAAGATGGTCCACAACGGCCAGCACACCGAGTTGAAGACTTCCGAGCAGTTCAACAAGCTGCTCGCCGGCCTGGACAAGAATGCGGTGATCACGCTGCAGGTGCGCCGCGGCGAGAATACGGCCTTCGTCACGGTCACCGGACTGGCGGACAAGGGCTAGGCCGACGCCCTGGCACTGCGGCTCTACGGGCGCGGCAACTGCCACCTGTGCGAGGAGATGGCGCGCGCCCTGCGTGCGCTCGGCGTGGACTTCGAGGAATTCGACGTCGACGCCGATCCGGCTCTCGAATCCCGCTACGCAGAACGGGTGCCGGTGCTTGCGGACGCGGCGGGCGTCGAGATCTGCCACACCCGCCTGGATGAAGCGGCACTGCGGGCGCGGCTTGCGGTAAGATAGTGCCCGCAGCAGAGAAGGGTGCCCAGGGCACCTTTTTTTGTGCCTCCCATGACGCCGCAGAGCCGCATCCGCAATTTCTCGATCATCGCCCACATCGACCACGGCAAGTCGACGCTCGCCGACCGCATCATCCAGCTGTGCGGCGGCCTGTCCGAGCGCGAGATGGCCGACCAGGTGCTCGATTCGATGGACCTGGAGCGCGAGCGCGGCATCACCATCAAAGCGCAGACCGCGGCGCTGCAATACCAGGCGCGCGACGGCGAACGCTACTTGTTCAACCTGATCGACACGCCCGGGCACGTCGATTTTTCGTACGAGGTGAGCCGCTCGCTCGCCGCCTGCGAGGGCGCCTTGCTGGTGGTCGATGCTTCGCAGGGGGTGGAGGCCCAGACGGTGGCCAACTGCTACACCGCGATCGAGCAGGGCGTCGAGGTCATCCCGGTGCTGAACAAGATCGACCTGCCCTCGGCCGACCCGGAAAAGGCCATTCAGGAGATCGAGGACGTCATCGGCATCCGTGCGCAGGACGCGCTGCGCGCCAGCGCCAAGACCGGGGAGGGTGTCGCGGAGATCCTTGAGGCGGTGATCGCCCGGGTCCCGCCGCCGAAAGGGGACCCCGAGGCGCGGCTGCAGGCGCTGGTGATCGACTCCTGGTTTGACAACTACGTCGGCGTGGTAATGCTGGTGCGCATGGTGCAGGGCAGGCTGCGCCCCAAAGACAAGGTGC
This sequence comes from Gammaproteobacteria bacterium, assembly GCA_041496745.1. GTDB lineage: Bacteria > Pseudomonadota > Gammaproteobacteria > Burkholderiales > SG8-39 > JAABQT01. Next base: position 4,344 of record JBGQFF010000106.1, read on the forward strand.
TGCTGATGAGCACCGGTGCCGCCCACCTGTGCGAGCAGGTCGGCGTGTTCACGCCCAAGTCGCAAATGCGCGAGGAACTGGTGGCAGGGGAGGTCGGCTTCGTGGTGGCCGGGGTGAAGGAGCTGCGCGAAGCCAAAGTCGGGGACACGATCACGCGCTCGGACAAGCCGGCGCCGGCGCCGCTGCCCGGCTTGAAGGAGATCAAGCCGCAGGTGTTCGCCGGCCTGTACCCGGTGGAGTCGAACCAGTACGAGGCCCTGCGCGATGCGCTGGAGAAGCTGCACCTGAACGACGCGTCCTTCCACTACGAGCCGGAGGTGTCGCAGGCGCTGGGATTCGGTTTTCGCTGCGGTTTCCTCGGTCTGTTGCACATGGATATCGTGCAGGAGCGGCTCGAGCGCGAATACGACATGCAGCTGGTGACCACCGCGCCGTCCGTGGTGTACGAGGTGCTGCTGCGCGACGGGACGGTCAAGCAGATCTCCAACCCGGCCAAGCTGCCCGATCCCTCGCAGATCGAGGAGATCCGCGAACCGGTGATCGCGACCACCATCTTCGTGCCACAGGAATACGTGGGCCCGGTGATGACTTTGTGCACGGAGAAGCGCGGCACGCAGACCAACCTGCACTACTCGGCACGCCACGTAGTGTTGTCTTACGACCTGCCCCTCAACGAAGTGGTGCTGGATTTCTTCGACCGGCTGAAGTCGCTGACACGAGGTTTCGGCTCGATGGACTACGAGTTCAAGGAGTACCGGCCGGCCGACGTGATCCGGCTCGACGTGCTGGTGAACGGGGAGCGGGTCGATGCGCTGTCCAGCATGGTGCATCGCGAGGCAGCGCAGCGCCGCGGCCGCGAGCTGGCGGCGCGGCTGCGCGGCCTGATCCCGCGCCAGATGTTCGATGTGGCGATCCAGGCGGCGATCGGCTCCAACATCATTGCGCGCGAGAACGTCAAGGCGCTGCGCAAGAACGTGCTGGCCAAGTGCTATGGCGGCGATGTCACGCGCAAGAGGAAGCTCCTCGAGAAGCAGAAGGAAGGCAAGAAGCGCATGAAGCAGGTCGGGTCGGTGGAGATCCCGCAGGAGGCGTTCCTGGCGGTGCTGCAGAGGGACTCCGACTAGCCGTGAACTTCGCCCTGTTCCTGCTGATCCTGCTGGTGGTGACCGGCGGCGTGTGGGCGCTGGACGCGGCCATGCTGCGCAAGCGGCGCCGGGAAGGCGCGAGGCAACCCTGGTGGGTGGAATACTCGGTCAGCTTCTTCCCGGTGATCTTGATCGTGTTCCTGCTGCGTTCGTTCCTGCTCGAGCCGTTCAAGATCCCCTCGGGCTCGATGATCCCGACCCTGCTGGTCGGCGATTTCATCCTGGTGAACAAGTTCACCTACGGCATACGCCTGCCGGTGGCGAACGTGAAGCTGGTCGACATCAATTCGCCGCACCGCGGCGACGTGATGGTGTTCCGCTATCCGGAGGATCCGTCGCTCGACTACATCAAGCGGGTGGTCGGCATCCCGGGGGACCGCATCGAGTACCGCAACAAGCGCCTGACGATCAACGGCCAGCCGGTGCCGCTCAAGCAGATCGAGGACTACCTGTCGCGCGAGCGCATGCAGTACTCGCGGCGCTTCCTGGAGACCCTGAACGGCGCCGAGCACGAGATCATGCTGGAGGAGGACGCGCCCGCTTTCGTGTCCCAGGCGCACGCATTCCCGCATAGCGGCAATTGCAACTACAATACGGCGGGATTGGTGTGCACGGTTCCGCCAGGTCACTATTTCATGATGGGCGACAACCGCGACAATTCGAGCGACAGCCGGGTATGGGGCTTCGTGCCCGACGAGAACATCGTCGGCCGCGCGTTCTTCATCTGGCTCAACCTTGGAGAGCTTGGCCGCTTCGGCTCGTTCCGATGAAAGCCATTTCCGAGAGGAGACCGAGCATGCGCAACAGGCAACAGGGACTCACCTTGATGGGGCTGATCGTCGTCGCGTTTGTCCTCGTCTTCGCGGCGCTGCTGGCAATGAAGCTGGTGCCGCCCTATATCGAGTATTTCGCCATAAAGAAGGCGCTGACCGGCATCGGCAACGAGACGCGGGGTAGGAACGCGTCGGTTGGCGACATCCGCCGCTTGTTCGATAACCGCTCCGCGATCGACGACATCAACAGTGTCAAGCCGAGCGACCTTGAGATCAGCAAAGAAGGCAACGGCTACCTGGTGACGGCTGCCTATCGCAGGGAGATCCCGCTGTTTGGCCACATCGGCATCTTCATCGATTTCGCGGTTTCCTCCAAGGATTGAGCGGGGCGGCGCGCGCAGCTTGTCCCGTACCACGCTCCTCGAGGAACGCCTAGGCTACAGTTTTCGCCGCGCCGAACTTCTACAGCAGGCGCTGACGCACCGCAGCTTCGGCTCACCGCATAACGAGCGCCTCGAGTTTCTCGGCGACGGGGTGCTGGACTGCGTGATGGCGCAGGAGCTTTTTGCCCGCTTTCCGGCCTTGAGTGAAGGGGAGTTGTCGCGGCTGCGCGCCAGCCTGGTACGCAAGGAAGCGCTCGCCGCGGTGGCGCGGGAGCTCGCGCTCGGCGAGCACCTGCGGCTGGGCGAAGGAGAGAGCGCAAGCGGTGGCGCGACACTGCCCTCGATACTGGCCGACACGCTGGAAGCCCTTTACGGCGCCGTGTTTCTGGACGCCGGATACGACACCGCGCGCCGAGCGGTCTGCCGCACCTTCGGCTCCGCGCTCGACTCGTTGCACCCCGACGCCACCGCCAAGGATCCGAAAACGCGCCTGCAGGAGTTGTTGCAGGCGCGGCGGCAAGGGCTGCCCAGCTACAACGTAATCGCGACGCAGGGCGCTGCGCACCGGCAGACCTTCGAGGTCGAGTGCGTCGTGGAGCAGCTGGGCCTGCGCGCCACGGGGCGCGGCGAAGCACGCCGTGCCGCGGAGCAGCAGGCGGCCGAGGCGCTGCTGCGCCAACTGGGCGGATGAGCGGTTTTCGCAGTGGCACGGTGGGTCTGGTGGGCAGGCCGAACACCGGCAAATCCAGCCTGCTGAACAAGGTGCTGGGACAGAAGCTGGCCATCGTGTCGCCGCGCGAGCAGACCACGCGCCACCTGCTGACCGGGATCCTCACCGCCGCGGACTGCCAGTACGCTTTTGTCGATTCGCCCGGGTTCCAGACGCGGCACCGCAACCTGCTCAACCGATCGCTCAACCGGCGTGCGGGGGAAGCGGCGCGCGACGTGGACGTGGTGGCATTCGTGCTGGAAGCGCTGCACTTCGACGCGGCCGACCGGGCGGCGCTGGCCAAGGTGCCGGAGGGCAAGCCGCTGGTGGCGGTCGTCAACAAGATCGATCTTGTGCGCCCGGCCACGAAGCTGCTGCCTTTCCTCGAGCGCGTGGCGCGGGAGCGGGCATTCGATGCGATCGTGCCGGTGTCGGCGGCGACCGGCCGCAACCTGCCTGAGCTGCTGCGGGTGCTGCGCGAGCGCTTGCCCGAGGGCGAGGCGGCCTACCCGAATGACCAGCTCACCGACCGCGACGAGCGATTTTTTGCGGCGGAACTGCTGCGCGAGAAGATCTTCAGGCTGCTCGGCGAGGAATTGCCCTACCGCTGCGAGGCGCTGGTGGACAGCTTCCGCGAAGAAGGGCGGCTGCGGCGCATCGAGGCGACCTTGTGGGTGGAGCGCGACAGCCAAAAGCCCATCGTCATCGGCGCGAAGGGCGCGACGCTGAAGCGCATTTCCACCGAAGCGCGCAAGGACATGGAGCGCCTGTTTGGCGGCAAGGTGTATCTCCAGGTGTGGGTCAAGGTCAGGCGCAGCTGGACCGATGACGAGCGCATGCTGCGGCAACTGGGTTACGCATGACACGCCGGCGCACCGAGCGCGAGCCTGCGTTCGTCCTGCACAGCTACCCCTACAAGGAGACCAGCCTGATCGTGGAGGCGTTCACGCGCCACCACGGCCGCGTGGGATTGTTGGCGCGGGGCGCGAGGCGGCCGCGCTCGGCGATCCGCGGCACGTTGCTCGCATTCCATCCCCTGCGCTTGAGTTGGAGCGCATCCGCTGAGCTCGGCACCTTGCTGGCAGCCGAATGGTCCGGCGGCCAGTCCGCCCTCGCGGGCATTGGCCTGATGTGCGGTTTCTACATCAACGAGCTGCTGCTGAAGCTGCTGCCCCGGGAAGACGCGCACGAAGCCCTGTTCGACGCGTATGCCGGCAGCATGGCGCGCCTCGCGTCGCGCGAGGATCATGCGGCCGTGCTGCGCGGTTTCGAGCGCAGGCTGCTCACCGAACTCGGATATGCTCCGCTGCTCGAGCGCGACGCGGGCAGCGGCCAGCCCGTGGACCCTGCGCGGCGCTACACCTATGAACCGGAGCGCGGGCCGTTGGCGGCGAATGGCGACGCCGGGCAGGCGCTCACCGTCGGCGGCCGGACGCTGCTCGACATGGCGCGAGACGACTATTCGCGCGCGCAAACGCGCGACGAGGCGCGGCGCCTGCTGCGCTGGCTCATCGCTGCGCGTCTGTCGGGGCAGGCGCTGCATACGCGCGAAGTGCTGCGGGAGCTGCAGGAACTATGATCGAGCTTGGCGTCAACGTGGACCATGTGGCGACGGTGCGTCAGGCGCGCCGCACCTACGAACCCGACCCGGTGTGGGCGGCGGTGGAAGCGCACCTCGGCGGCGCCGACGGCATCACGGTGCACCTGCGCGAGGACCGGCGCCACATTCAGGACGAGGACGTGCGGCGCCTCCGCGAGTTGACCCACATCAAGCTCAACCTGGAAATGGCTGCCACCGACGAGATGCTGGAGGTGGCGCGGCGCATCCGGCCGGAGATGGCGATGCTGGTGCCGGAGGGTCGGCACGAGATCACCACCGAAGGCGGCCTGGACATCGTCGCGCAGGAAG
>JBGQFF010000107.1:0-9005 GCA_041496745.1 Gammaproteobacteria bacterium
GGCCCGCCCCATGAAAAGCCTGCTCGCCTTCCTGATGCTGTGCTTCGCCCTGCCCGGCCTCGCCGCCGAGCCGCCGCGCAAGATCGCGCAGATCGAGGGCGTCGCCGAGTACCGCCTGGACAACGGGCTGCGCGTGCTGCTGCTGCCCGACGCCAGCTCGGACACGGTAATGGTGCACGTCACCTACCTGGTCGGCTCGCGCCACGAAAGCTACGGCGAGAAGGGCATGGCGCACCTGCTCGAGCACATGCTGTTCAAGGGTTCCAAGGGCTACCCGGACCTCAAGCAAGAGCTCACGGGCCGCGGCGCGCGCTGGAACGGCACCACTTCCTACGACCGCACCAACTATTTCGAGACCCTTTCCGCCACGCCGGAGAACCTCGACTGGGCGCTCGCCATGGAAGCCGACCGGATGGTCCATTCCTTCATCCGCAAGGAAGACCTGGACAGCGAGATGAGCGTGGTGCGCAACGAGTTCGAGATGGGCGAGAACAGCGCCGGCGCCGTGTTGTACCAGCGCATGCAGCGACTGGCCTACGCCTGGCACAACTACGGCAACTCGATCATCGGCGCGCGCTCCGACATCGAGGCCGTGCCGATCGGGCGGCTGCAGGCGTTCTATCGCACCTGGTACCAGCCGGACAACGCGCTGCTGGTCGTCGGCGGCCGCTTCGACGCGCCGCGCGCGCTGGCGCTGATCGCGCGGCGCTTCGGGCCCATCCCGCGCCCCGGGCGCGCCCTGCCGGCGCTGTATACCTCGGAGCCGGTGCAGGACGGCGAGCGCTCGGTGACGCTGCGCCGCGCCGGCGACACGCCGCTCGTCGCGGCGATGTACCGCGTGCCGGCGGGCGCGCACCCGGACTACCCGGCGGTGGACGTGCTGGTGGAAGCGCTGCGCGCCGCGCCGCAGGGGCGGCTGCACCAGGCGCTGGTGCAAAAGGGCCTTGCCAGCGCGGCCTGGGGCAGCGAGCGAGCGCTGCACGATCCCGGCGTGATGTTTTTCGGCGCCAGCCTGCCGAAGGAAGGATCGCTCGACGCGGCGCGCGAGGCGCTGCTGGCGACGCTGGACGGCGTGCGCAAGGAGCCGATGCGCGAGGACGAGATCGAGCGCGCCCGCACTTCGTTGCTCAACCAGATGGAAAAGGCGCAGCTCGACGCTCGCGCCCTGGTGAGCGCCCTGGCCGAATTCGAGGCGGTGGGCGACTGGCGGCTGTTCTTCCTGTACCGCGACCGCCTGCGCGCGGTGACCGTGGCCGACGTGCGGCGCGTGGCCGACACCTACCTCAGGCCCGCCAACCGCGTGCTCGGGCAGTTCGTGCCCACGGCGCAGCCCGAGCGCGCGCAGATTCCCGAGACCCCGGACCTGCAGGCGGCGCTGGCGGGCTACAAGGGCAGCGCGGCGGTGGAGGCCGGCGAGGCCTTCGACCCGTCGCCGGGCAACATCGAGGCGCGCGTGCAGCGGCGCACGCTGGCCAACGGCATCCGCGCCGCGCTGCTGCCCAAGCGCACGCGCGGCGGCAAGGTGGTGGCGCAGCTCAGCCTGCACTGGGGCGACGAGCAGAGCACCGCCGGCCGCAGCACCGCCTGCGCGCTGGCGAGCGGCATGCTGTCGCGCGGCACGCAGCAGCGCTCGCGCGCCGAGCTGCGCGACGCCTTCGACCGGCTCAAGGCCACCGTGTCGCTGAGTGCGACGGGAGCCAGCATCGAGACGCAGCGCGAGCACCTGGCCGAGACGCTGCGCCTGGTGGCCGAGGCGCTGCGCCAGCCGGCGTTCCCGGATAGCGAGTTCGAGGAGCTGAAGCGCTCGTCGCTCACCAGCGCCGAAACCCAGCGCAGCGATCCCGCCGCCATCGCCACCGAGCAGTTGCAGCGCCACCTGCAGCCCTACCCCAAGGGCCACTGGATGTACGTGCAGTCGCTTGACGAGCACATCGAGTCGCTCAGGTCCGTGACGCTGGCGGACGCGCGGCGCTGCCACGCGGAGCTGGTCGGTGCCACCGGCGCGGATTTTGCGGCGGTCGGCGACTTCGACGCGCCAGCCGTGGCGGCGCTGGTGGAAGAACTTTTCGGCGATTGGAAGAACCCTTCCCCCTATGCGCGCATCCCGGCGCGCTATTTCGAGCGTCCGGCGCTGGAGAACGAAATCCGCACGCCGGACAAAGCCAACGCGGTGCTGCGCGCGGGCCTCAACCTGAAGATGCGCGACGACCACGCGGACTTCCCGGCCATGGTGCTCGCCAATCACCTGCTCGGCGGCTCCTCCAGCGCACGCCTGCCCGGCCGCATCCGCGAGAAGGAAGGCCTGTCCTACAGCACCTACAGCTGGTTCAGCGCCGGCCCGCTGGATGAGGCGGCGAGTTTCAACCTGTCGGCGATTTTCGCCCCGCAGAACAAGGCGCGCGTGGAGCGCGCGGTGCGCGAGGAGCTGGCGCGCGCCCTGGAGAGCGGTTTCACCCCGGCCGAGGTCGAGGCGGGCAAGAAAAGCCTGCTGGAAGCGCGGCGCCTGGCGCGCACGCAGGACGGTGCGCTCGCCGGGCGACTGTCCAACTACCTGTTCCTGGGGCGCACCTTTGCCTGGGACGTGGCGTTCGAGACGCGCATTGCAGCGCTCACGCCGCAGCAGGTGCACGACGCGCTGCGCCGCCACCTCGAGCCGTCGCGGCTCGCGGTGAGCAAGGCCGGCGATTTCAAGTAACAGGTTTCAGTCGATCGGCAGGTATTGCACGTCCAGGATCTCGAGCTGCTCGGCGCCGCCCGGCGTCTCGAACCGCACCACGTCGCCGGCGCGCGCCTTGAGCAGCGCCTTGGCGATGGGCGAGTGCCAGGACACGCGGCCGCGCGCCAGTTCCACTTCGTCCGCGCCGACGATGCTCACCGTGCGCTCGCCGCCGCCCATGGCGCGCACCGTCACGCGGGCGCCGAAGTACACCTGGTCGCTGTCGCGGCCGGCATTGTCCGTTACCTCGGCGTTCTCCAGCCGCTTGATGAGGAAGCGCACGCGCCGGTCGATCTCGCGCAGCCGCTTCTTGCCGTACAGGTAGTCGCCGTTCTCCGAGCGGTCGCCGTTGGACGCCGCCCAGGCGACGGTGCGCACCACCTCCGGCCGCTCCACCTCGACCAGTTGCTTCAGCTCGGCCTTCAGGCGCGCGTAGCCCGCCGGCGTGATGTAGTTCTTCGCCGGCGGCGACTCGGGCCCGGCTTCCGGCGGCAGCTCCTCGTCGAGCTCGGATTCCTTGACGAACGCCTTTGACATGATGGCGGAATTCTACCCGTGCGCTACTTGCAAGGCCGCATCCGGTCGCCGAGAATCCGTACTGCGCAGCGGCAAACCCCGGGGGCGACGTGGCGGCGATCCAGAGAACAGTCGAAAAAGACGACCTGCTGACCAGAATTCGGATCCGGGAGATAGTGTTGTTCGGCCTCATCGCGCTCACCGCCGTCTTCGCCAACCTGCCCGCCGAGACCATCGAGGAACTCGGCATCAACCGCGATTACCTCATCGCCGCGCTGGGCAGCGCGGTGGTGATCGGCCTGTTCCTGTACCTCAAGTTCTTCTTCTTCCTCGCCATCGTGCTGCTGATCCTCGGCGCCAACCTGCCCGAGCAGGTCGCCGAGCGCTTCAACATCTCCAAGGTCCCGCTGATCCTGGCGCTGGCGGCGATGATCGGCGTGTCGCTGATCAACCATGTGCTGAAGCTGCTGCCGACCGGCCTCGAGCGCAAACCGAAGGAAAAGAGCCCGGAAGGCGTGCGCGCCATGTTCTACGCCATCGAGAAGAACAACGCGGTGTACGCGCAGAAGGTGCTGTCGATGGACTTCGACCCCAACCTGCAGCACGACAACGGCTACACCCCGCTCGCCTACGCGGCGCTGAAAGGCAACCCGCAGATGGTCGAGCTGTTCCTGCGCAATGGCGCCGACCCGTCGCTGGCCACCAAGGAAGGCGATACGCCGGTGGAGCTGGCGCTGCGCATGGGGCACAACGAGTTGGCCGACATCCTCAAGCGCGCCCGCCAGGAGTTGGACGCGGGCAGGGCCGCCGCCCTGGAGGAGGCGCCGTCGGCACGCGCCTGAGCGACCCGCCGCTTGCGGCCGGCGCGGTTTGCCGCCACAATACTGTATAAATAAGCAGTTTACTGCATGACCCCCGTGACCCTCGTTTCGCCCATTGCGCCGCAGCCCATCTGCCGCGACGCCCTGCTGGAGAAGTACGCCAAGGGCGCCGAATCCTCCGTCGACGAGGTGCGCCGGCGCGTGGCGCGCGCCCTCGCCCAGGCCGAGCCCGAGGCCCGGCGCGCGCACTGGGAGCGCCGCTTCCAGCAGGCGCTGGAGGACGGTTTCATCCCCGCCGGCCGCATCAACTCGGCCGCCGGGGTGCAGCTGCAGGCGACGTTGATCAACTGTTTCGTGCAGCCGGTGGGCGACTCGATCTCGGAGACCGTCGACGGCAAGCCGGGCATCTACACCGCGCTGCAGGAAGCGGCCGAGACCATGCGCCGTGGCGGCGGCGTGGGCTACGACTTCTCGTCCATCCGGCCGAAAGGCGCGGAAGTGAAGGGCACGCAGTCGCGCGCCAGCGGCCCGGTGTCCTACATGCGCGTCTTCGACCGCTCCTGCGAGACGGTGGAGTCGGCAGGCGCGCGCCGCGGCGCGCAGATGGGGGTGCTGCGCTGCGACCACCCGGACGTGGAGGATTTCATCCACGCCAAGGACCTGGGCGACCTGGCCAACTTCAACGTTTCGGTCGGCGTCACCGACGCCTTCATGCAGGCGGTCGAGGGCGACCTCGAGGTCGAGCTGGTGCACAAGGCGAAGCCCTGGCCCGGCGCGGGCGTCACCCAGCGCGCGGACGGAATGTGGGTCTACCGCAAGCTCGCCGCGCGCTCGCTGTGGGACCAGATCATGCGCTCGACATACGACCATGCCGAGCCGGGGATCCTGTTCCTCGACCGCATTAACCGCGACAACAACCTGAATTACTGCGAGACCATCGAGGCCACCAATCCCTGCGCCGAGCAGCCGCTGCCGCCCTACGGCTGCTGCTGCCTGGGCTCGATCGACCTAACGCGCTTCGTGCGCGACGCTTTCGGCGAGGGCGCCAAGTTCGATTTCGATGGCTTCGGCAAAGTCGTGGACGTGGCGGTGCGCATGCTCGACAACGTGCTCGAGGTCACTGCGTGGCCGCTCGAGGCGCAGCAGCGCGAGGCGATGGCCAAGCGGCGCGTCGGCCTGGGCTTCACCGGGCTGGGCGACGCGCTCATCATGCTGCGCCTGCACTACGACAGCGACGCGGCGCGCCGCATGGCTGCGCGCATCTCCGAAGCCATGCGCGACTGCGCCTACCGCGCCTCGGTGGAGTTGGCGAAGGAGCGCGGCGCGTTCCCGCTGTTCAACGCCGACCTCTACCTCTCCGGCACCAGCTTCGCCGCGCGCCTGCCCGAGGAGGCCAAGGCGCAGGTGCGCGCGCATGGCATCCGCAACAGCCACCTGCTGTCCATCGCGCCCACCGGCACCATCAGCCTGGCGTTCGCCGACAACGCCTCCAACGGCATCGAGCCGCCGTTCTCCTGGACCTACACGCGCAAGAAGCGCATGGCCGACGGTACGCTGCAGGAATTCCCGGTCGAGGACCACGCCTGGCGCCGCTACAAGGCGGCCGGCGGGGACATGGCCAACCTGCCCCCCTATTTCGTCACCGCGCTCGAACTGAGCGCGGCGGCGCACGAGCAGATGGTGGCCGCGGTGGCGCCCTACATCGACACCAGCATCTCGAAAACGGTGAACGTGCCGGAGGACTATCCCTACGGCGAGTTCAAGGACCTGTACCTCGCCGCCTGGAAATCGGAGCTCAAGGGGCTCGCCACCTACCGGCCGAACAAGGTGCTGGGTTCCGTCCTGTCCGTCGGGCAGCCGCAGGACTTCGCCGAGGACGACGTCAACCGGCGCATCCGCATCAAGTCGCTGCCCGAGCCGGTGCTCACCAGCCTGCGCTGGCCGGGGCGGCCGGAATTCGCCTCCGGCAACCTGTCCTGGACTTACATGGTCGAGCACCCGCGGCACCATTTCGCGGTGTTCGTCGGTGAGGCCGAAAACGGCGGTCCGCACGCCTTCGAAGTGTGGGTGAACGGTAGCGAGCAGCCGCGAGGCCTGGGCGCAGTGGCCAAGACGCTGTCGATGGACATGCGCGCGCACGATCCGGGCTGGCTGCGGCTCAAGCTCGATACGCTTGCCCGCACCACCGGTGACGACGCCTTCGACTTGGCATTTCCGCCGCACGGCGAGAAGCGACGCATGCCCTCGGTGGTTTCCGCGCTGGCGCAACTGGTGCGCTGGCGCGTGGAGCAACTGGGTGACCTGGCCGGGGAAAACCAAGCCGATGCCTTCGCCAGCGTCACGCCGGTGATGGACGCGATGTTCAGCCTGAAGGAACCGAAGACCGGCACCGACGGCACCATGTCCTGGACGGTGGACGTGCTGAACCCCCGCACTGGCGACGACTTCGTGCTCGGTCTGAAGGAGATCGCCCTGCCGGACGGAACGACGAGGCCCTACTCCATGTGGCTCTCGGGCGAATATCCGCGCGCGCTGGACGGGCTGTGCAAGCTGCTGTCGCTCGACATGCGCGTCATCGACCCGGCCTGGATCGGCATGAAGCTGAAGAAGCTGCTCGACTTCCCCGAGCCGCTCGGCGATTTCATGGCCTTCGTGCCCGGCTCGAAGAAGCAGCAGACCTGGCCGTCCACCGTGTCCTACGTGGCGCGGCTGGTGCTGCACCGCTACGCCATGCTCGGCATCCTAGACGAGGACGGCGTGCCTCTGCAGCGCATGGGCATGCTCGAAGCGCCGGCTGCGGGGCGCGCGCCGGTGATGCAGGGCGCGAAGTGCCCGGAGTGCGGCAGCCGCACCCTGATCCGCAGGGACGGCTGCGACTGGTGCACGGCCTGCGGCTACGAGGGCCTCTGCGGGTAGGGTGGGCCAATGGCCCACCCTACGGGGCGAAGGCCTTGAGCCACAGCAGTCCCGCGACGGTCTTGGCGTCGCCGATGCGGCCGTCGCGCACCATGGCGACGGCCCGGCCTCTAGGCCCAGTTTCTCCGCTCGACGAATGTCCGCGGCTCGAGCGGCCGCCCCTCCGGATAGGTCGACCCCTCGCGGCGCGCCGACCATAGCAGCAGCGGTCCGATCGCGCGGTCGAGGACGCGCGAGACGACACCGAATTCGCCTTCGATCTTTTTTCGCAGCTCCGCGATCCGCTCGCTGACGACGTGATTCGAGCCTCGCAGATATCGCTCCATGGCCCACAACGCGGCGCCGTAGCCCCGCCTGAGGTTGGCGGCTTCGGCGATGAAGCGCGCGCGCACGCGCGCGTCGCTGTCCTGCCCGTAACGTTTCCAGCCCTCGTACATGGTTCGCATGATTCGGTAAAGGCTGGGTCCGTTGACCTCGTAGTCATGTCGAAAGGCGAAGTCGAGCCAGGACTTGGAATCGTCGCGGGCGATGTGCTCGTGCTGGAAATTGAATTTGTACTGGCCGTGGATGTCCGCGAGGTCGATTCCTTTCATTATCCGGCCCTGCTTTTCCATCTGCGCGTATAACGGCGCCCCGGGGATCGGGGTGTACAGCATGAACTGGTGGCAGTCGGCGTCGTGGGCCACGGCGTGCTCGATCTCCTCGCGCATGTTCTCGGGCGTGTGATGCTCCATCCCGATGATCGTCGAGCCCTGTACCCGGATGCCGTGCGACTGCAGCTCGCGGGTGAGCGCGACCGTGTCGGTGTTCATCAGCTTTCTGTAGCCGGACTGGGCCGACTCGAAGCCCATCCATACCCACGATACGCCCAGATCGACGAGCTGCCGCATGTCGTACTTGCGGATGGCGTTCGCCGACGAGAAAACGTACATCGACCAGGCCTTGCCGTGCTTTTTCATCTCGCCGAGCAGCTCGAGCGCGCGCCTCTTGTACAGCAGGAAATTCTCGTCCATCATGAAGAACGTGCGGACATTCAGCTGCTGTTCAACGTTGCACATGACGTCGAACAATTGCTTTCCGGTCTCGTAGAAGTTGACGAAGCGGCCCTTGCCGCCGAAGAAAGCCGAGGTCGTGCAGAAATTGCAGCCCATCGGACAGCCGACCGAGGGGATGATCGTTGCGGCCGGATCGCCCCCGCCGCGTGGCGCCTTGAGGCCCATCAGCCGGAAGCCGAATGACGAGGAAATCACCGGATGCGAGATCGGCGCGTCGGCCGGATCGCCGAGGAACTCGCGAAACCAGCGGATGCCCTCGCCCTTGACGATGTGATCGGCGTCAAGCATCCGCTCGACCCCGGGAATGGCCGCCACGTGGCCGCCGACGACGACGGTGGATTGCGGCGAGTGCTCCCGCACGAGACGGCACATCTCGCGCACTTTGCCGACATTCACGATGATGCCGGAAATCCCGACGATGTCGTAGTGATTGGTCTTCAGCTCTTCGACGAACCGTTCGCGCGTGGGGAAGTCGAGCAGCGTGGATGGGGCGGAGATGTTCTCCTGGATCAGCATGATGCCCCACGAGCGGTGGTGCATGCGCAACGAGAATGGTCCCTGCGCGCGCGTGATCTGGTTGTGATAGAGCTCGAGCGGGTTGATCGCGCGGCTGCCGAACTCATCGTCGCACGCGAACGGGCGGAACACTGACGTGAGGAGTACACGCGGACGGGAACACTCTGACCGAGGCATATATGCACCTGCGAACGATAGGAAAATCAATCTGCCCGTCGCGGGAGCACCTCGCTCACCGCCCACTTAAAGCTCCAGAAGCTTTCCGGGTATTTAGCATTAATCAGCAGTAGCCGCATATTCACGCGCAGCGGGATGATAATAACTTTATTGATTGCGTTCCTAGACTAATCAATCAATATAGCATCGAAGCAACCAAAAAGGCCGAATAAGACAGGAAATCTGGCGATCTCTTGATCTAAATCAAAAACTCTTCACTTTTAAGTCACACCACCAACCAATGTGACC
>JBGQFF010000108.1:0-8997 GCA_041496745.1 Gammaproteobacteria bacterium
CTGCACGAGTCGGTCGTCGTTGGCATGGCCGATGGCTACGCGCGCGCCTCCAACCGCCTTGCGGCGGCGATCGTGCACGTCGCCCCGGGCCTGGGCAATGCCATGGGCGCGCTGTATAACGCCAAGTTCTCCGGCTCGCCGATCATCCTCACCGCCGGTCAGCAGGAGCAGGGCCACGGTCTGCTCGAGCCGCTGCTCTACGCGCCGCTCGTCCCGGTGGCGCAGGCCTTCGTGAAATGGGCGGTGGAAGTCGCGCGCGTCGAGGATCTGCCGCTTATCCTGCGCCGCGCGGCGAAGGTCGCGCTCACGCCGCCCACCGGGCCGGTGTTCATTTCACTCCCCGGCGACGTGCTCGAGGAGGAAGCCGAACTCGACCTGCGCGCATCGACCCGGGTCGACGCGCGCATGCGCCCGCCGGACGCGACGCTCGCGATGCTTGCCAAGCGGCTCCTCGCCGCGAAGAACCCGGTCATCCTCGCCGGGCACGAACTGGGCGTGTACGACGCGTTCGCCGAGGCCGCGGCGCTCGCCGAGCTTCTCGGCGCGGGCGTGTTTCACCAGACCGTCCCCTATGCGGCGCAGTTTCCGAGCGAGCATCCAGCCTGCCTCGGCGCGCTGACGCGCAACCAGAAAGCGGTGCGCGCAGCGCTCGAACCTTTCGATTTGCTGGTGTGCCTCGGCGCAGACCTGCTGCGCATGTCGGTATACAGCCCGGTCGATCCGCTGCCTCCGGGGATGCCCGTGATCCACGTGAGCGAACGTGAATGGGAGCTGGGCAAGAACCACCCGACCGAAGTCGCGCTCCAGGCCAACGTGAAGGAAACGCTCGCGGCCCTGCTGCCGCTTCTGCGCGCCCAGCGCAGCGCCGGCGCCGCGCTGGCCGCGCAACGGCTGGTGGCGTTCGCGCCGCGCAACTGGAGCGCGCAGCAGCGCCGCGCGCGCCTCGCCGCGCTCGAAGCCGCCGAGGAAACGCCGATCGACCCGCGGTTTCTGATGCTGCGCATCGCTGAGGCCCTGCCGCGCGAAGCCGTCGTCGTCGAGGAAGCGCTCACCTCATCGCTCACGCTGCCCGCGCTCGTGCCGCAGCGCGATCCCAAGTCGTACTTCGGCCTCGCGAGTGGCGGCCTCGGCTTCGCGCTTCCGGGGGCGATCGGCGCCGCGCTTGCGCTCCCGGGTCGCCCGATCACGGCGATCGTCGGGGATGGCGCGGCGCTCTACGGCATTCAGGCGCTGTGGACCGCGGCACACTTGAAGCTCCCGATCACCTACGTGATCGCGAACAATCGCAGCTACCGGATCCTCAAGGAGCGCCTCGTTTCGATGCGCAAGAGTGCGCGCTTCGTCGGCATGGATCTGCGCGAGCCGGAGATCGATTTCGTCGCGCTCGCGCGGTCGATGGGCGTCGCCGCCCGGCGCGTCGTCGATCCGCAGGAAATTGCGCCGGCGCTGCGCGAGGCGATGCGCCACGACGGCCCGCATCTCATCGAAGTCATGATCGCCGACGGTTTCGGCGACGGGCGATGATGTTCGCCTCATGAACTGGTTCTGGATCACCGGCATCGTCGTCAATGTCGCCCTCACGGCGCTCGCCATCGTCTGGGTCGTCCGCCAGGGCAAACCGAAAGGCGGCGCAGCGGAAGATGATGAAGATTCGTCTTCCTAAGCGATCCGCAACGCCGCTCGGGCGGCAGCAAGACCGATGACGCGCCGCGCATGGCATAGAATTTCCTATTCATTAATGAACGCATCCATGCTGGATCACTTCAGCAAACTGCAATCATCGGTTGAATTCTGGTCGCTGCGCTACCACGACGAAACGCGCGAGCTGCTCGCGGTGAGGCAGGACACGGTAGAGCCGCCGAGGCTGTCGATCGATCGCGGGGCGATGCTGACTGCGGTGACCGAAGGCGGATACGGGTACTGCGCGACTAGCGATTTGTCGCAGGCGGGGTTGCAGGCGGCGCTGGATCGGGCGACGCAGTGGGCGGAGGCGACGAAGGGGAAGAGCGTAGTGCAGTTCGAGCCGGGGAGGATGCCGGCGCCGCGGGGGGCGTACGAGAGTCCAGCGGGGGCCGAGAAGCTGGGGCGCGGGGCGCTGCATGATCTGCTGGCCGAGGAGTGCCGGCAGGCGAAGGTGGATGAGCGGATCGTGGAGCGCTATGCGGCGCTGGAGCTCGTGGAGGAGGAGCGGGTCTATCTGACGAATACGGGCGGGGAGCTGCGGCAGCGGTTCCGCTTTACGGTGCCGCTCGCGCATGTGACGGCCAACCAGGGGGTGGAGACGCAGACGCGCAGCCTCCTGCATGCGCAGCAGGGCGGGCTCGAGCAGATTGGGCGGGCGGGGTTCGTGGGCTGCGGGGCGAGGCTGGCGGATGAGGCGCTGCAGCTGCTCCTCGCGCCGAACTGCCCGTCGGGGAAGATGGATCTGTTGCTGATGCCCGACCAGATGATGCTGCAGATCCACGAGTCGATCGGGCATCCGCTGGAGCTCGACCGGATCCTGGGCGACGAGCGCAATTACGCGGGGACGAGCTTCGTCAGGCCGGAGATGTTCGGCGCGTACCGGTACGGATCCGAGTTGCTGAACGTTACGCATGATCCGACGCGGCCGGAGCAGATGGCGACCTTTGCGTACGACGACGACGGCACGCAGGCGCACAAGGTGTGGCTGATCAAGGATGGAATTCTCGTCGCGCCGCTCGGCGGGCATCTGTCGCAGGCGCGCGCGCGGATGAGCGGTGTTGCGAATGCGCGTGCCAGCGGCTGGAACCGGCCGCCGATCGACCGCATGGCGAACCTCAACGTCGAGCCGGGTGCGAGCGCGCTCGAGGAGATGATCGGCTCGATCAGGCGCGGGATGCTGATGCGCACCAACGTGTCTTGGTCGATCGACGATTCGCGCAACAAGTTCCAGTTCGGCTGCGAGTGGGGCGAGCTGATCCAGGACGGAAAGCGCAAGGGGGTGGTGAAGAACCCGAACTACCGCGGCGGGTCGGCGACGTTCTGGCGCAGCCTGCGCATGGTCGGCGGCCCGGAGACGTTCGAGGTGCACGGCACGCAGTACTGCGGCAAGGGCGAGCCCAACCAAGTGATCCACTGCGGCCACGCCGCGCCAGCCTGCCTGTTCTCGGATGTGGACGTGTTCGGCGGGTCGGAGTGAAGGAGCACTTCTTCGCGTTGGCGGAAAGGCTGGGGCGGGACTTGAGGAAGGACGAGGTCCTGCTCTGCAACTTCGGCGCGGAGTGCTCGGACTTCGTGCGCTTCAACCAGGGCAAGGTGCGGCAGGCGGGAAGCGTCGAGCAGCGCTCGGTCTCGCTGCGCCTGGTGCGCGGGCGGCGGCAGGCGAGCGCGACGGCCGCGATCGCCGGCGCGGGCGAGGATTTCAATTTTCTGCAAGACACGCTCGGGCGGCTGCGCGATGCCCTCGAGGGGCTGCCCGAGGACCCGTGGCTGCTGATCAACGAGGAGCCGCGGTCCACGACAAGCGAGCGCCGCGGCAAGCTGGCGCCGGCCGAGGCGGTGGTGGAGCAGGCGGTGAGCGCGGCGCGGCAACAGGGAAATAGCAGGGACCTCGTCGGCATCTATGCCGGCGGCACGATCTACCGAGGTTTCGCCAACTCGCTCGGGCAACGCAACTGGCACGAGGTCGACAGCTTCAACTTCGATTGCAGCCTGTATCTGCAGGGCGACCAGGCGGTGAAGACTGGCTACGCCGGTTTTGTCTGGGAGGAAGGGATCTTCAGGCAGAAAGTCGACGCCGCGGCGCAACGACTAAGATTCCTCGGAATGGAAAAGCGAAGAATGGAGCCGGGCGAGTACCGCGTCTACCTGGCGCCGAAAGCACTCGAGGAGCTCGCGGGGCTGCTGTCCTGGGGCGGGTTCTCGGCGCGCGCGCGTGCGACGAAACAGAGCCCGCTCCTGCGGATGGAGCATGGCCAGCGGTTGTCCGCAAAAGTGCATTTATCCGAAAGGACCGAGGACGGCGTGGCGGCGCCTTTCCAGGGCGAGGGCTTCGTGAAGCCGGCGAGCGTGACGCTGATCGAGGAGGGCGGCCTGGGCGATGCGCTCGTTTCGCCGCGCTCGGCGAAGGAGTACAGCCTGGCGACCAATGCGGCGAACGGCGGCGAGAGTCCGGAGGCCTTGGATTTGTCTTCTGGAAATCTCAAGCAAACCGATGTCCTTGCGGCGCTGGACACCGGCCTGTACGTCTCGAACCTCTGGTATCTCAATTTCTCCGACCGCCCTGCCGGGCGCATCACCGGCATGACGCGCTTCGCGACCTTCTGGGTGGAGGGCGGGCGCATCGTCGCGCCGGTGAGCCCGTTGCGCTTCGACGATTCGATCTTCCGCATGCTGGGCGAGAATCTGGTCGACCTTACAGCCGAGCGCGAGCTGCTGCTCGATCCCTCGACCTACGGAGAGCGTTCTACGTCGAGCGCGCGCCTGCCCGGCGCGCTGCTGCGCGGCCTGCGTTTCACGCTATGAGTTGGCGCCTCGCGCCGGCCGCGCAAGTCGTCGCGAGTACAGGCACCAGGAAAGGCCGGGAGATCCCCGGCCTTTTTGTTCCGGGCGATCCGCGAGGCTAGAATGCGCTCCATGACGGTGGCCATCTTCCTCACCGCGCCCGTGTCCCGGCGAGCGGCCGGCAGCGCCAGTTCAGGGTGCGACGCGCCGGGACGCCGATGAGCCGCCTCGTCGACAAGATCAAGCAGGCCGAGCGCGAACGCAGCGCGCGCGTCAGCGACGCCCGTCGCGCGCAATCCGAGAGGGACACGCGCACCGTGTTGCAGGAAACCGAGGAGATACGCGCGCGCATCGAGACCGAGCGCGGTGTCGAACGAACCCATCAGGCGCGCCTCGCCGAGGACATGCGCGGCCTCGACTTGGCGCGCGAGCGCCAGACCGCGGAAGCGGAGCTGCGGCGCATCGCGCATTCGCGCGCCGAGGCGGAGACCAAGGCGGCGCGGCTGGTCGCCGACCGCGAGCGCGCCGAGGCACATGCGCTGTCGGAAGCACGCGCACGCGAGCAGGCCGAGCGGCGCGCCAACGAGCTCGCCGAGGCGCGCCGGCGCCAGGACGAGGCTGCGGAACAGCACGCACGCGAGCGCGCCGCCGCCGAAGCGCAGGCCGCCGCGCTGATGCGCGAGCGCCTGGCCGCCGAGGTGCAGGCCCGGCGCAGCGTCGCGGGACGCGTCGAGGCCGAGCGCCAGGCGCTCGATGCCGCGCGTGAACGCAAGGCGGCGGAAGAAATGCACAAGCGCGAAGTGGAGGCGCGTGCCGCGGCCGAGGCAGATGCGCTCAGGCTCGTCGAGGAGCGCAAGGCGACCGAGAGTGCGTCGCTCGAAAAGGCGCGCGCCAGCACCGAGACCGAACGCATCGCCGCCGCGCTTGCCGAGGAACGTCGCGCGCTGGAAGCCGAGGCGGCGAAGCTTGCCGCGGAACGCGCGCAGGCGGAAGCGCACGCCCTCAAGGCGGCCGGGACGCGGGTGGCAAAGGAGGCCGAAGCACGCAACGCTGCCCAGGCGCGCGCGGAGGCCGAAGCCAAGGCGGCAGCTCTGGCGCGCGAGCACGAACAAGCGGCCGCGCGCGCCCAGGCCGAAGCGCAGGCGCGCGCGCAGTCCGAGCGCGCTCTCCTGGCGCAGGCGGTCGAGCGCATCGAGGCTGAGCGAGCGCTGCGCGCGCGCGCTCAGGCGCAGGCCACCGCAGAAGCCGATGCGATCAAAGCGGCCGGGGAGCGCGCCGAGGCGCAAGCCGAGGCCCGGCGCATGGCTGAAGAGCGCGTGCAGGCCGAGCAGGCGGCTGCGCGGCTCGCTGACGAGCGCATGCAGGCGGAGCAAGCCGCTGCAGCGGAGTTGCGGGCACGCGCCGAACAGGAACAGCAGGCGGCGCTGGCAGCCGAGGCGCGCCGCAAGGCCGAGGTGGACGCACGTGAACAAGCCGAAGCGCGTGCTGCGGCGGAGCACGCCGTTGCCGTAACGAGCGCGGCGCGGGCCGCCGAGGAGCGCCGCGCCGCCGAGGCAGCGCGGGCGCGTGGTGAGGCGGAAACGCAGGCGGCGCGCGCCGCGGCGGAACGGGTTGAAACGGAGCGTAGGCTTACCGCGGCGGGCGAGCAACGCGTCGCGGCGGAAACCGCGCTGATCGAGGCAGCGCAGGCGCGCCGGCTCTCGGAAAGCGAGCTGGAGCGTGCGGCGCAGCGGCGCGTCGGCGCCGAAGAAAAGTCCGCGCGCCAGGCGCATGCGCGCGTGCGAGCCGAAGAGCGCGCCGTTGCGGCGACGCGCGCCCGTGTCGAGGTCGAACGTCGCATCGCGGACCTCACGGCGACGAGGCATGCCGATGCCGATCGTACCGGTCGGCTGGCCGGCGAGCGCGAGGCGCTCGGCGCGGAGCTTGCGCGCCTGAAGGAGCAGCGGCGCATGCGCCTGACGCCTCTGGCGTTTGGCGCCACGTTGACACTCGTATTCGTCGCGGGTGCCTTGCTCGGCACGCTGGGCGGCACACGCGCGCCGGAGCCTGTGCCGGTGGCCGAGCGCAGCGTAGTCTCGCTCCTACCCTCCGGCGAGGGCGTTCTTAGCTTGCGGCTCGAGCGCGACGTACAGTCCTTCGGGGCGCGCCTCGCGCAAAGGGCAGGCGGCAAGGAGACAGGCGATGCCGTTCGCGGTGCGCAGTGACACCGTGGCGCGCAATGGCCGCTTGTAGCATGGCCGGTTACCTAATGGACGAGGCCAGCTTCACGATAATAGTTCAGCGCCCCTGGATGGATCGGTAGGACAGCCCCGCTGGGCACCATGTCCCTGATGTCAAGGGGCGACAGCGCTGGATGCAAGCGCCGGAAATCGGTGAAATTCTCGAACACGGCCTTCACGACGGCATAAGCCAGCTCATTTGGCTGATCGCTGGATGTGACGAGCACGGCCTGCGTGCCGATTGTCGGGACATCGTCGGGGTTGCCGGGGTACATGCCGCCGGGGATCACAGAGGCGATGTAATGGGAATGCGTCGCAAGAAGCCGATCGATCGGCTTGCCAGCGACGCGCACCAGCCTCGCCCGGCAGCCCGTGGTCACCCCCTGGGTCACTCCATTGGGATGCCCCGCTGCAAAAAAGACCCCGTCGACCTTGTTGCCACAAAGCGCCTGCTCTTGTTCGGTGGGATTGAGCTCCAGCACATGCTCGAAATCCAATATTGTCCAGCCATACGCTGCGAGGATGACTTCGCGGGTGAAGGTATATCCGGCACCGCTTTTCCCGATGCCGACGCGCTTGCCGCGCAAATCCTGGAAGTCGCGTATGCCGGTATCGGCGCGAGCGACAACGGTAAATGCTTCCGGGTAGAGTGCGATCAACATGCGCAGCTTCGGATCGGGGCCGGCGGCAGCAAATGGTCCCTCACCATGAAAAGCGGCATAGGCGACGTCGGTCTGCGAAAGGCCAAACGTTGACGTGCCGCTCTCGACCCGTCGGATATTCGCTACCGAGCCATCAGAACTCACCGCAACGCATGGCCTTGCCTGATCCTTGCCCGCCAGATTAAACATGCGGCAGATCGCATTGCCGACCGGATGATAGACGCCGCCGGGGGTCCCGGTGGCGAGAGTAACCGGGGTGGGAGCGAGGACAACGGACACCGCCATGCAACCAGCAACGGTGCTTGCCATGATCGCCGCGGCAAGGCATAGCGGTTGTCTAAAGGTCATGACCGAGTGCTCCTTTGCTCACCGGGTTGGTGGGCCTCACGTGTCAAGCTGATACTGGATCTTCGAGCCATCACGCTCGAATTCGCCGTGCACCCAAAGGTTTTCCTCGTCATACCAGATGCTGCCGGCGAGATAGGGCGTGATGAACGTGTAGCGCGTGACGCGAACCTGGCGGCTGCCGATCACGATTTCCTCGTCGGCAAACTTGCGTGCGCTGACACCGATGACGCCCCCATGCTGCGCGTCGACCAATGTCTCCTGCTCCAGGACCGCCGGGGTCCACAGGCTGTTTGACGTCAAGGTTTCGGCGGAAGCGATAAAGGGACCGCCCTTGCTCACCACGCGAAATCCCTCGGGCGTCGCCGCGCCCTGAACGTGGAGAGTCTCGCCATGCTCCACCGTTTCGCTGCTCAGTGACATCAGCCGCCCATCGCGCCAAATCTCCTCGGAGCGGTGACTGAACGCGAACACGGTAAAGAAGGCTACCTTGACCAAGAGGTGGATCTCGGTGTTGACGCGCGTCTCTCCGGTTGCCGACGAGTGCAAGACCGTGTGGGCGCCGATCCTGTTGCCCTTGTACAGGACCGAGAAACGTCGATCGCTGGCTGCGGCCGGCGAGACGATTGCTGTCGCGGCATAAGCGAGACGAGGAAAAGCGCAACTGACCGCGCCGGCAAATGCGGCCCTCAGTAGCGCGCGTCGCGGAACAGACTTCGGGCGCCGAATATAATCTGGGCGGGCCGGTTCGGCCGTGCTCACCATTCTGTGCTCCCACTCATCCGTAGTCCGTCTACGCCAGCAGGATCGCCCGGAAGTCGTTGACGTTGGTGCGCGTGGGGCCAGTCACGACGAGATCGCCGAGCGCGGAAAAGAAGCCATAGCTGTCGTTCGCATCGAGCATCTTCCTCGCGTCGATGCCCTGCGCTGCCGCGCGCGCCAGCGTATCCGGCGAAAGCAGCGCGCCCGCGTTGTCCTCCGAGCCGTCGATGCCGTCGGTGTCCGCGGCGATAGCGTGCACGCCTGGAACGCCTTCCAGCGCCAGCGCGAGCGCCAGCAGGAACTCGGCGCAACGCCCGCCGCGACCGCCGGAGCCGCGCACGGTGACCGTGCATTCGCCGCCGGAAATCAGTACCGACGGCCGCCGCGCCGCGCGCGCCTGCGCTGCCATCGTCTTCGCGACTTCGCTGGCCTCGCCGGTGATCGCATCGCCAAGGTTGATCGGCGCGATGCCACGCGCGGCGAACACCGCGGCGGCGGCTTGGAGCGAACGGCGCGCCGTGGCGATGATGCGATTCTCGACGCGC
>JBGQFF010000109.1:0-8793 GCA_041496745.1 Gammaproteobacteria bacterium
ACTTTACGAGTTCTGGAGCGATGAGCTTGGGCAGGATCAGCGGGATCTCGGGCCAGATGATGATCGCCCCGAGCATCAGCAGCATCGGCACCAGCATGATCATGGTGTCCTTGAGCGCGAACTTGAGCGGCACCTTGGCCACCGCGCAGGAGATCATCAGGCACAGGCCGTAGGGCGGCGTCACCAGGCCGAAAGCGAGCGACACGATGCCGATGATGGCGAAATGGATCGGATGCATGTTCACCGATTGCGCAAGCGGCTGCAGGATGGTGCCGACGATGATGATCGCCGGGATCGCGTCGAGGAAGCAGCCGACCACCAGGAACACGAAAGCGATGAAGAAGCCAACCCCGGTGATACCCATGCCCCAGGTAGTCACGTTCGCCAGCAGCGCCTTCGGGATCTGGTAGTAGGCGAGCAGCCAGCCGAAGGCCGAGGCGGTGCCGACGCAGAACAGCGCCAGCGCGGCGAGCCTGCCGGTGTCGCCGAGCGCGGTGTAGAGGTGCTTCAGATTCATCTCGCGATAGACGAAAATTGACAGCACCGCCGCGTAGATCACGGCGATCGCCGCCGATTCGGTGGCGGTGAACCAGCCGAGCAGGATGCCGCCGACGATGATGAAGGGCGTGAACAGCGCCGGCAGCGATTCCCACCCGGAAACGAAGAACTCCTTCAGCGTCGCGCGCGGATAGACCGGGTAGTTGTAGATCTTCGCGTAGACGTGCACCGTGGCCATCTGCGCCGCGGCGATCAGCAGGCCGGGCAGGATGCCGGCGAGGTACATCGCGCCGATCGAAGTCGAGATCACGCCGCCCCAGACGATCATCAGGATCGAGGGCGGGATGATCACGGCGAGCACCGCCGACACCGCGGTGATGGCGATCGAGAACGACAGGCCGTAGCCTTCCTTGACCTGCGCCTCGATGAAGATCTTGCTCTGGCTCGCGGCGTCCGCCGTGGAGGAACCCGAGATGCCGGCGAAGAACACCGAGAGCAGGACATTGATCTGCGCGAGCGCGCCCGGAAAGTTCCCCACCATCGTCCGCGACAGCCGTACCAGGCGGTCGGTGATGCCGCCGACGTTCATCAGGTTGGCGGTGAGCAGGAAGAACGGCACCGCGAGCAGGATGAAGGAGTTGTAGGCCTTGAAGGTCTCGTTGAACAGCATCATGGGCGACAGCCGCGGCTCGATGAGCAGGATCGGCAGGCAGGCGAGCCCGAGCGCGAACGCAACCGGCACGCGCGCGACGAGCAGCACGGCGAAGACACCGAACAGTGCCAACGCCGCCATGCCCGGCGTCAGCGCGGCCGAGGTCATGCCGCTGGGCCGCCGCGCAGGATGCGCCAGTTGGCGACCGTCGACTCGCCGAGGAACAGCACCCAGGTGATGCCGGCGAGAGGCCAGGCGGTGAAGATGTAGGGCATCGGCAGCTCGGCGAGCTCGGAGAGCTGGTCCCAGCCGAAGCGTACGAACGCGATGCCCCACCAGACGAACACCAGCGCGAACACCAGTACCAGGAGGTTCGACACGATGCGCAGCAATGCGGTCCCCCGCGGCTTCAGATCGGGCCAGACGTCGACCTCGAAGTGCGTGCCTTCCCGGACGCCGATCATGGCGCCGAGCATTACCATCCAGATGAAAAGGAAGCGGCTGAGCTCTTCGGTCCAGATCCACGAAGGGATCAGCGCAGTGTAGCGCGCGACGATCTGCAGCGTCACCGGGACGATAAGGACCGCAATCGTCCCCACCATCAGCCACGTGAGCAGCCGATGGACCCAATCGATGTACCGCTTCACTTGATGGCGTTGATCTTCGACAGAATCTGCTCGGCGCCGATTTCCTTGGCATACGCAGCCATTACGGGATCGACCAGCCGCTTCATCTCATCGCGCCCGGCGAAGGGCACGCGCTTGAGCTTGCCCGCCTTCTCCATCGCCACCAGCTTCTGCTCGTCCTCGCTCGACTCGATCTGCCGGCCGTAGGCGCCCGCCTCTTTGCCGGCCTTGATGACTGCCGCCTGCAGGTCGAGCGGCAGGCTCTTGAAGGTCTTGCCCGAGAAGCACAGCGGCCGGATGGTGATCGCGTGCTGCGTCATCGACAGGTGCGGGGCGACCTCGTAGAACTTCATCTGCTCGACGCCCGCCGCCTCGTTCTCGCCGGCGGCGATGACGCCGTTCTGGATCGCGTTGTAGACCTCGTTGTAGGCAATCACCGTCGGCGCCATGCCGGCGGCGGTGAAGGTGCGGCTCCAGATTGGCGCGCCCTGCACGCGCACCTTGAGCGCCTTCAACTCGGCCATGTTGCGCACCGGCTTGTTGACGAAGATGTTGCGCGTGCCGCCGCCCGCGTAACCGATCAGCATCACCTCGGCCTTCTGGTTGATCTCGTCGGCGACAGGCTTGAGCACGTCCTGGTCGAGCACCTTGTTCCAGTGGTCGAGGTCGCGGAACAGGAACGGCGCGTCGATGAAGGGTGCCGCGCGCGAAAAGGTCGACATGTGCGCTGGCGACACGATCGCGTAGTCCACCGCCTTGCCCTGGTTCATGTACGCGAAGTAATCCTTCTCCAGGCCGAGCTCGCTGTTCTTGTGCAGCACGAAGTTGACCGGCTTGCCGTAGTATTTCTTCACCAGCTCTTCGAAGCGCACCATCGCCTTGGTGAAGGCGTGCTCGTCGCTGAACTGGGATGCGCCGTGCAGCGTGATGGTCTGGGCCGCGGCGGGCATTGCAAACGCCGCGCAGAACGCAGCCAACAGCAGTTTGCTTTTCACGTTTTCCTCTCCTCTTTGACGGTAATGCGCCACAGGGTGCGCGGATCTTCTGGATCGGTCAGCGTCGCCGAGTGCAGCAGCGAGGCATTGTCCCAGATTACGAGGTCGCCGACGCCGTATTTCAGGCGCAGCTGGTACCTTTCCTGCGTAGCGTGGCGCTTGAGTTCGTCGAGCAGCGCGTGGGCTTCGTCCCGCGGCATCCCATCGACGCCGAAGGAACTGCCCGAGACCGCATAGAGCGCCTTTCTGCCGGTCACCGGGTGGCGGCGCACGATGCGGTGCCGCACCCAAGCCATCTTCTGCTCCTGGTCCTCGGTGAGGACCGAGGCCACGGTGCGCGAGGACTTGTCCAGCTCGTCGCGATTGCCGTAGTGGTGCAGCGCAACGAGATCCTCGATGCGCCGCTTCATGGCGTCCGCGAGGTCGTCGTAGGCGGCGTACTGGTCGGCGAACAGCGTGTCGCCGCCCTTCTTCGGCACCTCGATCGAGTAGAGCATGGTGCAACGCGCCGGCACCTCGAGGTACGAGTAGTCGGTGTGGAAATAGGTGCCCGCGTCCGCGAGGCCGACCGGCTCGCCGTCCTTGTTCCGGTTCGACAGGATCAAGATGAGAGCTGCAGGCCGCGGAATACCAGCACCTGGGCGGCGAAAAACGCGTCCCAGATCTCCCGGAACGTGGCGTCGAACGCCGCCGTCTCGCCGCCAAAGCCCGCGCTGAGCTTTTTCAGCTGCATCCGTTCAGCGCCAGAAGCTGCTGCATGCGCGCGCAGGCGAGCGGCGGGTCCTGCAGGAGGCCGGCCGCGTCCGCAAGGCGGAACAGCTCGGCGAAGTGCAGGATATGGCGCGCGCTCTGCTGGCCGCCCACCATCACGAAGTGCGCCTGGTGGCCGTTCAGCCAGGCCATGAACACCACGCCGGTCTTGTAGAAGCGCGTCGGCGCGCAAAAGATGTGGCGCGAAAGCGGCACCGTCGGCGCGAGGATCTCATGATATTTAGCGGTCTCCCCCGCCGCCAGCGCGCCGAGCGCGGCGCCCGCCGCCGGCGCGATCGAATCGAAGATGCCGAGCAGTGCGTCGGAATATCCTTCGGCGTCGCCTTCGATGAGTTCCGCGAAATTGAAGTCGTCGCCGGTGTACATGCGCACGCCCTGCGGCAGGCGGCGGCGCATGGCGATCTCCTTGTCCTTGTCCAAGAGGGAGATCTTGATGCCGTCCACCCTGGCGGCGTTGCGGCGGATGACATCCAGGCACACATCCATCGCCGCGCCGTGATCCTTCTTTCCCCAGTAACCTTCCAACGCCGGATCAAACATTTCGCCCAGCCAATGGAGGATCACCGGCTCCTTCACCTGGCCGAGGATGCGGTCGTAGACCCTCGCGTAGTCGTCGGGCGACCTGGCACTGGCGGCGAGCGCGCGGCTCGCCATCAGGATCAGCCGCCCGCCCAGCTTCTCGATCGCGGCGCATTGCTGTTCATACGCGGCGATGACGCCCGCGACGTCGGCCTTCGCCACGTGGTCGGTGCCCGCCCCCGAGAACACCACCGCGCCCTTGAAATCCTTCGCGGCGTCGAGCGTGCGGCCGATCAGTTCGAGCGAGTTCTTCCAATCCAGTCCCATGCCGCGTTGCGCGGTGTCCATCGCCTCCGCGAGGCCGAGGCCCCAGGACCAGAGATGGCGCCGGTAGGCGAGCGTGGCGTCCCAGTCGATCGCCGGCTCGAGCCACGGTTCCTTCGCCGAAAACGGGTCCGCCACCACGTGCGCAGCCGCGAGCGCGCGGCGCGTGAAAGCTCGCGCGGGCTTCGCGAATTTGCGCGGCCCGAGCAGGCGGTAGGTTTCGAGCTTGCCGCCGGCAACCGGCAGCTTGAGCGTAGGGTGGGCCTTGGCCCACCAATTGGTGGGCCTGAAGGCCCACCCTACAGTTTGGGTACTTTGATCCATTTTCCCTGCTTCCAGCTTTTCAGTCCGAGTTCGGCCAGCTGCACGCCCTTGGCGCCTTCGAGCAGGCCCCAGCGGAACGGGCATTCACCGGCAACGTGCCTGAGGAACATCTCCCATTGCACCTTGAAGGCGTTGTCGTAGTTCTCGTGCGGCACTTCCTTCCAGCCTTCGAAGAAGTCGATCGGCTGCGGGACGTCCGGGTTCCACACGGGCTTGGGCGTGTCGTCCCGGGATTGCACCAGGCAGCGCCGCAGCCCCGCCACCGCGCTGCCATGGGTGCCGTCCACCTGCAGCGTCAGCAGGTCGTCGCGCCGCACGCGCACCGTCCACGAGGAGTTGAAGTGCGCGATCACGCCGCCCGCGAGGCGGAAGGTGGCGTAGGCCGCGTCGTCGGCGGTGGCCTTGTACTTCTTCCCGTCCTCGTCCCAGCGCAAGGGAATGTGCGTGGCGCCGAGGCAGCTCACCGCCTGCACTTCGCCGAAGAGATTATCGAGCACGTAGCGCCAGTGGCACAGCATGTCGAGGATGATGCCGCCGCCGTCCTGCTTGCGGTAGTTCCACGACGGGCGCTGCGCGGGCTGGCGGTCGCCCTCGAACACCCAGTAGCCGAACTCGCCGCGCACCGAGAGGATCCTGCCGAAGAAGCCTTCGTCGCGCAGCTTCGCGAGCTTGAGCATGCCCGGCAGCCAGAGCTTGTCCTGCACCACGCCGTGCTTCACCTTCGCCTTCTTCGCCGCCTTGTAAAGGTCCTTGGCCTCGGCAAGCGTGGTGGAAACGGGCTTTTCGCAATACACGTGCTTGCCCGCCCTGATCGCCTGCTTGAGGAGCTTTGGCCGCAGCTGGGTGGAGGCCGCGTCGAAGAACACCGTGTCCCCTTGCGAGGCGAGCGCCGCATCCAGGTCCGTGGTCCAGCGCGCGATGCCGTGCTTGCGCGCGAGCTCCTGCACCTTGGCGGCGTTACGGCCGACGAGGATCGGGTCGGGCATCAGGCGCGTGCCGTCCTTCAGCGCAACGCCGCCCTGCTTCCTGATCTCCAGGATCGAGCGGATGAGGTGCTGGTTCATGCCCATGCGCCCGGTGACGCCGTGCATGATGATGCCGATTCGTCTGGAGTTCACGCCGATTCCCTCTGCAGTTTCATTTGCCGCATGGTGTTCCAGTCGGGCATCGCCTTGCTGGCGTAGCCCGGGCAATCGAGCGATCCGATCGACAACATGCCCTCGGCGATCCTCACGCGCACCGCGCCGTGGCTGCGCTCGTACAGGTCGGGGTGCGCCGAGAGGAAGGCGTCCTGTTCGGACTGCGGCAGGCCCGCCATGCCGTTCACGTAGTGGTGGCCGTTGCGCTCCAGGTGCGTGAGCCCCAGCAGCGACACCAGCGCCGTGTCCTGCTGCAGCGCCAGGCCCGCCTGGATGGTGAGGTCTTCGCCCGACATGAAGAAAAAATCGGGGTCTGACCCCGATTCATTCCACGCGGCGCAGCGCGCGCGGTTGATGAGCGACTTGTAGATCCCCTTGCAGGTCTTCGAGGACACGCCGCGGTAGCCGAGCGCCTTCGCGCGCGGGAAGGCTTCGAGCGAGTCGTCGGACTCGTCGATGATCACCGGCTTGTCGATGCCCGCCACCTTTGCGTCGAAGGCCTTCTGCCGTTTCACCGGCTGCTCGATGAACAGGATCGAGTCCGCCAGGCGGCGCAGCCGCGGCTCGGCCTTCATGCGCGCCCACAGCGCGGCGACGCCCTGCATGCCTTCGTACTGCTCGTTGCCGTCGAGCGACGCGTGGTAGGGGCCTTCGATGCGATCGAGCACCGAGGCGATGGCGCAGAGCCGCTGCACGTCGGCGTGCGCATCGCCCGCCACCTTCAGCTTGAAGTAGCGGTGGCCGTAGCGCGCCACCACTTCCTCCAGCGTTTCGGGTAGGCCGTCATTGACGCGGGCCTTCTGCTCCGCGGCCGTGATCGGGTCCACCAGCCCCACCGTGTGGCGCGCGGCGATGGCCGCGCGCGGCCTGAGCGTGGCGAAGAAGGCGCCGAGGTCGATGCCCTCGAAGTTGCCGGCGCCGACGAGGTTCGTCTGCACCGCGCGGTAGAAGGACACGCCGAGCGCGCGGCACAGGGCATCGAGCAGCGCGCGGTCGATGAGCGCCGGGCCGTAGTTCTCGACCAGGCCCCGCGCCGGCGACGAGTGGGCCCACGCCGTGCGCGCCTCGTGCGCCAGGTACTGCCCGCGCGCACTGCCGAGCGAGGCGCGCAGCTGGTCGACGTTGTCCTCGTTGGACAGCGCCGGGTCCTTGTCGAACCATTTCGGCGCCAGCAGCTCCGCCGCCGCGCCCTCGGCCTCGCGGCCGTCTTCCAGCCGGATGCGCGCGCGCACGAAGGCCTGCGGCGACTCGGTGAGCGTCACCACGCCGAAGCGGAACGGCATGCGCAGGCGCACGTCGCGCTCGAACGGCTCGATTGCCGCGACGCGGAATCGCGCCGCGGCTTGACGCGGGGACAAAGGCGTTCCTATGATTTAACCGTTTCGTTAATTCTCAGCGGGAGAGCGATGCCGAGTCAAGAACGGGGCCTCGCCGGCGTCATCGGCTATTACGTGCCGAGCGCACTGGTGATGCTCGGCCTGCTCCTCGCCTGGCAACTGGCGGTGGACCTTGGCGGGGTGAAGGAATACATCCTGCCCTCGCCCAGCGCGGCGCTGAGAGCCTACTTCCGCCCCAATTACCAGTGGACCGCCAACTTCCTCGCCACCTTCTACGCCACGATGGGCGCGTTCGCCCTCTCCGCGGTGCTCGGCATCGGCCTCGCGGTGGTGATCGTGTGGAACGACATGCTGATGCGCACCGTGATGCCGGTGCTGGTCCTGTTCAACACGCTGCCCAAGATCGCCCTCGCCCCGCTGTTCGTGATCTGGCTGGGCTACGGCATCTGGCCGAACATCGTCATCGGCACCACCATCGCTTTTTTCCCCATGGTGGTGAACACCGCGGTGGGCCTCGCCACTGCCGACCCGGAGATGCTTGAACTGGTGAGGTCGCTCAAGGCCTCGCGCTGGCAGGTGTTCACCAAGATCCGCTTCCCGAACGCCGTGCCCTACATCTTCACCGGCCTGAAGCTGAACGCCACCATGAGCGTGATCGGCGCCATCGTCGGCGAGTTCGTCGCTTCCGAGCGCGGCCTGGGGGCGCTGATCATCACCGGGGGCGTGACGCTCGAGACGCCCGCGATCTTCGCTTCGCTGATCCTGATCTCGGTGCTGGGCCTGGTGCTCTACGGCGTGGTCGTCGCCGTCGAGCGCCTGGTCGCGCCCTGGGTCTACCGCGAGCAAGCCGCAACCTGAGGAGGAACACATGAAGCAACTGATCGCCGCCATCATCGCATCGCTTGCCCTGCCCGCCGCCGCACAGGACAAGTTCACCCTGCAGCTCAACTGGTTCCACCTCGCCGACCATTCGCCCATCTACCTGGCGCTGAAAAAGGGCTACTACAAGGAGGAAAACATCGAGCTCACGGTGGTGCGCGGCTCGGGCTCGGCCGACAGCGCGAAGAAGGTCGACCTGAAGCAGGCCGAACTCGGCATCTCGGATGCGCCCACCGTGCTCACCGCGATCTCCAAGGGCGCCGACCTCAGGATGGTGGCCGTCGTGTACGACAAGGCCGGCAACAACGCCTTCTTCAAGAAGAGCGCCAACATCCGCTCGCCGAAGGACCTGGTCGGCAAGAAGATCGCCGTGCCGCCCGCCGACTCGCACCGCGTGCTGTGGCCCGCGTTCGCCGCCATCAACAAGCTCGATCCCAACAGCGTCACCCTGGTGAACGTCAAGCCGGAGGGCAAGCAGGCGATCGTCGCCGGCGGGGATGTCGACGCGTCCTTCGATCTCTACACCAGCTACGCCATCTGGGAGAAGGTGCTGGGCAAGGGCAACGTCGGCCACCTGCTGTGGGCCGACTACGGCCTGCCGATTTACGGCCACACCTATTTCGTCAACCGGGAACTGGAGAGGAAAAACCCGAAGCTGATCGAGCGCTTCCTGCGCGCCACGCACAAGGGCTGGCGCGACGCGCACGCCAATCCGCGCGAAGCGATCGA
>JBGQFF010000110.1:0-8767 GCA_041496745.1 Gammaproteobacteria bacterium
GAGCCCCGCGCAGACGCGCTGGCCACTGTTGCTGGCGCACGTCTCATTCACGGCGCGCGGGCGCGCGAGCCTGGAGGTGCCCGCCGGATTCGACCTTGCGGCCTACGTCGCGCTCGGCCAAGCGCGTTTCGGCGAGGTCGAGGCGGATGCCGGCAAGCTGGTGAAGTTCGCGCGCGAGGGAAGGGCGCTCGAGATCGCCAATGACCTCGAGGAGCGCGCCGACGTGGTGCTTCTGGGCGGCGCGCCGTTCGATGAGTCGATGGTGTTCCAAGGCACCTTCGTCATGGACGGCGTGACCGGCATCCGCCGGGCGGAGCAGGACTACTACGCCGGCAAGATGGGCAGGCTGGCGCAATAGGCGGGCGGTTAAACTAAAGCTTTACGGAGCATTGGACGCGCAGATGGCAGTGGCGATGGATAGCGGCATTTCGGCGAAGGACCGCGCGTCGATCACGGGCGGCTTGTCGCGCCAGCTGAAGAAGTAACTTTGCCGGGCACGCGTCTCGAAAAGGACTCGTTCGGGTCGATCGAGGTCCCGGCCGAGCGGCTGTGGGGCGCGCAAACCGAAAGGAGCCGCCGCTACTTCCGCATCTCCGGCGAGCGCATGCCGCTCGCCGTGATCCACGCGCTGGCGCTCGCCAAGCGCTCCGCGGCGCGCGTCAACAGGGCGCTCGGCCTGCTCGATGCGAAGAAGGCCGAAGCCATCGAGCGCGCCGCCGACGAGGTGCTGGCCGGCCGCCACGACGAGGAGTTCCCGCTGGTGGTGTGGCAGACCGGGTCGGGCACGCAATCCAACATGAACGTGAACGAGGTGCTCGCCAACCGCGCCTCCGAGCTGCTGGGCGGCGAGCGCGGACAGAAGCGGCTGGTGCATCCCAACGACGAGGTCAACCTCGGCCAGTCGTCGAACGACGTGTTCCCGACGGCGATGTACGTAGCCGCCGCGCGCGCCATTGAGCACGACCTGCTGCCGCGGCTCGAGCGCCTGGAGGCGACCCTGGCCGTCAAGGCCGAGGAGTTCGCCGCCATCGTCAAGATCGGCCGTACCCACCTGCAGGACGCCACGCCGCTCACGCTGGGCCAGGAGTTCTCCGGCTACGTCGAGCAGCTGGCGCAGGCCGAGGCGGCGATCGAGCTGGCGCTGCCAGGGCTGCGCGAGCTGGCGATCGGCGGCACCGCGGTCGGCACGGGCCTCAACACGCATCCCGAGTTCGGCGCGCGCGTGGCGCAGGACCTGTCGCAGGCGACCGGCATGTCCTTCGCGTCCGCGTCCAACAAGTTCGCCGCGCTCGCCGGGCACGAGGCGCTGGTGTTCGCGCACGGCGCACTGAAGACCCTGGCCACGGCGCTCACCAAGATCGCCAACGATATTCGCTGGCTCGCCTCCGGGCCGCGCTCGGGGCTGGGCGAACTGCGCATCCCCGAGAACGAGCCGGGCAGCTCGATCATGCCCGGCAAGGTCAACCCGACGCAGGCCGAGGCGCTGACCATGCTGTGCGCGCAGGTGTTCGGCAACGACACCGCGATCGGGTTCGGCGCCGCCTCGGGCAACTTCGAGCTGAACGTCTACAAGCCGATGTTGATCCACAATTTCCTGCAGAGCGTGCGCCTGCTGGCCGACGGCTGCGCCTCGTTCGAGGAGCACTGTGCTCGCGGCATCCAGGCTAACGAGGAGCGCATCCGCGATTTGCTCGACCGCTCGCTGATGCTGGTCACCGCGCTGGCGCCACATATCGGTTATGACCGCGCCGCCGAGATCGCCAAGAAAGCGCACAAGGAAGGCAGCACCCTGAAGGAGGCGGCGCTGGCGCTCGGCTACGTAAGCGCTGCCGACTACGACCGCTGGGTGCGGCCCGAAGCGATGACCAAGCCCGCGGCGTGAGGCGGCGCCGCTTCCTGCTGCGGCGCGAGCAGGACGGCTATCGGGCGCAGCGCCTGTATTAGACTGCGCGCCTCATGTCGGTCGTCGTCCTTATCTCTGGCCGTGGCAGCAACATGCAGTCGATCCTTGAGGCCGGGATACCCGTCTCGGCGGTCATCAGCAACAAGGCGGATGCCGCGGGGCTCGCCGTGGCCGCGCGGCGGCACGTGGCCACCGGCGTGGTCGAACACCGGCGCTTCGCGACGCGCGAAGCATTCGACGCGGCGCTCGCCGCCGAGATCGACCGGCACGCGCCGCGCCTGGTGGCGCTGGCGGGCTTCATGCGCGTGCTCACGCCCGGCTTCGTGGCGCGCTACGCCGGGCGAGTGGTCAACATCCATCCCTCGCTGCTGCCGGACTTTCCCGGCCTGGACACGCATGCGCGCGCGCTGGCCGCCGGTGTCAAGCGCCACGGCTGCACCGTGCACTTCGTGACGGCGGAACCGGACCACGGACCGATCATCGCGCAGGCTTCGGTGCCGGTGCTGCCGGGCGACACGCCGGATACACTGGCGGCGCGCGTACTGCAGCAGGAGCACCAGTTGTATCCGCGCGCCATCCGCTGGTTCCTCGACGACGAGCTGGTCATCGAGGGCGACAAGGTGCGCGTTAGGGGGAACCATGCACAAATGGTCGTTAGCGATCGGGCTTAGCCTGTGCGCCGCGGTGCAAGCCGCGCCGCCCGGGCGCGTCGAGATCGCCTATGAAGTGCTGTACAACGACGGAGTGGTCGCCGACGTGACCCATCTGCTCGAGCACGACGGCGTCAACTACAGGCTGACCGAGCGCTGGAAAGGCAGGGGCATCTACGCGCTTGCCGGCGAGGCGCAGCGCTCGAGCCGCGGCACGATCGCCACCGACGGGCTGCGCCCGCTCGAATACGAGGACGTGCGCAGCCGGCGCGAGCCGGCGCGTGCGCGCTTTGAGTGGGAGACGAAAATGCTGACGCTGCAATTCCGCGACGGGCCGCAGTCCCGGCCAATGCCGGCGCATGCCCAGGACCGGCTCAGCTTCCTGTTCGCCTTCGCCTTCCGCGCCCCGGGCAAGCGGCCGACCGAATTCAACGTCGTCGACGGCAAGAGCGTGGCCGAGTACATCTTCGAAAATTCGGGCCGCGAGCGAATCAGGATCCCTGCCGGCGAGTTCGACGCCCTGCGCCTGGTGCAGCGCAAGGAAAGCCCGGACGACCGCCGCAGTAGCGAGATCTGGCTAGATCCATCGCACTCCTATCTGCCGCTGCGCGTCCTGGTGGTGCAGAAGGACGGCACGCGCATCGATCAAGTCGCCGTACGCGTCACTGTCCCGTGATCGTCTACCGCGCCCAGCTGGTGCGCGCGGAGACGCTGCTCGCCGAGCTGCTTTCGACATCCGGGCCGGCCGACGCGGCGGTTTCGCGCTACTTCAGGGCGCACCGCAACCTCGGCCAGCAGGACCGCGCGTTCGTCGCGGAAACCGTCTACGCGGTGCTGCGGCGCCGGCGCTCGCTGGAGGCGGCGGCGCAGTCCGCGGCGCCCCGCGACCTTGCTATCGCCGCGCTGGTGCGGGTGCGCGGGCTTTCGGGCCGCGCGCTGGAGGGGGTGCTGCGCGAAGGCGAGGATGCGCTGGTAACCCGCGTGCGCGCGGCGAAGACGGACACGTTCCCGCCCGCGGTGCGCGCGGACCTCCCCGATTGGCTGTGGCAGCGGCTCGAGGCGCTGCACGGGCAGGACGAGGCCCTGCGCCTGGCGCAGGGCCTGCTCAATCCCGCGCCGCTCGACTTGCGCGTCAACCTGGCCAAGCTAAGCCGCGACGAAGCGCTCGAACGGCTGCACGCGAGCGGCATCGAAGGAGCGCCGACACCATACTCGCCCGCCGGGATCCGCCTGGCCGGAAAGCCGGCGATCAATCGGCACCCGCTGTTCACCAGCGGCGCGGTCGAAGTGCAGGACGAAGGCAGCCAATTGCTCGCCTATCTCCTGGCGCCGCGGCGCGGCGAGATGGTCGCCGACTACTGCGCCGGCGCCGGCGGCAAGACGCTTGCGCTGGCCATGCTGATGCGCGGCACCGGGCGGATCTACGCCATGGACGTGTCTGCCAAGCGCCTGGCGGAACTCGCGCCGCGTGCGGCGCGTGCCGGCGTGACCAGCGTGCATCCGCTGGTGCTTTCGGGCGAGGGCGACGCGCGCGCCAGGCGTCTGGCCGGCAAGATCAACCGGGTGCTGGTGGACGCGCCCTGCAGCGGTTTCGGCACCCTGCGCCGCAATCCGGATCTCAAGTGGCGCCACGGGCCGCAAGCCATCGCGGAGCTGGCGGCGAAGCAGGGACGCATCCTGGAGGCGGCCGCCCGCCTGCTGAAGCCCGGCGGGCGCCTGGTGTACGCGACTTGCAGCATCCTGCCCGAGGAGAACGAAGCCATCGCCGATGCGTTCGGCGCGGCGCATGCAGAGTTCGCGCCGCTCTCCTGCTGCGAACTGCTCGCCGCGCAGCGTATCGAACTGGACTGCGGCGAGCGCCTGCGGCTCTGGCCCCACCGCCACGGTTGCGACGGCTTCTTCGCCGCGGCCTACGAGCGGCGATAGAAATTCCCGTTTCGCAACGGGAGGTTAGGCTATTGCGGGGAAATGCCTGAGGAATTAGGGGAATTCGTGATTGCGCGCGGGGTCCAATCGCGTACAATTGAAGGTATTGTTTTCACATAACTATCAGAAAGAACTGATGATTTTCTCCGGAATGCTCGATCTGCCCTGGTGGGGCCTGGTTCTCGTGGCCTTGGGGCTTACGCACGTCACCATCGCATCGGTAACCATCTTCCTGCACCGGCACCAAGCGCACCGCGCGCTCGACCTGCACCCGATCGCGTCACACTTCTTCCGTTTCTGGCTCTGGCTGACCACCGGCATGGTGACCAAGGAGTGGGCAGCGATCCACCGCAAGCACCACGCGAAGTGCGAAACCGCGGAGGATCCGCACAGCCCGCAAATCCTGGGCATCAACCGGGTGCTGTGGGGCGGCGTGTTCCTGTACGTGCAAGAGTCGCACAAGGCCGAGACCATGGAGCGCTATGGCCACGGCACGCCGGACGACTGGGTCGAACGCAACTTGTATTCCCGCTATGCCATCTTCGGCCTCACGATCATGGGCTTGGTCAACGTGTTCGTGTTCGGCCTGGTGCCCGGCGTCCTGATCCTGCTCACGCAGATCGTCTGGATCCCGTTCTGGGCAGCGGGCGTGATCAACGGCATCGGCCACTACTGGGGCTACCGCAGCTTCGACCTCGTCGACGCCAGCAAGAACATCGTTCCCTGGGGCATCCTGATCGGCGGCGAGGAGCTGCACAACAACCACCATGCCTACGCCACCTCGGCCAAGCTGTCGGCCAAGTGGTACGAGTTCGACCTCGGCTGGATGTACATCCGCATCCTCGAGGCGCTGGGCCTCGCGACGGTGAAGAAGGTGGCGCCGACGCCGCGCTTCGAGCCTGCGAAGACCATGTGCGACTACGACACGCTGCATGCGGTGATCGCCAACCGCTACGACGTGCTGGCGCGCTATGCCAAGGCGGTCAAGCGCACCTGGAGCGACGAGGTGGAGCGGCTGCAGCACTGGTCGCCGCGCGATGCCGAGCTGCTCAAATCCCTGAAGCGCGCGCTGGTGCGCATCGGCTACGGCTCGGAAGCCGACCGCGCGCGCGTCGTCGAGGCGCTGAAGCCCTCCAAGCCGCTGCAGGTGGCGGTGAGCATGCGCGAAGAGCTGATCGCCCTTTGGGAGCGCTCCAACGCCTCCAAGGAGCAACTGCTGCGCCAGCTGCAGGACTGGTGCCACCGCGCCGAGGCGAGCGGCATCGTGCCGCTGGTGGATTTCTCGCGGCGCCTGCGCAGCTACGCCTGAGCAGGAGCCGGGAACAAAAAAGGCCCGCGTCAGCGGGCCTTTTCTTTTGGTGCGCCGGAAATGCTACTTGAGCTTGGTTTCCTTGTAGAGCACGTGCTTGCGCGCCTTAGGATCGTATTTCTTGAACTCCAGCTTGTCCGGTGTCGTGCGCTTGTTCTTGGTGGTGGTGTAGAAGTGGCCGGTGCCGGCGCTGGATTCGAGCTTGATCTTTTCGCGCATGGTTTTCTCCCTAGGTCCGCTTCGCTTCAGCCTTGGCTTTGGCGCGGATCTCGGCGAGCACGGCCTCGACGCCGAGCTTGTCGATCTTGCGCAGGCCGGCCGTGGAAACGCGCAGCCGCACAAAGAGGTTCTGGCTTTCCACCCAGAATCGGCGGTAATGCAGGTTCGGCTGGAACACGCGCTTGGTCTTGTTGTTGGCGTGGGAAACAAGATTTCCCTTCATCGGCTTTTTGCCGGTGACCTGGCAGACACGGGACATGGCGGACTCCGGAATTCGCGGAAGGCGCGGATTATAACGAAAAATCGGGGTCAGAGCCCGATTTCCCGGTTAGAGCAGCCCCCGCTCGGCGAAGGATAGGATCTGGTTGCCAGCGACGATGAAGTGGTCAAGCACTTTGACATCCACCAGGGCCAGGGCCTCCTTCAGCTGGCGCGTCAGCAATTCGTCCGCCTGGCTCGGCTGGGCCACTCCCGACGGATGGTTGTGCGCGAAAATCACTGCAGCGGCGTTGGCGGCGAGCGCCGACTTCACCACCTCACGCGGGTAGACGCTGGTCTGCGTGAGAGTGCCACGGAACAGCTCGGCGCTGGTCAGCACCCGGTGCTGGGCGTCGAGGAACAGCACCACGAACACTTCGTGGCCGCGCGCGCCCAGGGCGAGACGCAGGTAGTCGCGCACCGCGCCCGGGGAAGTGAGCGCGCTGCCCGCTTTCAGCTCTTCGCGCAGAGAACGCCGCGCCAGCTCGATGACTGCCGCGAGCTGCGCCGCCTTGGCTGCTCCCAGCCCGTTCACCTGCACCAGCTTGGGCAGGTCGGCGGCGAGCAGGCCCGCGAGGCCACCGAATCCGGCAATCAGTTCGCGCGCCAAGTCCACCGCGCTCTTGCCGCGGATCCCCGACCGCAGGCAGACGGCCACCAGTTCCGCGTCCGAGAGGCTGGCGGGGCCATGCGCCAGCAGCCGCTCACGCGGCCGTTCCTGCAGCGGCCAGTCGGTGATCCCCAAAGAGCACCCCCCCTCGAATTCCCCTAGAATCCCGCTTCCCATTAACGCGCCAGCCCGGAGGCAGATGACCCTGAAGGGCAAGAGACTGTTGCTCGGCATCACCGGCGGCATCGCCGCCTACAAGGCCGCCCAGCTCGCCCGGCTGCTGGTGAAAGCCGGTGCCGACGTGCGCGTGGCGATGACCGAGGCAGCGACGCGCTTCGTCACCCCCGTCACCCTGCAGGCGCTCACCGGGCAGAGCGTGTGGACCGACCTGTGGGATCCACGCGTGCCGGACAACATGGGCCATATCGAGCTGTCGCGCGACCGCGAGCTGATCGTGGTGGCGCCGGCCAGCGCCGATTTCCTCGGCAAGGTGGCGGGCGGGCTGGCCGACGACCTGCTGTCCACGCTGTGCCTGGCGCGCCGCTGTCCTCTGATGGCGGCGCCGGCAATGAACGTGGAGATGTGGGAGAACCCGGCGATGCAGCGCAACCTGCACACCCTGCGCGGCGACGGCGTGTTCCTCGCCGGGCCGGCGGCGGGCGACCAGGCCTGCGGCGAGGTCGGCATGGGCCGCATGCTGGAGCCCGAAGAGATCGTCGAGGAGATCGAGTCGTTCTTCCAGCCCAAGCTGCTCGCCGGCAAGCGTGTGCTGGTGACGGCCGGGCCAACTGAAGAGCCGATCGACCCGGTGCGCGCGATCACCAACGCCAGTTCTGGCAGGATGGGCTACGCGGTGGCCCGTGCCGCGCGCGAAGCGGGCGCGAAGGTCACGCTGGTGAGCGGCCCCGTGGCGCTCGCCGCCCCCGCGGGCGTCGAGCGCATCAGCGTGCGCAGCGCCGACCAGATGCTGGAGGCTGTGAAGAAGGCGGTGGGCACTTGCGACGTGTTCATCGCCGTGGCGGCGGTCTCCGACTACAAAGTCAAGAACCGCGCCGCCCAGAAGATCAAGAAGGGGGCGGGCGGCATGACGCTCGAGCTCGCCGAGAACCCCGACATCCTGGCGCACGTGGCTGCGATGAAGAACGCGCCGTTCTGCGTCGGCTTTGCTGCCGAGAGCGAGCGGCTGGCGGAAAACGCCCGCGCCAAGCGGGCGAAGAAGAAGATTCCGCTGCTGGCGGCGAACCTCGCGCAGAAGGCGCTCGGCGCCGAAGACAACGAGATCACGCTGTTCGACGACCGCGGCGAGCATCCCCTGGGCCGCGGGCCCAAGCTGGAGCTGGCGCGCAAGCTGGTGGCGCACATCGCCGGCATGCTGGCGGGAGAGAAGCGCTCGCGTGCGAAAGCTTGAAGTCCGGATCCTCGACGCGAGGATCCGCGAGAACGAGACTCTCCCCCACTACGCCACGCCGGGTGCTGCCGGCCTCGATCTGCGCGCCTGCCTCGACGCGCCGCTCGCACTGCAGCCCGGCGACAGCCAACTGGTGCCTTCGGGCATTGCCATCCACCTCGGCGACCCGGGCCTTGCGGCGATGGTGCTGCCACGCTCGGGGCTGGGCGCCAAGCACGGCATCGTGCTCGGCAACCTGGTCGGCCTGATCGATTCCGACTACCAGGGGCAGATCTTCGTCTCAGTGTGGAACCGCAGCAAGGCCGCATTCACGATCCAGCCGCTCGAGCGCATCGCGCAACTGGTGGTGGTGCCGGTGGTGCAGGTCGAGTTCGAGGTCGTGGAGCAGTTCGCCGCCAGCACGCGCGGCGCAGGGGGCTTCGGCAGCACCGGCCGATGAGAGGGCTCGTCGCTCTGTGCTGCTTGCTCGCCGCGCGGTCGCCGA
>JBGQFF010000111.1:0-8539 GCA_041496745.1 Gammaproteobacteria bacterium
CGAGGACCAGCGAGAAGCTCAGCGCGCTCACGGCTTGCAGGCGATCAGGTAGCGCGCGCCTGTGGCGAGTACTTTCGCCTCCAGGCCGTGGGCCGCGCGAATGCCCTCGAACTCCGCCGGCGCGAAAGCGGCGCAGGCGGGACCTTCGCGCCGCCACGCCGCGGCGAAAGCGCCGAGGT
Source organism: Gammaproteobacteria bacterium (assembly GCA_041496745.1). Taxonomy (GTDB): domain Bacteria; phylum Pseudomonadota; class Gammaproteobacteria; order Burkholderiales; family SG8-39; genus JAABQT01. The sequence continues at coordinate 180 of JBGQFF010000111.1, forward strand.
CGGCAATGAACTTCTCCGGTTCCCAGCCTACCGGCACGCGCAATTCCTCGGCCTGCGCCACCATGGTGACGGTCCTCCCCAGATAGAACGGCAGCGTATGGTCATACTGGTTGACGGCGTAGAACGGCGCGTCCGGCGGCAGCCCTGGCCGCGCCCGCTTCACCACGTCGTACGCGGAGTATATCGGCGACAGCGATTCGTGGCCGAGCAGCGTGAGCTGCGTGCAGGCAAACGCGCCGGCGGCCAGCGCGAGGACCGACGCCACATTGCGCCCGCGCCAGGCGAACCACGCCGCGGCCAGCCCGAGCAGCGCAAGCATCGCGCCCGCCGCAAGGAGCCAGGGGCGGTACGCCGCGTAGTGCGGCGCCGCCAAGCGGATCCATCCCGGTGGCGCGTCCGGCGCCACGAAGGCCAGCAGGGCGACGCCGATCAGCGCCGCCAGCCCGGCCTGCGCGACTAGCAGGGAACGGGAGGCGTCCGAGAGTTGCGCCCCGACGAGCAGCGCCAGCGCCGGGAACATCGGCAGGATGTAGGGAGGCAATTTGGATCCGGAAAGCGAGAAGAAGGCGAACACCGTGACGCACCAGGCGAGCAGGAAGCGCGAGGGCCGGAAGCGCGCGCCTCGCTCCGCCAGCACTGCCAGGCGCAGCCCGGCGCCGAGCGAAGCAAGCCACGGCATGATGCCAAGGAGCAGCACCGGCGCGAAGTACCAGGCGGGCCCCGGGCGGTGATGCTGGTGCGTCAGGAAGCGCTCGAAATGCTCGTGCACGAAGAAAAAGCGCGCGAACTCGGGGTTGGCGGCGCTGACCGCGATGAACCAGGGCGCCGTGAGCGCGAGGAACAGCACGGCGCCCGGGACGAGGTGCAGGCGCCGCAGGAGCTGGAGGTCGCGCTGCCACAGCGCGTAGAGCAGGATCGCGCCTGCGGGCAGCACCACGCCGATCAGGCCCTTGGACAGCACGGCGAGCGCCATTGCCGCCCAGGCGAGGAGCATCCATGAGCGCCGCTCGCGCTCCTGCGCCTCGTCGCGCTGGGCCAGCAGCACTGCGAACACGGCCAGGGAAAGGAACGCGCTCACGCCCATGTCCAGCGTGGCAAGCTGCGACATCGCCGCATACAGGGCGCAGCCGGCGAGCACCGCGGCGGCGCACAGCCCCGCCGCCTCGCCGTAGAGGCGCCGCCCGGCGTAGAAGGCGAGCAGCACGCCCGCGAACCCGGTGAGCGCGCCCCACAGCCGCGTGGTCCACTCGGCGACGCCGAAGGCGGAGTAGGCGGCCGCCGTCGCCCAGTATTGCAGCGGCGGTTTCTCGAAGTACTTCAAGCCGTTGAGGCGCGGTGTGAGCCAGTCGCCGCTCGCCACCATCTCGCGCGGGATCTCGCCGTAGCGGCCTTCGTCCGGCTTGACCAGCTTGCGCTGGCCGAGCGCGCCGAACCAGGCCGCGGCCAGCGCCAGCGCGAGGACGAGAAGAGCGCCGCGCGGCAGCGCGCCGCTCAACCGAGCACCAGCGCGGCGGCCACGACGCGTTCTTCGGACATCAGGATGTTGTAGGTGCGGCAGGCGGCCTGCACGTCCATCACCTCCAGGCCGATGCGCGCGCGCGTGAGCGGCGCGGTGAGGCGGGGGTGCGGAAAGCGCAGCCGGCCGCCGGTGCCGAGCAGCACCACTTCGGGCTTGAGCTCGGCGATGAGCGCGAAGTGCTCCTCCGTCAGGGCCTCGAAGCCCGCCACCGGCCAGGGCAGGAGCCGCTCGGGCAGCACGATCATGCTCGCTTCGTGCCGCGCCCCGTTCAGCAGCACATAGCCTTCGCCGTAGCCGGTGAAGGTGTGCAGGCGCGTGGGGGCGGAAGCGTGGAGTTTCACTGCTAGAATTCTACAATGCGCGAGTTTTCAAGGATCAAGCGGCTGCCGCCGTACGTCTTCAACATCACCAACGAGTTGAAGATGGCGGCGCGGCGCCGCGGCGAGGACATCATCGACCTGTCGATGGGCAACCCCGACGGGCCGACGCCGAAGCACATCGTCGACAAGCTGGTCGAGGCCGTGCAGCGCCAGGACACCCACGGCTACTCGGTTTCGAAGGGCATCCCGCGCCTGCGCAAGGCGATCTGCGACTGGTACCAGCGCCGCTACGCGGTCGAGTTCGACCCGGACAGCGAAGCCATCGTCACCATCGGCTCCAAGGAAGGCCTCGCCCACCTGATGCTGGCGACGCTGGACCGCGGCGACACGGTGCTGGTGCCCAACCCCTCGTACCCGATCCACATCTACGGCGCGATCATCGCCGGCGCCGACATCCGCTCGGTGCGCATGACGCCGGGGGTGGACTTCATCGCCGAGGTGGAGCGCGCGATCCGCGAGCTGACGCCCAAGCCGAAGATGCTGGTCATCGGCTTTCCTTCGAACCCGACGGCGAAATGCGTGGAGCTGGATTTCTTCGGGCGCATCGTGGCGCTGGCGCGCGAGCACGACATCATGGTGGTGCACGACCTCGCCTACGCCGACATCGTGTTCGACGGCGACTGGGTCGGCAATCGGGCGCCTTCCATCATGCAGGTGCCCGGCGCGCGCGACGTGGCGGTCGAATTCTTCTCCATGTCGAAGAGCTACAACATGGCCGGCTGGCGCATCGGCTTCATGGTCGGCAACCAGGACCTGGTCCACGCGCTGGCGCGCATCAAGAGCTATCACGACTACGGCACCTTCACGCCGATCCAGGTGGCCTCCATCGTGGCGCTGGAAGGGCCACAGCAGTGCGTGGAGGACATCCGGCGCAATTACGAGAAGCGCAGGGACGTGATGGTGAAGGGGCTGCACGACATCGGCTGGATGGTGGAGAACCCGAAGGCCTCGATGTACGTGTGGGCGAAGATCCCCGAGGTCTACGCCGCGATGGGCTCCATCGAGTTCACCAAGCGCCTGATGGACCAGGCGAAGATCGCGGTGTCCCCCGGCATCGGCTTCGGCGACTACGGCGACGACCACGTCAGGATCGCGCTCATCGAGAACGAGAACCGGCTGCGCCAGGCGCTGCGCGGCGTGCGGGAGATGTTCCGCAAGGACGGCCTGCTGCGTGGAGCGGCATGAAGCCGATCCACGTAGGGCTGCTCGGCATCGGCACGGTGGGCGGCGGCACCTGGGACGTGCTCAGCCGCAACGCCGGCGAGATCCGGCGCCGCGCCGGCCGGGCGATCCGCATCACGCGCGTCGCCGACAAGGACCTGAAGAAGGCGCGCCGGCTCGTCGACGGCAAGGCGAAGGTTTCCGGCAACGCTTGGGAAGTGGTGCGCGCGGCAGACATCGAGATCGTCGTCGAGCTGATCGGCGGCACCGGCATCGCGAAGGACCTGGTGCTGGAGGCGATCGCTCGCGGCAAGCACGTGGTCACCGCCAACAAGGCGCTGCTCGCCAAGCACGGCAACCGGATCTTCGCCGCGGCGCAGAGGAAGGGCGTGATGGTGGCCTTCGAGGCCTCGGTCGGCGGCGGCATCCCCATCATCAAGGCACTGCGCGAGGGCCTGGCGGCCAACCGCATCGAGTGGATCGCCGGCATCATCAACGGCACCTCCAACTTCATCCTGTCGGAAATGCGCGACAAAGGCTCCTCGTTTGCCGATGCGCTGCGCCAAGCGCAGCGCAGAGGCTACGCCGAAGCCGATCCGACTTTCGACGTCGAAGGCATCGACGCGGCGCACAAGCTCACGATCCTTTCGGCCCTTGCCTTCGGCATCCCGATGCAGTTCAGCAAGGCCTACACCGAGGGCATCTCGAAGCTGACGCAGGAAGACATCGGCTATGCCGAGGAGCTCGGCTACCGCATCAAGCTGCTCGGCATCACGCGCCGCGCGAAGAAGGGCATCGAGCTGCGCGTGCATCCCACGCTGGTGCCGGCGAGGCGCCTGATCGCCAACGTCGAAGGCGTGATGAACGCCATCCTGGTGAAAGGCGACACGGTGGGCGCGACCATGTACTACGGCGCGGGCGCGGGCAGCCAGCCCACCGCCAGCGCGGTGGTGGCGGACCTGGTGGACGTGACGCGCCTGATCACCGCCGACCCCGGGCACCGCGTGCCGCACCTCGCGTTCCAGCCCGACCAGCTTTCGGACACCCCGATCCTGCCGATCGGCGCCGTGGAGACCGCCTACTATTTGCGCATGCGCGTGCTGGACAAGCCCGGCGTGCTGGCGCGCATCACGCGCATCCTCGCCGACTCGGGAATCTCGATCGACGCCATGGTGCAGAAGGAGCCCGGCGAGGGCGAGAAGCGCGTCGATATCGTGATGCTCACGCACCGCGCCATCGAGAAGAACGTGAACGCCGCCCTGGCGCGCATTGAAAAGTTGCCGACGGTGCTCGGCAAGGTGACGCGCATCCGCCTGGAGGCGCTGCTGTGAGGGCCTGGCTGGCGCTGGCGCTCGCCTCCTGCCTGCTGCCGGCCTGGGGGCAAACCCCGCCGCCCGCCCAGAAAAAGGACGCCAGGCCTGCGCCCGTGAAGGCGCAGAAGGCGCACCGCAAGGCGACGCCGGAGCAGATCCGCAAGTTCAAACAGTTGCACAAGCAAAGCGACAAGCGATAACCGGTTGCGATACCTCAGCACCAGAGGCGGCGTGCAGCCGCAACGTTTTTCCGACATCCTGCTCGAGGGCCTCGCGCCCGACGGCGGGCTGTACGTGCCCGAGGCCTACCCGAAGGCGGATCTCGCCGCCTGGCGCGGCAAGAGCTATGCCGAGCTGGCCACCGCGATCCTGCAGCAGTTCATGGATGATGTGCCGGACCTCGAGGCGCTGGTCGCCAGGACCTATACCAGGGCGGTCTTCGGCAGCGACGACATCGCGCCGCTGAAGACGCTCGAGCCGGGCCTGCACCTGCTGGGCCTGTCCAACGGCCCCACCCTCGCCTTCAAGGACCTGGCGCTGCAGCTGCTCGGGCACCTGTTCGAGCAGGGTCTGCGCCGGCGCGGGCAGAAGCTCAACATTCTCGGCGCCACCTCGGGCGACACCGGCTCCGCCGCCGAGCACGCGATGCGCGGCAAGCAGGGGATGAATGTGTTCATGCTCTCGCCGCACGGGCGCATGAGCGCGTTCCAGGCGGCGCAGATGTACGCGCTGCAGGACGCCAACATCCACAACCTGGCGGTGAAGGGCGTGTTCGACGACTGCCAGGACCTGGTCAAGCAGGTGAATGCCGACGCCGCGTTCAAGGCGCGCTACCGCATCGGCGCGGTGAATTCGATCAACTGGGCGCGCGTCGCGGCGCAGGTGGTGTACTACTTCTGGGGCTACTTCCGCGCCACGCGCAGCGACTCCGAGAGGGTCGCCTTCGCGGTGCCTACCGGGAACTTCGGCAACATCCACGCCGGCTACGTGGCGCGCGCGATGGGGCTGCCGGTCGCGCGCCTGATCCTCGCCACCAACGAAAACGACGTGCTGGACGAGTTCTTCCGCAGCGCTCGCTACCGCGTGCGCCGCGCGGCGGTGGCGACCTCGAGTCCCTCGATGGACATCTCCAAGGCCTCCAACTTCGAGCGCTACGCGTTCGACCTGGTGGGGCGCGACCCGAAGCGCATCGTCGCCCTGTGGGGCCAGCTCGAGCGGGACGGCGAATTCGCGCTCCAGGGCAGCAGCGGCTTCGCATCGGGCAAGAGCACCCACGCCGACCGGCTGGCGACGATACGGGAGGCGCACCGCAAGTACGGCGTCACCATCGATCCGCACACCGCCGACGGCGTGAAGGTCGGGCTGGCGCATCGCGAGGCCGGTGTGCCCCTGATCTGCCTCGAGACGGCGCTGCCGGCGAAGTTCGCCGCGACGATCAAGGAGGCGCTCGGGCGGGAGCCGGAGCGGCCGCAAGGGTTCGAAGGCCTGGAGAACCTTCCACAGCGCTTCGAGCTGATCGAGCCGCGGGCCGAGGCGGTGAAGCGTTACATCGGGGCGCACGCCGCATGAGCCAGGAAAAGAACGTGCTGGGCGGCGAGCTGATGGCCTGCAGCTATTCTCCGCTGACCGGGTACTTCCGCGACGGCAGCTGCGCCACGCACGGCGCGGACGGCGTCGCGCACCTGGTGTGCGTCAGGGTGACGCAGGAATTCCTCGACTTCAGCGTGGCCAAAGGCAACGACCTGGTCACGCCGCGCCCGGAAATGCGCTTTCGCGGCCTGCAGGCCGGCGACCGCTGGTGCCTGCACGTGCTGCGCTGGGTGGAGGCCTGGCGCGCGGGCGCCGCGCCGCAGGTGGTGCTCGAGGCGACGCACGAGAGCGTGCTCGAATACGTGCCGCTCGCGGCGCTCAAGCAGCGCGCGCTCGACCTCAACTAGCCAGCATTTTTCCAGATACCTGTTGCGGGCGGATTCGCGGTACATTCGCTTGGCCCCCGTTCGCGCTGCCTGACATGGCGAAAATCTCCAAGGAACGTCTCGACGCAGTCCGCGAATACCTGCGGCAGGTATTTCCCGACTGGGCGCTCGCCGAGAGCTGGGACGGCGACCGCGAGGCGCAGAACTTCCTCCTGAAAAAGCCGCGCGAGCCGCTGCACCTGCTCAAGGTGAGCCGGGCCGTGCTGGACGAGTGCGGGCCGCGCAAGCTGGCGGGGCTGCTCGAGGGGCACCAGGTGGCGAGCGCGCTGCGGCGCGCGGAGAAGCACCGGCTGCTGCTCACGCAGCGCGGGCTGGACCAGATTTAGCTGGTCGCGTCGACGAGCCGGGCAAGCCCGACGCGGTCGAGTATCACGACTTCCGGGCCCGACACTGCGATGAGTCCCCTGGCGGCGAGTTCGCGCAGCATGCGCGACAGCGTCTCCTTCTTGACGCCGAGGCGTGCCGCGACCGTGGTCTTGGTGACAGGCAGGCTCGCGATCCACGGTCCTGGCTGTCCGTTCGGTCTTGCGAGCGAGTTCAGGTAACAGGCCAGGCGCTGCAGGCCGCCTTGCTGCAGGCTGGTTTCGAGCTCGGAGAGCAGTTCCAGCATGCGCTCGGCGAGCTCGCGGGCGACGCAGCGCGCGAAGCTGACGTCATGTTCCATCATGCGCAGCAGCGGCACGGGCGGGATCGTGGCCACCAGGGAATTGGACAGGGCGACGAGTTGCACCGGGCAGGGCCGGTCGAGCAGCGCGGCATCGAGGCCGAAGTGCTCGCCGGGGCCGAGCAGGCGCACCACCTTTTCCTCGCCGTTTGCGCGCCGCAGCGCGAGTTTTGCCGAGCCATACGCCAGCGCGACCACGCCCGGCATACGCTCGCCGCGCGCGACGATCACCGCGCCGCGGCGCGACTCGCGCAGGTGCGAGTGAGTCGCGAGCGTGTCGAGGTCTTTTCGCGGCAACTGACGGAACGCAGGCAGCCTCCCGATCACGTCTTCGAGCAAGCTGTGATCCCTCGTGGGTCCGGCTGCCCGCGGCAAGTTCGATGGAAGGCCGTGTTGCATTGCGCAAATTTTCGCGCCGTCCGCGCAAACCATATTGACGCAGGTCAATGGTCCCGGCCCGGCGTGACTCGCGGTTGATCCAGATCAAACGGGCGCGTGCGGCTCGCCGACCGCGCGCACGCCTTTTTGCGATCATTCCCCGTGCCTGAATGGTGTTCCCGATCGCAATACGATGCCAACAGATGTTGAACCGACGGGGAGATTGCAATGAGGGGAACGCACGCATCCAATTTCACGCTCGGACTCGGCGAATTGTGCAACCGCCTGGGCAAGCTTGGGGTCGCGGCGCTTGCGCTTGGCATGGTCTGCCCCGGCAGTGCCTACGCGGCCGGCCCGGGTGCGGAAGTGTGCGCCGCTTGCCATGAAGCCCAGGTTACCTACTACAACAACTCTGTTCACGGCCAGAAGGGAAACTTGAGAGGTCCGGCGAACGCCGGCGAATGCTCGACCTGCCACGGCGACGCGACCGAACACGCCAAGGCCGGCGGCGGCAGAGGCGTCGGGGGCATCAAGAATCCCGGCGGCAAGAGCGCGTCGCTGGCCACCGATGACAAGAACGCGATCTGCCTTGGTTGCCACGCCGGCGGCAGCAAACGCACGCACTGGGAGGGCAGCACGCACCAGGCGCGCGGCAATGCCTGCACCAGCTGCCACACCATGCATACGAAGGACAAGGTGCTGACCAAGCTCACGCAGCCCGAGGTGTGCTTCACCTGCCACAAGCAGCAGCGCGTCGAAGTCAACCGGATGTTCCGGCATCCAATCCTGGAAGGGAAGGTGGTCTGCTCGGATTGCCACAATCCTCACGGGTCGATCGGCCGGGCGCTGATGAAGCGCGACAGCGTGGTCGAGACCTGCTACCAGTGCCATGCCGAGAAGCGCGGGCCGTTCGTCCATGCCCATGAGCCGGTGAACGAAGACTGCTCGATCTGCCACAACCCGCACGGC
>JBGQFF010000112.1:0-8331 GCA_041496745.1 Gammaproteobacteria bacterium
CTCGTTCGAGCGCGCCGACCGCAACATCGGCCGCATCAAGCTGCGCTACGGCGCGTTCGACTGGACGCTCAATCGCCGTTAAGCAAGTTATCGCACGGGCCTCTGCAGAACGCAGAGACGCGGGTGCTCAACGCAAGGTCTGCACCGGTGTAATACGCCGTAAGCGGGTTCCGAGATAGGTCGCCCGCGCTTGGCTGTGTTCTGGAAGACCGGACGCCGGGACTTACTTGGACGCCAAGGGCAGCCGCTCGATGTAGCGCGCGATCAGGTCCGCCTCGAGATTCACCTCCGTACCAGGCTTGAGGCGCGCGAGCGTCGTGACCTTCAGCGTGTGCGGAATCAGGTTGACCTCGAACTCCGCGCCGCGCACCCGGTTCACCGTCAGGCTCACGCCGTCGACGCAGATCGAGCCCTTGGGCGCGACGTAGCGCGCCACCGCCTTCGGCGCGCGGAACGTGTAAACGCTGCCCTTCGCCTGCACCAGGTGGCCGACGCCGTCCACGTGCCCGGTCACCAGATGCCCGCCGAGCCGGTCGGCAAGACGCAGGGCCTTCTCCAGGTTCACCGGCCCGGGCCTCTCGAATCCGGTGGTGCACTCGAGAGTCTCGTGCGAAACGTCGAAAGACAGCCGCTTGCCGCGCTTGCGGGTGACCGTGAGACACGCGCCCTGCACGCAGATCGAATCGCCGACCTTGACGTCCGCAAGCGGCAACTTGCCGGCGTCCACCATCAGAGGCTTCACGCTCACGATCTTTCCGACTGCCTGGACGATGCCGGTGAACATCAGAGCCTCGCGATGATCCTCAAGTCGTCGCCGATGCGCTCGACCGAGCGCAGCTTGAGCGCGACGCGCTGATCCAATGCCGTGATCTCGGCGAGGTTCACCATCCCCTGCGCCGAATCGCCGAGCAGGCTCGGGTTCATGTAGATGAGGAATTCGTCCACGCAGCCCTCGCGCACCAGCGACCCGTTCAGCTTGAAGCCGCCCTCGACGTGCAGCTCGTTCACGCCGCGGCGCCCAAGTTCTCCCAGCATCTTCTTTAGATCCACTTTTCCGCCCGCATTGGGCATTACCACGATCTCCGCATTCGGCAGGGTCTTCCCGGCCACCGCCGCGAACAACAGCACCTTCTCGCCCTGCAGGATGCGCGCCTGCGGCGGAGTCTCGACATGGCTGTCGATCACCACGCGCAGGGGTTGCCGCGTGGTTTCGAATTCACGCACCGTCAGCCTGGGATTGTCCGCCTTCACCGTGCCCCCACCGGTGGCGATGGCGCAGGCGCGCGCGCGCCAGTGATGGCCGTCCTTCCTCGCTTCCGACCCGGTGATCCACTGCGACTTGCCGTTGGCGAGCGCCGTGCGCCCGTCGAGCGTCGCCGCGATCTTCATGCGCACCCAGGGCCGGCCGCGCGCCATGCGCGACACGAAGCCGATATTGAGTTCGCGTGCCTCCTCTTCCATCAGCCCATGCTCGAAGCGGATGCCCGCGGCGGCGAGCGCCTCGCCGCCCTTCTTCGATTGCGGATTCGGATCGCGCATCGCGGCGACCACGCGCACCACGCCAGCCCTGATCAGAGCGTCGGCGCAAGGTGGCGTCTTGCCGTGGTGGTTGCAAGGCTCGAGCGACACGTAGGCGGTCGCGCCCTTTGCCGCCGCGCTCGCCTGCACGAGCGCGTTGGCCTCCGCGTGCGGCGCACCCGCCTTCTCGTGCCAGCCCTCGCCGACGATCCGCTCGCCCTGCGTCAGCACGCAGCCGACTCGCGGATTGGGCGTCGCGGTGTACAGCCCCTTCTCAGCGAGCGTCAGCGCGCGGCGCATCATCGCGTGGTCGAACGCCGAAAAAGCGGTCACTTCCGGCGCTTCTTGGTTTTCACTTCCTGCACCGCCTCGCGGAAGTCGTCGGGCGATTCGAAGCTGCGGTACACCGAGGCGAAGCGGATGTAGGCGATCTTGTCGAGCTTGGCCAGCTCGCGCATGACGAGGTCGCCGACGCGGCTGGTGGGCACCTCGCGCTCGCCCAGGGACCTCAGCTTTTCCTCGATCCTCGCCACCGCGCCTTCCAGCGCGTCGGTGGCCACCGGGCGCTTGCGCAGCGCGAGCATCATGCTGCCGACCAGCTTGTCGCGGTCGAAATCGGCGCGGCTGCCGTCCTTTTTCACCAGGCGCGGCATCTTCAGGTCGACGCGCTCGTAGGTGGTGAAGCGCTTGTCGCAGGCGGGGCACTTGCGCCGGCGGCGGATCGAGCTCGCCTCGGTGCTCGAGCGCGTGTCGAGCACCTGGGTGTCCTCGTTGCCGCAGAACGGGCAGCGCATGGCGCCCTACTCTACCCGTAGACCGGGAATCTCGCGCACAGCGCCTTCACCTCGCCCGCCACGCGCCGCAGGCTGGCCTCGTCGGCGGGACGCTCGAGCACGTCGGCGATCAGGTTGGCGAGGATTTCCGCCTCCCCCAGCCTGAAGCCGCGCGTGGTCATCGCCGGCGTGCCGATGCGCACCCCCGAGGTGACTATCGGCTTCTCCGGGTCGTTCGGGATGGCGTTCTTGTTCACCGTGATGTGGGCGCGGCCGAGCGCGGCCTCCGCGTGCTTGCCGGTAATTTTCTTTCCCCGCAGGTCGAGCAGCATCATGTGCGACTCGGTGCGCCCCGACACGATGCGCACGCCGCGCGCCATGAGCGCGCGCGCCATGACCTTGGCGTTGTCCAGCACCTGCTGCTGGTAGAGCTTGAACTCGGGCCGGAGCGCCTCGCCGAAGGCCACCGCCTTGGCCGCGATCACGTGCATCAGCGGCCCGCCCTGCAGCCCTGGAAAGATCGCGGAGTTGATGCCCTTGCCCAGGTCGCCCATGCCGAGCACCAGCCCGCCGCGCGGCCCGCGCAGCGTCTTGTGCGTGGTGCTGGTGACATAGTCCGCGACGCCGACGGGCGAGGGATACAGGCCGACCGCCACCATGCCGGCATAGTGCGCGATGTCGGCCATCAGCAGCGCGCCGCACTGGTCGGCGATGGCGCGGAAGCGCTGCCAGTCGATGACCAGCGAGTAGGCAGAGGCGCCAGTGACGATCAGCTTCGGCCGGTGCTCGAGCGCGATCCGCTCGGCCGCGTCGTAGTCGATCTCCTCGCTCGCATTCAGGCCATAGGCGACGAAGTTGTAGAGCTTGCCCGAGAGGTTGACGGGCGAGCCGTGGGTGAGGTGCCCGCCGTGCGCGAGCGACATGCCGAGCACCGTGTCGCCGGGCTTGAGCAGCGTGACATACACCGACTGGTTGGCCTGCGAGCCGGAATGCGGCTGCACGTTGGCCCAGTCGGTGCCGAACAGCTTCTTCGCGCGCTCGATGGCCAGCGTCTCGACGATGTCCACGTACTCGCAGCCGCCGTAGTAGCGCTTGCCGGGGTAGCCCTCGGCGTACTTGTTGGTGAGCTGCGAGCCCTGCGCCGCGAGCACCGCCGGGCTGACGTAGTTTTCCGAGGCGATCAGCTCGACGTGGTCTTCCTGGCGGCGGTTCTCCAGGCTGATGGCGTCCCAGAGCTCGGGGTCGGTGCGGGCGAGAAGGTCGGAGGCGGACATGGCGGGCCGGAAGGGGAGCCGGCGATTTTACAGGAGGGGCCCGCCCCCCCTGCTCAATCCCCCTCGGGCTCCACCCGGTAGCGCAGGGCGTGGTCGCCGTGGCGCGCGGCGCTGTTGCCCAGGCCGATCCAGCCGCGATCGCTCAGGACCGCCTCTTCGCGGTGCAGGAGGATCTCCGCGCTGTTGCCGTCCGAGAGCAGGTAGGTGCCGTTGGAGGACAGGTCCTGCAGCACGAAATGCCCCTCGCGCGCGAACACCCGGGCATGCACGCGGGAAGCGAAGTGGCTCTCAACCACCAGGTCGTTCTCCTTGTCGCGGCCGATGCGCAAGCCGGTGCCGTCCGAGCGCTCCACGCGCAGCTCCCCCTGGTAGGTGATCTTGAGCACAGTCTCTTTCGCGCGCGCCAACGCGGCGCCGGTCAGGTTGATCTCTGTCACGTCGGGGTCGGAGCGCCAGAGCACGTTGCAGGCGATGATCTCCTCGTGCCGGCCGCGCACGCGGATCGGGAACATCTGCCGGCACCGGTCGCGCAGCGCGGGCGACAGCGCATCCACCGTCTGCTGCGTCGTGAGCACCTGTTCCGCGTTGGCCAGCGCCACCAGGCGCGCGCAGACGTTCACCGTGTCGCCGAACACGTCGCCGCCGGACAGCACCACCGGCCCGTAGGTGAAGCCGATCTTGATCGTCAGGCGTGCCGGGCTTGGCCCGGGCGCCGCGACTTGCATATCGCAAGCCGCTTGAAACGCGGCGTCCGCATCCGGGAACGCGCACACTATGCCGTCGCCCAGCTTTTTCACCACAGTGCCGCCGTGGCGCGCCGATGCTTTATCCAGGAGTCCGAACAGCTGATTGATCAAGGCCAGCGCCTGCGTGTCGCCAAGCGTCTCGTAAATCCTCGTGCTGTCGGTCACGTCGACGAACAGCACCGCGCGCTGCGCAGTCTCCACGCTGTGTTGCGCCCCCTTCGTTGGCTGTGGCGAGTTTACCCGAAGGGCCGCCCGTCACACGGCGAGGGGCGGCGCGAGGTCGGAAGGCTTGTCGATGTCGCGGATCGCGCCCGGGTCGCCGACCGGCACTTTCACCAGGCGCGCCGCATGCGCATCGAGGAGGTGCCTGGCGCCCTCGTCCCCGGACAGGGCTTCGAGTTCGGCGCGAAAATTGCCGGCGAAGCCGACCGGATGGCCGCGCCGCGCGCGAAAGTACGGCGCCGCGAGCGCCGCGCCCGCCGCAAGCGCATCGCGCACCGCGCCGATGGTGCTCGGGCGCACGAACGGCATGTCGCCCAGTGCCACCAGGTATCCATCGGCGGCCCCCGCCGCGCGCGCCGCGCAGGCCAGGCTTGCGCCCATGCCCTCGGCGGCCCGGTCGCAGACCACCACCTCGCAGCCTTCCGCCGCCAGCGCGCGCGCCGTCTGCCCGCTGCCCGGCCGGACGACGGCAACGACCCTGGAAACCTCGGACTTCAAGTGGCGCGCCGCCTGCACGGCGATGGCGACGCCATGCGGCAAGGCATGCTGCAGCTTGTCGGAACCGAAGCGGGTGGCGGAGCCTGCTGCGAGCAGCAGGCCGACGCACTTCAAGTCTTGACTTCGCAAGCGGACGGATCGAAGCGCGAATCCTTCTTCGCCGCCCAGCTCGGCTCGCTCACGCCGTGGCGTACGGCGGTCATCTCGGCGAGGATCGCCACCGCGATCTCCGGCGGGGTCTTGGAGCCGATGTACAGGCCCACCGGCCCGCGCAGGCGCGCAATCTCGCCCTCGGACAGGTCGAACTCCTTCAGCCGCGCGCGGCGCGCATCGTTGTTCTTCTTCGAGCCGATGGCGCCGACGTAAAATGCCGCCGACTTGAGCGCCTCCATCAGCGCCAGGTCGTCGATCTTCGGGTCGTGCGTCAGCGCCACCACGGCGCTGTGGCCGTCGAGGTTCATGGCGGCGATCACGTCGTCGGGCATGCGGCGATCCAGTTCGATGCCGGCCACGTTCCAGCCGCTCGCGTATTCTTCGCGCGGCTCGATCACGCTCACGTGGTAGTCGAGCATGCGCGCCATCTCCGCGAGGTACTGCGTGAGCTGGCCGGCGCCGATCAGCACCAGACGCCAGCGCGGCCCGTGCACCGTGGTGAGCGCCCCGCCGTCGAATTCCAGCGCGTCCTGCCACTGTCCCGGCTGCAGGCTGACGCGGCCGGTTTTCATGTCCAGGCGGCGTTTCACCAGCTGCTGCCTGGAGATCGTCTCCAGCAACTCGCCGAGTCCGCTGTTCTGCGTCACCGGCTCCAACACCAGCTGCAGCGTGCCGCCGCAAGGCAGGCCCCAGCGCGTCGCTTCCTCGTTGGTCACGCCGTAGGTGATGAGCTGCGGCAGGTCCTTCGCCACGGCCTGCGAACGCACCTTGTCGATCAGGTCGTCCTCGACGCAGCCACCGGAGACCGAGCCGACCACCTGGCCGTCGTCGCGGATCACCACCAGCGCACCCACCGGGCGCGGCGCCGAACCCCAGGTCTTGACGATCGTGCCGAGGGTCACACGGTGCCCCGCCTTGCGCCAAGCCTCGGCGCTGCGCAGCACTTCGATGTCTACGGAGTCCATGGGAGAGGAGTTTACCCCCACGGAAGGATATTGCGGCGCAACATTGCCCCGGGGAACGCGCTTGGCTAGGATGGCTGTCCCGCCAGCAACAAAGATCCCGAACGACAAGGAGGCAGCATGGCAGTCAGGGTATCCATGAAGGTCAACGGCAAGGCTGTCTCTGTGGAGGTCGAGGCGCGCACGCTGCTCGTCACCTTCATCCGCGAGCACCTGCGCCTCACCGGCACGCACGTCGGCTGCGACACCGCGCAGTGCGGCGCCTGCACCGTGCACATGAATGGCAAGGCGGTGAAGTCCTGCTCGATGCTGGCCATGCAGGCCGAAGGGGCGGACGTGCGCACCATCGAGGGCCTCGCCAAGTCCGACGGCACACTGCATGCGATGCAGGCAGCGTTCAAGGAGCACCACGGCCTGCAGTGCGGCTTTTGCACGCCGGGGATGGTGATGAACGCGGTGGACTTCGCCACGCGCCACCCGGGCGCCAGCGAGCAGGAAGTGCGCGAGTCGCTGGAAGGCAACCTGTGCCGCTGCACGGGCTACCACAACATCGTCAAATCGATCATGGCCGGTTCCAAGGCCATGGCCACAGGCAAGTAAGGAGCCACCCATGGGTGCACCGCTGATCGGCGCTCGCATACAGCGCAAAGAGGACTACCGCTTTCTCACCGGCGCTGGCCAGTACACGGACGACGTGACGCTGCAGGGGCAGACGCACGCCGTGTTCGTGCGCTCGCCGCATGCGCACGCGAAAATCAAGTCGATCAGGAAGGACAAGGCGCTCAAGGCGCCCGGGGTGCTCGCCGTGTTCACCGGCGAGGACCTCGCCGCCGCCAAGGTCGGCGGCCTGCCCTGCGGCTGGCTGATCACCGATGTCAACGGCCAACCGATGAAGGAGCCGCCGCATCCCTGCCTCGCGCAGGGCAAGGCGCGCTACGTCGGCGACCACGTCGCCGTGGTCATTGCGGAAACGCTCGACGGGGCGCACGACGCGGCGGAACTGGTCGAGGTGGACTACGAGGTGCTGCCGGCGGTGGCCGATGCGGCCATGGCACGCGCCAAAGGCGCCCCCGTGCTGCATGATGCCGCACCCGACAACACCTGCTATGTGTGGGCGCTGGGCGACAAGGCCGCGGTGGACGCGGCCTTCGCCAAGGCGGCGCACGTCACCAAGCTCGAGTTCATCAACAACCGGCTGATCCCGAACGCCATCGAGCCGCGCGCCGCCATCGGGCTGTATTCGCGCGCCGAGGATGCCTACACGCTTTACGTCTCGAACCAGAACCCGCATGTGGAACGGCTGCTGATGGCGGCATTCGTGCTCGGCCTGCCCGAGCACAAGCTGCGCGTGGTGGCGCCCGACGTCGGCGGGGGCTTCGGCTCGAAGATCTACCTGTACGCCGAGGACGTGGTGGTCACGTGGGCCTCGAAGCAGATCAACCGCCCGGTGAAATGGACCGCCGAGCGCTCGGAGTCCTTCGTCTCCGACGCGCACGGCCGCGACCACCACACCATCGCCGAGCTGGCGCTGGACAAGGACGGCAAGTTCCTGGCGATGCGGGTGAAGACCACGGCGAACATGGGCGCCTACCTGTCGACCTTCGCCCCGGCGATCCCGACGATCCTCTACGCCACTTTGCTTGCCGGGCAATACACCACCCCGGCGATCCACGTCGAAGTGACCGCGGTGTTCACCAACACCGCGCCGGTCGACGCCTACCGCGGCGCGGGACGTCCGGAGGCAACCTACGTGGTGGAGCGACTGGTGGAAACCGCGGCGCGCGAGCTGAAGCTCGACCCGGCGGAAATCCGGCGGCGCAACTTCATCAAGCAGTTTCCCTACCAGACGCCGGTGGCGCTGCTGTACGACATCGGCGACTACGAGGCCACCATGGCCGCCGCAATCAAGCTCGCGGACGTGGCCGGGTTCCCGCAGCGCAGGAAGGAAGCCGAGGCACGCGGCAAGCTGCGCGGCCTGGGATATGCGGCGTACATCGAGGCCTGCGGCATCGCGCCCTCGGCGGTCGCCGGAGCGCTCGGCGCGCGCGCCGGGCTGTTCGAGGCGGGCGAGATCCGCGTGCATCCGACCGGCAGCGTGACGGTGTTCACCGGCTCGCACTCGCACGGCCAGGGGCACGAGACCACCTTCGCGCAGGTGGTGGCCGACCGATTCGGCTTGCCGATC
>JBGQFF010000113.1:0-8231 GCA_041496745.1 Gammaproteobacteria bacterium
GCGATGCCGCCCGCCTTGTTGATTTCGTCGCGCGCCATCTCCGCGCCCGCCCAGTGGTTCTCGCCCTGCACGAACGCCATCGGCCCGAGGATCGCGAACTTGATGGTGCCCTGTGCCTGGGCCGTGGACGCCGCTGCGAGCGCGACCGCCATGAGAATCGAACGCATCATCGCCTTCTCCTTGTGGGGGTGTGGACCGGGTTGCCGATTCGATAGTACCAAATTTGTGCCCGGAACCGGCTTGCGGCGCTACAGTTGCATGCAAACATGGACAGCTACCGAAGCGACGTCATTGTCGTCGGCGGGGGGATCGCCGGCATCTGCACCGCGCTCGAGCTGCTCGAGCGCGGCCGCAGCGTCACGCTGTTGGAGCGCGACGAGGAAGCCAACTTCGGCGGTCTGGCGAAGGAGAGTTTCGGCGGCATCTTCGTCGTCGGCAGCCCGGAGCAGGCGCGCGCCGGCTTCAGCGACTCGCCCGATCTCGCTTTCGCCGACTGGTGCCGCTTCGGCGAGCTCGGCGAGGGCGAGCTGTGGCCGCGCCGCTGGGCCGAGGCCTACGTCAACCGGTCGCTGGAGGACGTCTACCGCTGGCTGCGCGCCAACGGCATCAAGTTCTTCCCGATCCCGCACTGGATCGAGCGCGGCCTTGCGCTGCGCGGCAACTCGGTGCCGCGCTTCCACATCGTCTGGGGTACCGGCCAGGAGCTGGCGCTGCGGCTCGCGGCGCGGCTGCGGGGGCATGCGCAGCGGGAAAAACTCACGCTGCGCTTCGGCCACCGTGTCGAAGCGCTGACGACGAAGAACGGCGCCGCCGCGGGCTGCCGCGGCGTGCTCGAGGCGGGCGGCGCAGCGTTCGAGGCCGAGGCCGATTGCGTGGTGCTCGCGGCGGGCGGCATCAACGGCAATCTCGAGCTGGTGCGCAGGCACTGGCACCGCGACTGGGGCTCGCCGCCTGAAACGATACTCAACGGTTCGCACCGCTATGCCGATGGCCGGCTGCACGAGGCCGCGCGCGCGCTCGGCGCGCGCGTCACGCACCTGGACAAGATGTGGAACTACGCTGCCGGCGTGCACCATTTCCGTCCGCGCAAGCCCGACCACGGCCTGTCGCTCGTGCCGCCGCCCTCGGCGCTGTGGCTGAACTTCCGCGGCGAGCGCATCCGGCCGCCGCTGGTGACCGGGTACGACACGCGCGACCTGGTCACCCAGGTCTGCCGCCAGGAGCGGCAGTATTCCTGGCAGGTGCTCAACCGCAAGATCGCGCTGAAGGAGCTCGCGGTCTCGGGCGCGGAGTTCAATCCCTCGATCCGCGACAGGAAGATGCTCGCCTTCCTGCGCGACACGCTGTTCGGCAATCGCTGGCTGTACGACGAACTCACCCGCAATTGCGCGGACATCGTGCTCGCCGGCACGCCGGCGGAACTGGCAGCGAAGATGAACCGTCTGCAGGGCGACACGGCGGTGGACGCGGCGCTGCTCGAGCGCGAGCTGCGTGCCTACGACGACGCGGTGCGGCGCGGCGCGATCGCCGAGGACCAACAGGTCGCGCGCATCGTGGAGCTGCGCAAGTATCGCGGCAACAAGGTGCGCACCTGCAATCTGCAGCCCATCCTCGAGCCGAAGGCCGGTCCGCTGGTCGCGATGCGCGAGTTCATCGTCAGCCGCAAGAGCCTCGGCGGCCTGCAGACCGACCTCGCCTCACGCGTGCTGCAGGCATCCGGACAGCCGCTCCCCGGCCTGTATGCGGCCGGCGAGTCGGCCGGCTTCGGCGGCGGCGGCATGCACGGCCTGCGCGCGCTCGAGGGCGGCTTCCTCGGCGGCTGTATCCTGTCGGGCCGGATCGCCGGCCGCGCGATCGGCGGCGAAGCGACCCCTTGAAAGTGCGTGAATGAAGAAAACTGCAGCCTGGCTCGCGGTGCACGCGCTCGAGAACCTCGGCGTGCGCCACACCTTCGGCATCCCCGGCGTGCACAACACCGAGCTCTACGACGAGCTGAACGATTCTTCGCAGATCACGCCGGTGCTGGTGACCCACGAAGGCGGCGCGGCGTTCATGGCCGACGCGACGAGCCGCGTTTCAAATTCGATCGGCACGATGGTCATCGTGCCCGCCGCGGGCGTTACGCACGCGGCGAGCGGGATCGGCGAGGCGCTGCTCGCCGGCGTGCCGATGCTGGTGATCGCGGGCGGGGTGCGCACCGACCTGCCGTTCAGGTACCAGCTGCACCAGATCGACCAGCACGCCTTCCTGCGCCCGCTGACCAAGGCGACCTTTCTCGTCCAGTCGCACCGCGATGTGGTGCCGACGATTTATGCGGCGTGGCGCATCGCCACCTCGGGAGAGCCGGGGCCGGTGTTCGTCGAGTTGCCGGTCAACCTGCAGCTTTTCCCCGGCGAAGTGGACGACGTTCCGGCGCTCGAGCCGGCGCCTGCGGCGCCCGCTCCCGCGCCGGAACGGGTCGCGCAGGCTGCCGACCTGCTGGTCGCGGCGCAACGCCCGGGGATGTTCGTAGGCTGGGGGGCTTGCGGCGCGGCCGCGGAGGTGGTTGCACTCGCGGAATTCCTGCAGGCCCCGGTGAGCACGACGCTGCAGGGGCTGAGCGCGTTTCCGGCCAATCATCCCTTGCACACCGGCTACAGTTTCGGCGCCTCCGCGGTGCCGGCGGCGCGCAACGCCTTCGCCGGCTGCGATGCGCTGCTGGCGATCGGCACCCGCTTTGCCGAGCTCGCCACCGGCAGCTTCGGCGTCACCGTCCCCGGGAACCTGGTGCACGTGGACATCAACCCGCAGGTCTTCAACGCCAACTACCGGGCGAAGATCGCGATCGAAGGCGATGCCAGGGTGGTCGCGGCGGCGCTGCTCGCCGAGCTGAAGTCGCGCCACGCGCCGCGGCCGGCGGCCGGCGCCCTGCTCGAGCAAATCCGCCGCGACAAGCGGGCTTACCGCGACGCGTGGTACGCCCACGACAGCCGGGGGCGGGTCAACCCGGCGCGCTTTTTCGATGCGCTGCGCGAACGCCTGCCCGATGACGCGATCGTGTCGGTGGACGACGGCAACCACACCTACCTCACGGCCGAACTGTTCCCGGTACTCGCTCCGCGCTCGCTCATCGTGCCGACCGATTTCAACTGCATGGGCTACGCGGTGCCGGCGGCGATCGGCGCCAAGCTGGCGTGTCCCGGGCGCGAAGTGGCGGCGATCGTCGGCGACGGCGCGTTCATGATGACCTGCATGGAGATCGTCACCGCCGCCCAGCACCGGCTCGGCATCGTCTTCTGCGTGTTCCAGGACGGCGAGCTCTCGCAGATTTCGCAGGCGCAATCGATCACCTACCAGCGCGCCCCGTGCACGACGCTCGGCGCGCTCAACCTCGAGGGCGTCGCGCTCGCCACCGGCGCCGCCTACGTGCGCATCGCCGACGATGCCGGCATCGGCGCGGGGCTCGATGAGGCGCGCGCGGCGGCGCGCGCCGGCCGGCCGGTGATCGTCGAGGTGAACATCGACTACTCGAAGCGCACCGCCTTTACCCAAGGCGTGCTGAAGACCAACTTCCGGCGCTTTCCGCTCGCGCAGAAGCTGCGCATGGTGCTGCGCGTGCTGGCGCGCAAGCTGAACGGTTGAACCGCGCCCGAGGTCGCCTCCGAGCTTCCTCGGGGGCACCTCTCCCACCCGGCAATTCATAC
This sequence comes from Gammaproteobacteria bacterium, assembly GCA_041496745.1. Classification (GTDB taxonomy): domain Bacteria; phylum Pseudomonadota; class Gammaproteobacteria; order Burkholderiales; family SG8-39; genus JAABQT01. The sequence goes on from JBGQFF010000113.1 coordinate 3,684, forward strand.
TACCGAGTTCACCTCCGAATGTACCAGCGCGCGCGGATTCTTCAAGCGGACGCGTCCGTACCTCATTTGCGAGGTGTGCCGTTCGGAAGTACTATATTTCTTTGGATTGCATCGGATTCGCTCGACTCGAAGGGAGGTCGTCATGTGGCGAGAAAAGCAGAGGACGTTTTTCGCGGCGTTGGCGATGGCAGGCAGCGCGCTGCTGCTCGCACCGGGAAGCGCACATGCGGTGCCGAGCTTTGCGCGCCAAACGGGCATGGCCTGTCAGGCCTGCCACACAGTGTTCCCCGAGCTTACGCCCTTCGGGCGGCGCTTTAAGCTCAACGCGTACACCATAGACAACCTGCCGCAGGTGAGCGGCATGAACACGAGCAAGGAGCAGACGCTGTTGCTCAATCAACTGCCGCCGCTGTCGTTCATGCTGCAGGCGTCCTATACCAGCACGAAGGGGGCGATCCCGGATTCCGGCGTTCCCGGGGCGCTGGCGCAGAACGGCCAAGTGCAGTTCCCGCAGCAGGCGAGCCTGTTTTATGCGGGCAGGATCGCGCCCAACTTCGGCGCCTTCGTGCAGATGACCTACGACGGCACTTCGGGCACATTCGGCTGGGACAACACCGACCTCCGCTACGCCAAGATGGCGAACGACAAGTTCCTCTGGGGGGTCAGCTTCAACAACAACCCCACGGTGCAGGACCTATGGAACACTACCAACGCGTGGCAATCGCCCTTCGACCAGCGCAGCGCCACCGCGCCGACGCCGGGCGCAGCGACCCTGCTCGGCGGGGGCGCCTCCGACATGGCGGGGGTGAGCGTCTACGGCTACTGGAACGATTCGATCTACGCCGAGCTGGGCGGCTATCGTTCCGCGCCTGCGGTTGGCGCTCCGCTGGACAGCACCAGTACGAATGTGCTGAACGGCTTCGCCCCGTACTGGCGCGTCGCCTACGAGCGCCAGTGGGGGCGCAACTCCTGGCAAGTTGGCGCGTATGGCATGGACGCGAAGATGTTTCCGGGTGGGGGCGCCCCGCTCTCCGGCCCGACCAACAAGTTCAAAGACTGGGCGATCGATTCGCAATACCAGTACATCGGCGACGAGCACCTTTTTTCCGTGATGGGCACTCATATCAAGGAGAAGCAGACGTGGGATGCGGGCGGCGCGGCGAACCCGACAACCGACCTGAAGACCCTCCGGATCGGGGCGAGTTACTACTACCATCGAAAGTACGGCGCTGCGCTCGGGCATTTCTCGACTACCGGCTCCGAAGACGCGGTGCTCTATGCGCCCCTGGGCAACGCGGTGACCGACTACGCCAACAGCAAGCCCGACAGCAAGGGCTGGACCGCCGAGCTCGACTGGGTTCCGTACGAGAACACCAAGTTCGCGCTGCAGTACACGATGTACAACAAGTTCAATGGCGGCGACACCAACTACGATGGCCAAGGCAGGAATGCGAAGGACAACAACACTCTCTACCTCATTGGCTGGTTAAACTTCTAGGCAATCGATCATGAAGAAAATCATTGCAGTCGCAGTCGGAGCTCTGCTCGCATCCGGCACGGGCGCGGTGCTGGCGCAGAGCCAGCAGGCCGCCAAGCCGCTCGCCACGGAAGTGTGCTCCGCCTGCCACGGCCCCGAGGGCCGCAGCGTATCGCCCGTGTTCCCCCGGCTCGCCGGGCAGCAGGCGGCGTACATCATCCTGCAGCTCGATGCGTTCCGCAGCCACATCCGCGGAGACCCGAGCGCCCAGGCCTACATGTGGGGCATGGCCTCGCAGCTGAGCGACGACACGATGAAGGCCTTGGCGGGCTACTACGCGTCGCAGAAGCCCTCGCACGAGAAGGCTGGGGATCCCGCGCTGTTGGCCGAGGGGGAAAAGATCTACACCCAGGGGATCAAGGCGCAGAACGTGCAGGCCTGCGCGCTGTGCCACGGCCAGAATGCCGAGGGCATGGGGGCGTTCCCACGGCTCGCGGGCCAGCACGTCGACTACCTTGTCGCGCAGCTTCAGGGCTTCCAGTCGGGGACCCGCGCCAATGCGCCGATCATGCTCGGCGTGGTGCGCACCATGAACCCCAAGCAGATCAAGGCGGCGGCGAGCTACGCCGCCTCCAGGTAGCGCGACGGCGAAGGTCGCGGGGCGGAGGCGCAACCTTCCCTGGAAGTGTTCGCGTGCGCGTCGGCCTCGTTCTTTTGCGATCTGACATGCAAGAAATGCGAATAGCGCTCTCGATACTTGTTTCGCTCGCGCTCGCCGGCGTCCCTGCGGTGCGGGCCGCGGACCCGGACTACGCGACCCTTCAGCAGGAATTCAAGTCGCTGAGAGAGGAAGTGCTGGACCTGCAGAAGCGGGTGAACCATCTCGAAGGCCGCCGGCCGCCCGCAGCGCAGGGTGCGCCCGGCACAACTCTGGCCGCGCCGGCCGGCGCGGCTCCGCTCGGGGCGAATTCCGGCTACGTAAGTCCGGTGGCGGCGCTCAGGGCGAACTGGTCGAAGGTCGAGCAGGAGATGGATCAGGGCGAAGTAACGAGGCTTCTCGGGGCACCTTCGAATAAGTTCACGCTCGACGGCAGGACCGTCTGGTACTACTACTACCCGGCGACCGGCAGCGGTTCGGTGTTCTTCACCGACGCGGGCCGGGTCTCGAGCCGCCAGTCGCCGTTCGGCTGGGGCTGGTGAGCGATTAGGCATGGAGAGCCGGAGCTTTTGTGCTGCCTAGGCGAAGCGCTTCCGGCTTTCATGTAATTCTCTGTTTTTGTGGCGTCCCCACGGGGAACCGTCCTCGACGCGCCCCAGCTGCCGTGGGAATGGAAAGTGGCGGCGTAGCCACCACGCGCAAGTCCGGTATCCGCCCCTTGTTCTCCTGTTATCGGGCAACTACGCCCAAGCCCTTCGAACGTCCGCTATCGACCAATAGCGGACACTCGAGAGTCGAGCCTCATGGCTTCAACGTCCCATTCCAAGCCTCGCATCCGCTTCACTTCAGTCGAAATTCAGCGCCATCCATTTGCACTCGGTAGCACTCGTCAGCGTCGGGCGGGCGCGTCCATTTCCACAACATTTCATCTCTCATGACGTGCCAGCTACGGCGAACGTCCTTCGCCGTTTCCATGCCGGAGAAGGTCCCATCGGCACGGAGCCGATAGGCGAAGTGAACACCGTCGCCAAATTCGCTCCACAATAGCGGCAACCATGGACTCCGATCCTCCTGCCCACGCGGGGCCTGACGCCCGCCCCCGGAATCATGGCGACGGCGTGCTGCCGGTGGGCGCTGGCATCGCGCTCGCCGCCGCTCTCTGCTGGGCCTACGTTTTCTACATGGTCTGGGGCATGGCCCACATGGACATGGCCGGGGATTCGCTCCTCATGGCAGGCATGAACGATTGGGCCGGCGCGGACCTCCTGCTTGTCTTCGTCATGTGGACAGTCATGATGGCTGCAATGATGCTTCCTGCCGCGGCGCCGTTGCTGCTGATGCTCGCCAAGATAAACTATTCGCGCTACAGCCCGCGACGGGCTGCGCTTGGGACGGGTGTCGCAGCGCTGGGGTATCTCGCGACGTGGACAGCTTTCAGCCTGCTCGCCACCCTTGCGCAATGGAGATTGCTCGAAGCGCAGCTGGTCTCGCCCATGATGGAGAGCTCGAGCAGATTGGTGACTGCCGCGCTGCTCCTGGCAGCAGGCGTTTATCAATTCACGCCGCTCAAACATGCGTGCCTGGGGCGTTGCCGTTCACCCATGGGCATCCTGCTGAACGAATGGCGTGAGGGTTATACGGCCGCATTCCGCATGGGGCTGCGCCAAGGGGCGTACTGCCTCGGTTGCTGCTGGCTGCTGATGGCACTCCTATTCGCGTTCGGCGTGATGAATCTGATCTGGATTGCCGCGTTGTCCGTGCTGGTTCTCCTTGAGAAGATTCTGCCGCAACCCCGGATGTTCGTGCAGGCGACCGGGGCAATCCTCCTGGTTTGGGGGGTGTTTATCGTTGCTCGCTGGTAAACTGGCGCGGTGACCGACCCCTCCAAGAAATGGCGCATTGTGGGGACTTACTATGAGTCCTGCAATTGCGAAGCGGTTTGCCCCTGCCGCCGGCTCAATGGAAAGCCGGGCGGCCGTTCGAGCTTCCGCCTTTGCCAGTTTCTCTTGTCGTGGCGCGTTGTTGAAGGTCACGCGGACGGCGTCGATCTCGCCGGGCGCAGCGTTGCCATGGCAGGCTTCTATGATAGCGACGAGAAGGGCTCACCCTGGACCGTGTCGCTCTATGTCGATCGGAGCGCGGGCGATGCGGCTTTCGATGCTCTATCCGGGATTTTCCTTGGGAAGAGGGGCGGCAATATCCTTTTCACGTCGAATATCCTGCACGTTGCTGCCGTTCGCCGGGCCGACATCAGGCTCGACCACGCAAAGCGTCGTGAACGCATCTCGGTGCGTGAATTCGCCTCAGCGGAAGTCGAGAGGGGCGCGGTTTACAAGGGAACTGTTACTTGTGGCATACCCGGGCATGACCATCCGGGTGAGGAATCCGTATCGCGGTCTCGGGTTGCAGACGA